>NZ_JAWQRR010000025.1:0-1737 GCF_033446045.1 Plantactinospora sp. KLBMP9567 | reverse complement strand
GCGGGGGGGGGGGCGGTTTGCCCGCGGACCCCCCCCCCCCCCCCCCCGGGGGGGGGGGGGGGCCCCCCCCGGGGGCCCCCGGGGGGGGGCCCCGCCGGTCTGCCCGGCTACGACAGCACGCGAATGCTGCCGGGGGAGAAGACCGTGGAGTCGCCGGGCGGGAGGGCTAGCGACGGGAAGCCGGTGCAGAACCCTCCGGTGTAGACCACGATCGTGGCGTCGGTCTGGTTGCTTACCGTGGTGCCGGGCGGGAACGTGGCGTTGACGCTGTGGCAGCCGGCGGCCGGGTCGACCAGGATGGCGCTCGGGCCGGTGGGGCTGCCGATGATGACCCGGCCGGTGGCGGCGAGGCCGGGTGAGGCGGCGAGCCCGACGGCCGCACCGGCCAGCACGCCGACCACGGCCATCCTGGCCGTCCGGCGCCAGGCGCTCGATCGACGTCCCGTCGTACGGGACCGCGTCGGTGCTGCTTCCGTGGTTTCCACGAGAGATCCTCCCCAGGGATCGGAGTGTTGATCGGTGACCGGCCTTCGCCGATGTGTCGCCTCCGAAGCTGGAGCATCGGCGGTCTTCGTCGGCCGGTTGGCTGGCACGCTACGGCTCGGCGACTTCATTTCGCTTTCAGTGGGACATCACCGAGGTGGGGCGGGGGGAGCGCGGCAGGCTCGCCGGCGAGACCGTGCGGCCCTCGCCTTGACAGGCAAGTGACCGCTTGCCTATAACTGTGCTGATGGACGCGAACCCAGACCTGTTCAAGGCCATCGGCGACGCGACGCGACGCACCATCCTGGACGAGCTGGCCGACAAGGACGGTCAGACGCTGTTCGAGATCTGCAGCCGGCTCACCATGAAGCACGGCCTGGGCTCCTCGCGCCAGGCCATCTCGCAGCACCTCGCCGTGCTCGAACAGGCCGGGCTGGTGCGCACCCGGCGGCAGGGCCGGTACAAGTTCCACCACCTCGACACGAGCCCGCTGCGCTCGATCGTCGAGCGGTGGCCCATCGATCGAGAGGAAACGAACCCGTGATCCGTATCAATATCACCAGCGTGCTCGTCGACGACCAGGCCAAGGCGCTTGCCTTCTACACCGAGAAGCTGGGGTTCATCAAGAAGACCGACGAGCCCGCCGGCGAGGCCCGCTGGCTCACCGTGGTGTCCCCGGCCAACCCGGACGGTGTCGAGTTGCTGCTGGAGCCGGACGGCCACCCGGCGGCGGGTCCGTTCAAGAGTGCCCTGGTCGCCGACGGTATCCCGTTCACCCAGTTCGCCGTCGACGACGTGTACGCCGAGGTCGAGCGGCTCAAGGGGCTGGGCGTCGAGTTCACCCAGGAGGCGACCGACCTGGGGCCGGTGGTCACCGCCGTCTTCGACGACACCTGCGGAAATCTGATCCAGATCGCCGCCATGAAGTAGTCGCACACGCCTGCCGGCCCCTGCAGCCCGCCCGATTCGGCTCGAAGGGGTCGGGCGGGCGGCCGAGGTTCGGAGGTGGCGCTCGAGATTATGTGGTCAGGAGGTGGCCCTCTGCCTACGCTTCCTCGGCTGGGTCCCGACCGGGCAGCCCGCCCCACGCTCTCAAGATTCTTGTCGATCTGTGGTTGGTGGCGGACTGTTCAGTCCCATGACATCTGTCGCAGGTTGTGTCCCGGTACATGTGTCACATGATCGGTCTGGTGGGCGGTATGACTGCTGGGCATGGCGAATCGACGTCAGGTCATGACCGCGATGGACGCCCTG
>NZ_JAWQRR010000024.1:17500-19405 GCF_033446045.1 Plantactinospora sp. KLBMP9567 | reverse complement strand
AAGATGTCCGGCGGCGTCTTACTCTCCCACACCCTCCCGAGTGCAGTACCATCAGCGCTGGAAGGCTTAGCTTCCGGGTTCGGAATGTAACCGGGCGTTTCCCCTCCGCCATAACCGCCGTAACCCTATCAACAACACAAACAACAATCCCTCATCCACACGCAAGGGAACCTCTTGTTGTTCGTTTGCTGTGAATCACACAGTGGACGCGTAGCAGCTTTGTAGTCAAGTCCTCGGCTTATTAGTACCGGTCAACTGAACCAGTTACCTGGCTTACATCTCCGGCCTATCAACCCAGTCGTCTCACTGGGAGCCTTACCCCCATCACTGGGGTGGGATACCTCATCTTGAAGCAGGCTTCCCGCTTAGATGCTTTCAGCGGTTATCCCTCCCGAACGTAGCCAACCAGCCGTGCCCCTGGCGGGACAACTGGCACACCAGAGGTTCGTCCGTCCCGGTCCTCTCGTACTAGGGACAGCCCTTCTCAAGTATCCTACGCGCACGGCGGATAGGGACCGAACTGTCTCACGACGTTCTAAACCCAGCTCGCGTACCGCTTTAATGGGCGAACAGCCCAACCCTTGGGACCTGCTACAGCCCCAGGATGCGACGAGCCGACATCGAGGTGCCAAACCATCCCGTCGATATGGACTCTTGGGGAAGATCAGCCTGTTATCCCCGGGGTACCTTTTATCCGTTGAGCGACACCGCTTCCACACGCAAGTGCCGGATCACTAGTCCCGACTTTCGTCCCTGCTCGACCCGTCAGTCTCACAGTCAAGCTCCCTTATACACTTACACTCAACACCTGATTGCCAACCAGGCTGAGGGAACCTTTGGGCGCCTCCGTTACATTTTAGGAGGCAACCGCCCCAGTTAAACTACCCACCAGACACTGTCCCTGAACCCGATAAGGGCCCGAAGTTAGATACCCAAACCAACCAGAGTGGTATTTCAAGATTGCCTCCACCCATACTGGCGTATGGACTTCACCGGCTCCCACCTATCCTACACAAGCTAATTCAGATACCAATGTCAAGCTATAGTAAAGGTCCCGGGGTCTTTCCGTCCTGCCGCGCGTAACGAGCATCTTTACTCGTACTGCAATTTCGCCGGGCCTGTGGTTGAGACAGTGGGGAAGTCGTTACGCCATTCGTGCAGGTCGGAACTTACCCGACAAGGAATTTCGCTACCTTAGGATGGTTATAGTTACCACCGCCGTTTACTGGCGCTTAAGTTCTCAGCTTCGCCCCGAAAGACTAACCGGTCCCCTTAACGTTCCAGCACCGGGCAGGCGTCAGTCCATATACATCGAATTACTTCTTCGCATGGACCTGTGTTTTTAGTAAACAGTCGCTTCCCCCTGCTCTCTGCGGCCATACAACGCTCCACCCGCAAAGGGGCTTCACGTCTCCGGCCCCCCTTCTCCCTAAGTTACGGGGGCAATTTGCCGAGTTCCTTAACCACAGTTCACCCGATCGCCTCGGTATTCTCTACCTGACCACCTGTGTCGGTTTAGGGTACGGGCCGCTCGGAACTCGCTAGAGGCTTTTCTCGGCAGCATAGGATCACTGACTTCACCTGAATCGGCTCGGCATCACGTCTCAGCCACATGCACCACGGATTTGCCTATGGTACGGCCTACACGCTTACCCCGGCACAACCACCGGCCGGGCTCAGCTACCTTCCTGCGTCACCCCATCGCTTGACTACTACCCGCCAGGTTCCCACGCTCCCCACCCTCAACCCGAAGGTCTCGGACGGTTCAGGCGGTTAGCACAACGAGGTTCATCACGGGCGCTCCTACACGGGTACGGGAATATCAACCCGTTATCCATCGACTACGCCTCTCGGCCTCGCCTTAGGCCCCGACTCACCCAGGGCGGATTAACCTGGCCCTGGAAC
>NZ_JAWQRR010000024.1:0-12500 GCF_033446045.1 Plantactinospora sp. KLBMP9567 | reverse complement strand
AGCCGGCGGGCGGTCACCACCTGCAACAGGTTGCCGATGTGCAGGCTCGGCGCGGTGGGGTCGAACCCGACATAGAACGTCACCGGACCGGAGCGGAAGTGCTCCGCCAGCTCTGCGGGATCGGTCGAGTCGAAGAGGAGACCCCGCCACCGCAGGTCCTCGAGCGGAGACTCCCAGCCGGCGGACGCGGCGGGAGGAAGGCTGCTATCGGTCACGGTGCCGATTGTCCACCATGCCGGCGGTCCGCCCGTACCCGGTTTAACGGCCCGGCGGCGTGCCCCGGCCGACCGGGCGGCGGGGCGTTGACGGGACAGGACGGCCGAAGGCACGCTACCCGGGCCAGGGCGTTACAAATACCGCGACCGGTGGAGGCGTACCCCGTGACCGTGCCGAGTCAGACCCGCCAGCCGGCGCCGAGTCCCGCCAGCGGCGGCGGCCTGGTCCACCTGCGCCGGGCCGGAGTCAGCGTGCTGGTGGACGGCACCGATCCCGGCGTGCCGGCGGTACTGCACTGGGGCGCCGACCTCGGACCGCTCACCGAACCGGAGCTCGCCGACCTCGGCACCGCGCTCCGCCGGCCGGCCCGGCCCGGCACACCCGAGGGCCGGCCGGTCGGCATCCTCCCCGAGCACACGTACGCCTGGTTCGGCCTGCCCGGGCTCTCCGGGCACCGCGCCGGCCGCGACTGGTCACCGCGGTTCCGCCGCACCGAGCTGCGGGTGCGCGACGACCGGGACGCGTCGGCCGCGACGATCGTGGTGACCGCCACGGACGAGGCCGCCCGGCTCGATCTGGTCGTCGAACTCGAACTGGACCCGGCCGGGCTGCTTCGGCTCCGCGCCGAGCTGGCCAACCCGCCGGACGCCGAGCCGTACCAGTTGGCAGGGCTGCTGCTCGGGTTGCCGGTGCCGCCGCAGGCGGACGAGCTGCTCGACCTGACCGGCCGGTGGTGCCGGGAACGCGCGCCGCAGCGGAGCCCGTTCACCGTCGGCTCGCGGTCCCGGGAGAGCCGACGGGGCAAGCCCGGCCTGGACGCCTCGCTGCTGATGATGGCCGGTACGGCCGGCTTCGGCTTCCGGTCCGGTGAGGTCTGGGCGGTGCACCTCGGCTGGAGCGGCAACCACCGGCTGCACGCCGAGCGGACCCCGGACGGGGAGGCGCTGCTCTCCGCCGGCGAGCTGCTGCTGCCCGGCGAGATCGAGCTGGCGCCGGGCGAGCGCTACCGCACGCCCTGGCTCTACGCGTCGTACGGGCAAGGGTTGGACGAGATGTCGGCCCGGTACCACGCCCATCTGCGCCGGTCGGCGCGGGTCGGGAGGCGGGCGCGTCCGGTCGTGGTGAACACCTGGGAGGCGGTCTACTTC
The DNA here is from genome assembly GCF_033446045.1 of Plantactinospora sp. KLBMP9567. Taxonomy (NCBI): domain Bacteria; kingdom Bacillati; phylum Actinomycetota; class Actinomycetes; order Micromonosporales; family Micromonosporaceae; genus Plantactinospora; species Plantactinospora sp. KLBMP9567. Next base: position 11,136 of record NZ_JAWQRR010000024.1, on the reverse strand, counting down.
GACCACGACCTCGACCGGCTCACCGCACTGGCCGACGCCGCCGCCGAAATCGGAGCGGAACGGTTCGTCCTGGACGACGGCTGGTTCCTGGGCCGGCGCGACGACCGGGCCGGGCTCGGCGACTGGTACGTCGACCCGGCCGTCTGGCCGGACGGGCTGCATCCGCTGGTCGCACACGTACGCGGGCTGGGGCTGGAGTTCGGGCTCTGGGTCGAGCCGGAGATGGTCAACCCCGACTCGGAACTGGCCCGGGCGCATCCGGAGTGGATCCTCGGTACCGGAGGGCGGCTGCCCCGGCAGGCCCGCTGGCAGCAGGTGCTCGACCTGACCCACCCGGAGGCGTACGAGTACGTGTTGGGGCGGCTCGACGCGCTGGTTCGGGAGTACGGGATCGGGTATCTGAAGTGGGACCACAACCGGGACCTGATCGACGCCGGCCACCAGCCGTCGGGGCGACCCGGGGTGCACGGGCAGACCCTGGCGACCTACCGGCTCCTCGACACGCTGCGGGAGCGCCACCCGGGGCTGGAGATCGAGTCGTGTTCCTCCGGCGGTGGGCGGGTCGACCTGGGCATCCTGGAACGGACCGACCGGGTCTGGGGCAGTGACTGCATCGACGCCCTGGAACGGCAGTCGATCCAGCGCTGGACCCAGCTCCTGCTGCCGCCGGAACTGATCGGCTCGCACGTCGGTTCGGGCCGGGCGCACACCACGGGCCGTACTCACGACCTCGGCTTCCGGGCCGGCACCGCCTTCTTCGGCAGCTTCGGGATCGAGTGGGACCTGACCGCGGCCACCCCCGAGCAGCGCCGGGAACTGGCCTGGTGGGTAACGCTCTACAAGCGGCACCGCGCGCTCCTGCACGGCGGGACGGTGGTCCGGGTCGACCATCCGGATCCGGCGCTCTGGGTGCACGGGGTGGTCGCCGCGGACCGGTCCGAGGCGATCATGGCGATCGTCGCCACCGCGACCGGGACGACCACCAACCCCGGACCGGTACGGCTGCCCGGCCTGGACCCGGATCGCCGGTACCTGGTCCGGGCGGTCGCGCCCGAGAACGCCGCGCGCGGCCTGCCGGCGCCGCCGGCCTGGACCACCGGTTCCGGGGTACGACTTTCCGGGCGCGTCCTCGGGCACGCCGGCCTACAGGCCCCGCCGCTGCGCCCCGAGCAGCTCCTGCTGGTCCACCTGGACGGCGACTGACCCGGCACCGGCCGGCGCCCCGGACCGACGGCTCCCTCGACAGCCGCTCGGCTGGCAACCGGCTCCGGATGACAACCGGCTCCGGTGGCCGGGGGGGTGGGCAGGGGCGGGGAACGGCGAGTCGGCGGGGTCAGCGACCCGGCACCGTGACCAGGCCGGTCTGGTAGGCGACGATGACGAGCTGGGCGCGGTCCCGGGCGTGCAGCTTGGCGAGCAGCCGGCCGACGTGCGTCTTCACGGTGGCCGGGCTGAGCCGCAGGTGACCGGCGATCTCGGGATTGGACAGGCCGCGTCCGATCAGGGTCAGCACCTCCCGCTCCCGGTCGGTCACCCCGGTCAGCTCCCGGGCCACCGGCCGGTCCGGTTCGGGCAGCCGGGCGAACTCGGCGATCAGTCGACGGGTCACGCTCGGCGCGAGCAGCCCCTCCCCGGCGGCGACCACCCGGATCGCGGTCAGCAGGTCCTCCGGCGGGGCGTCCTTGAGCAGGAAGCCGCTGGCGCCGGCCCGGATCGCCGCGTAGACGTACTCGTCGAGGTCGAAGGTGGTGAGGATGAGCACCCGGACCTGGCCTGCGGCGGGTGACTCGGCGATCCGCCGGGTCGCGGCGATCCCGTCCAGCACCGGCATCCGGACGTCCATCAGCACCACGTCCGGGCGCTCCCGTTCGGCCAGCTCGACGGCTGCGGCACCGGTGCCGGCCTCGCCGACCACGGTCAGGCCCGGCGTCGTCTCGATCAACACTCGGAAGCTGCCCCTGAGCAGCGCCTGGTCGTCGGCGATGAGCACCCGGACGGGCTGGTCGGTCACCGGGTCGCTCCGGCCGGGCCGCTCGCCGGGCCCGGCTCGACGGCCGGAGGCGCCGCCGCCAGCGGGGGCGCGACGCCCAGCGGGGTCGGGCGTTCGGCGGGTCGGTACGGCAGCCGGGCCGAGACGCGGAACCCGCCGTCGGCGACCGGTCCGGCCTCGAAGGTGCCGGCGTACAGGTGGATCCGCTCGCGCATGCCGATCAGACCCTGCCCCTTCGGATCGGCCGGCCGGACCGGTCGACCGGACTCGTTGGTCACCTCGACCCGCAACTCGGCACCGGCAGCGGCCACCGCGACCCGGCACCGGACCGGTCCGGCGTGCTTGACCACGTTGGTCAGCGCCTCCTGGACGATCCGGTACACCGAGCGGCCGACGTCCTCCGGCGGCTCCGCCCCGGCGGGCAACTCCAACGCCAGCTCCGCCGCCACCCCGGCCGCCGCCGCCCGCTCCAGCAGGCCCGGCAGGTCGGTCAGGCCCGGCGCCGGACCGAACTCGACCGGCGTACCCGGTGCGCCGGCGCGCAGCACGCCGAGGGTACGGCGCAGTTCCGCCAGCGCGCCACGGCTGGTCGTCTCGATGTCCCGCAGCGCGTCCCGGACCTCCTCCGGCCGGGACTCCGCCACGTGATTGGCGATCGCCGCCTTCACCGTGATCACGCTCATGCTGTGCGCCACGATGTCGTGCAGCTCACGACTGATCCGCAGCCGCTCGTCGACCGTGGCCTGCCGGGCCAGCTCCGCCGCCGACCGGGACGCGTACGCGCGCCGCTCGCGTACCGCCCGGCCGAGGATCCAGGTTGCGGTCAGGAGTATCAGCAGGAAACCGAGCCCGCTGACCGTCTCGTCCCAGTCCGCGGTCTTCGGGAATATCGCCAGCGCGGCACCGGCCAGCACCAGCAGCAGGGCCGGGACCGACCGGCGCAGTTCCTCGTCGAGCGCCACCTGGTAGAGCGCGAACGCGACCGCGATGAACACCGAGACCGAAGCGTAGACCGGCACCACCTCCACCAGTACGGCGGAGAGCGCGCCGATCGCCACCACCGCCAGCACCGGTACGGGCCAGCGTCGGCGTACCGCGATCGGCGCCGAGACGACGACCATGAAGAGCAGGGAGAGCCAGACCGGTTCCCGGACCAGCGGATCGGGGTACCCGGTCGCGGCGGGCGGGTCAGCAGCGGCGTACCCGCAGATCACCGCCAGGCCGAGCGCCGCCAGCACGTCGAGGGCGATCAGGTCGACCCTGCGCAACCGGCGGGTCAGCAGCGGACGCGGGTGCACGGCGCTCATCCGTCGACGGTAGCGGCCGGCCTGCCGTGCCGCGTCCACCCGGAGCGGGTCATCCTGCGGTCTGATCCGACCGGCGTCGGGGCGGTCGGGGTAGCCCGCAGAGCCGGGCCGGAAGTGACCGCTGCGCTCCGATGTGCCGGAGCCGCCGATGCCAGATCTTCGAGGGCATGACCCAACGAGAGGAAACACCGGACCTGACCGCCGCCGTGCGGCTCCGCGACGTCGTCCGGGCGTACGGCACCGGGGCCCGGCGGGTCGCCGCGCTGGACGGGGTGACCGTCGACTTCGACCGGGGCACCTTCACCGCGGTGATGGGGCCGTCCGGGTCCGGCAAGTCGACCCTGCTGCACTGCGCCGCCGGGCTCGACCGGCCGACCGGAGGCACGGTGGTGATCGACGGCACCGACCTCTCCACCCTCGGCGAGACCGCCCTGACCCTGCTACGTCGGGCCCGGGTCGGGTTCGTCTTCCAGTCGTACAACCTGGTGCTGGCACTGACCGCGGCGCAGAACGTGGCGTTGCCGCTGCGGCTGGCCGGCCGGCGGCCCGACCCGGCCGAGCTGGACGCGACGCTGGCCGAGGTCGGTCTGGCCGGACGGGGCCGGCACCGCCCGGACGAACTCTCCGGCGGGGAACAGCAGCGGGTGGCGATCGCCCGCGCCCTGATCAGCCGGCCGGCGGTGCTCTTCGCCGACGAGCCGACCGGCGCGCTGGACACCCGGACCTCCCGGGACATCCTGCGGCTGCTGCGCAACCTCGTCGACCAGCACCGACAGACGGTGGTGATGGTGACGCACGACCCGGTGGCCGCGGCCTATGCCGACCGGGTCGTGCTGCTGGCCGACGGCCGGGTGGTGGACGAACTCGGCGGCGACCTGGCGGCGGAGACGATCGCGGCCCGGATGACCAGGTTGGAGCCGGCATGCTGAGCGTCGCGGCGCTGCGCGCCCGGTGGACCGGACTGCTCGGCCCGTTCGTCGCGCTCTGCCTCGGCGTGGCGCTGATGTCGATGACCGCGCTGATCCTGGTCTCCGCGCAACCCCGGGTGCCGGACCGGTACGCCGGCGCGGAGGTACTGGTCGCCGCGCCTGCGGTCGAGGCGGCACCGGGCACCTTTCCGGAGCGCCGCCCGTGGTCGCCGGAGCGGGCCGCCGAACTGGCCGGGCAGCTCGCCGCGATCGGCGGGGTGGCGGCGGCGGTACCGGACCGGTCGTTCTACGCCCAGGCGGTCGTCGACGGCCGACCGGTCGGCGAGCCCGCGCCGGGTGACCCGCAGGGCCACGGCTGGTCGAGTGCGGCACTGGCGCCGTACCGGCTGGTGGCGGGTGGCCCGCCGGGCCGGCCGGACGAGGTGGTGCTGGACCGGTCGCTCGGGCTGGCCCCGGGTAGCCGGGTCACCCTGCTGACCGCGACCGGGCCGGCCGGGTACACCGTCGCCGGCACCGTGGACGGGCCCGGCTTCTACCTCGCCGATCCGGTCGCGGCACCGCTGGCCCGGGGTGTCCGGCTGATCGGCCTGGTGGTCGCGGACGACGCCGACGTCACGGCGGTACGGGCGGCGGCGGAGTCGGTCGTCGGCCGGGACGGTACGGTGCTGACCGGCGCAGACCGCGCGGAGGTCGAGCCGCCCCGGGACGTACGGACCCGGTGGATCGGCATGCAGGTGCTGACCGCGATGACGGCGCTGGCCGGGTTCGTCTCGATCTTCGTCGTCGCCTCCACCTTCGCGTTCGGGGTCGCCCAGCGGCGCCGGGAGTTCGGGCTGCTGCGTACCGTCGGCGCCACCCCGGGACAACTCCGCCGGCTGATGTACACCGAGGCGCTGGCGGTCGGTGCCGTCGGGGCGGCCGTGGGGGCGGTGCTCGGTACCGTCTGGGCGCCGGCCTTCGGTGCCCTGCTGGTCGACGCCGGTTTCCAGCCCGTCGGGTTCCGGGTGCGGATCGGGCCCTGGCCACCGGCCGCGGCGTACCTGGTGGGTCTGGTCGTCGCCCTGCTCGGGGTCTGGTCGGCGTCCCGCCGGGCCGGCCGGGTACGCCCGCTGGAGGCGCTGCGGGAGGCGGTGGTGGACCGCCGACCGATGACCCGGTCCCGGTGGATCGGCGGGATCCTCACCACCGCCTTCGGGCTGCTGTTGACCGTACGGCTGGCCGGGGCGGGCCCGGACGACATCGTGAACTACGCGTTGTACGCGGCGATGGCGCTGACCGGCGGGCTGACCCTGCTCGCCCCGGTACTGGTGCCGCCGCTGACGTACGCGCTCACCTGGCCGCTGGAGCGGCTGCCCGGTGCGACCGGGATGCTGGTCCGGCGCAACGCGCTGACCGCGGTGCGGCGTACCGCGTCGACGTCGGCGCCGATGCTGCTGACGGTCGGGTTCGCGGTGCTGATCGCCGGCTCGGTGGCCACCTCGGCCGGCGCGTACGCGAGCCGGGACGCGGCCGCGATCCGGGCCGGTTCGGTGCTCGTCCCGGCCGGTACGCCGGGACTGTCGGACGCGGCGGTGGCCGCCGTCCCCGGCACCGCACTGCTGCCCAGCACCGTGTACGCCGATCCACCCGGCGGCGCGGCGACCGGCGCCGGTATTCCGATCATCGCCGCCGGGGTGGAGCCGGCCGGGTTCGCCCGGGTGAACGGGCGACTCCGCGTGCTCTCCGGCGACTTCGCGGCCTTTCGGGGGCCGGAGACCGCGGTGGTCACCGCCGGGCTCGCCGACCGGCTGGGCTGGTCGGCGGGGGCGCCCGCGCTGCTCGGCTATCCGGACGGCACCGGCGGGCAGGTTCGGGTGGCGGCGGTGGTCGCCGACGGCTCCATCCCGGCGCAGTTGCTGCTGACCCGGGAGGTGGTCCGGGCGCACGATCCGTCGGCGCTCACCGAGGCGGTCTTCGGCACGGCGACGACCGGGCAGGACGGTGGCGGATCCCACCGCTGGGCGGCACTCGGGGCCCGGCTGGTCGATGTCGCGGAGTACGCGGCGGAACGGGACGCCGCCGAGGACCGGCTGGTCTGGCTCGCCACGCTGATCCTGATCGGGGTCTCGGCCGGCTACACCGCGATCGCACTGGCGAACACCCTGCTGATGGCGACCGCGCACCGGGCCCGGGAGCTGCTGGTGCTGCTCCGCTCCGGCGCGACCGTCCGCCAGGTGCTGGCTACGGTCGCCACCGAGTCCGGGCTGGTGCTGGCGATCGGCACCGCGCTCGGTCTGCTGGTGTCGATGGTCGCGCTGCTGGCGATCCGCTCGGCGCTCAGCGAGCAGGTCGGGGTACCGGTCGAGCTGGTCGTGCCCGGTTCGACGATCGGGCTGTTGGTGGCCGGATGCGTGGTGCTGGCGCTGGCGGCCAGCGTGTTGCCGGCCCGGCTGATCCTGCGGGGCGGGCCGGGCGGCGGCGGGTACCGGGTGGAATGAACCTTTTCGACCTGGACAGCGCGGCGCGTGCACCCCGACTTCCACCCTGCGGACATCGCGGAGGGTGGAAGGGGAGGTTGAAAAGGTTCAGTGAATCCGGTCCGACCGGTTCGGCCGATCGCGGGGGCACGCCCGTGCCGCCGCGGTCGCCGACCGGGTGGTTCTTCGGGTCCGTGTCGGGCCGCCGGGGTTGACTGCCGGGATCACCGGGTCGACAATCCCTATGGGTTAGATGGGGAATCGGCGCAGCGGTGCGCGGTTTCACCACCGCCCCGTACCCGCCCTGGTACGCCCGTCGTCCGACCTGTCGGCGCTGGCCCCGGCCGGAACGCCGCGACCGCCAGCCCGGACGGGCCTGCCTCGACCAATTCCCCGGGAAGGAACGTCCCGTGCGAAAACTTCTGCTTCTCGCCCTGGTGGGGCTCGGCGCGCAGCTCGTCGACGGCAGTCTCGGCATGGCCTACGGCGTGACCTCCACCACCTTGTTACTGGCGATCGGCACCAACCCGGCGGCCGCGTCCGCCACCGTGCACCTGGCCGAGATCGGCACCACCCTCGCCTCCGGTGCCGCGCACTGGCGGTTCGGCAACGTCGACTGGAAGGTGGTCGCCAAGATCGGGATACCGGGGGCGGTCGGCGCGTTCGCCGGCGCCACCTTCCTGGCCAGCCTCTCCACCGAGGTCGCCGCGCCGATCATGGCGCTGCTGCTGCTCACCCTGGGGCTCTACATCCTGGTCCGGTTCACCGCCGCCGGCATTCCCCGGGACCGCCTCGGCCAGCCGTTGCGCAAGCGGTTCCTGGCCCCGCTCGGACTGCTCGCCGGGTTCGTCGACTCCACCGGAGGCGGCGGCTGGGGGCCGGTCGGCACTCCGGCGATCCTGGCCAGTGGCCGGATGGCGCCCCGCAAGGTGATCGGCTCGATCGACACCAGCGAGTTCCTGGTGGCGGTGGCCGCGAGCCTCGGCTTCCTGGTCGGCCTGGGCAGCGAGAACGTCAACTTCGGCTGGGTCGTCGCGCTGCTGCTCGGCGGCGTCATCGCCGCACCGATCGCCGCCTGGCTGGTCCGGCACATCCCGCCACGGATCCTCGGTTCGGCGGTGGGCGGCGTGATCATCGTGACCAATGCCCGCACCCTGCTGCGCAGCGACTGGATCGACGCGCCCGACGGCGTACGGTACTCCGTCTACGCGGTGATCTACCTGGTCTGGGCGCTCGCGCTGGCGTACTCGATCCGGCAGTACCGGGCGCACCGGGACGAGGAGACCGTCGAGGCGATCGACACCGCGGCGCCGGCCGCCGAGGCCGAACCCAACGAGAAGAGTTCCGCGCCCGCTCCGGCCTGAGGCGGAGGCGGTAGCCCGACCGGGCGTACCCGACAAGCGCACGGCGGCCGCGACGATGTCGCGGCCGCCGTCGTCGTCTCTGCGTCCGGGCTTTACTGCACCGCCAGGATGTCCACGACGAACCGGAGCGGGCCGGCCGGCTCGCCACCGGTCGGGTTGTCGCCGTAGGCGAGGTTCGCCGGAATGTCGAGCTGCACCCGGCTGCCGGCCTTGATCCCCACCAGGCCCTGGTCCCAGCCGGGAATCACGGCGCCGACGCCGATCTGCAGCGGGAACGGCTGACCTCGGTTCCACGAGGCGTCGAACTCCTGACCGGTCCGGTAGGAGGCACCGACGTAGTTGACCGTGATCGTCTGGCCGGCCCGCACCGCCGGCCCGGTGCCCTCGACCAGCGGCGTCACCGTGAGCCTGGTCAGCTCACCGCGACCGGCCTCGACGGTCGGCCGCTGCGCCAGCCGGGGATCCAGGTCGGCCGGCGGCCGGGACGGCGCCCCGGGGCTCTCCGGCGCTCCCGTCGGCGCCGGAGGGGCGGTCGGCTCGGCGGCCGGCGGAGTCGTCGCGGCAGCCGCCGGGGCGGCCGAGGAGCTGGGCGCGTCGTCCATCACCTGCGGCAGCACGACGATGGCGGCGACGCCCAGCCCGGCCAGGACGATTCCGACGGTCCCGCCGGCCACCCGCTGCACACGGGCCCGGCTCGCGGCGGCCCGGGCCGCGGCCGCCTCCGCGGCGGCCCGGCGCTCCTGCTTGGTCGGACGCCGCTGGCTCGTCGGCCCCGGCTGCTCGGGACTCTGGACCGGATCGCTCATCTGATCTTGCACTCCTCGGGGGAAAGTGGAGTCGGGCGGGACGCCGTCGGCCCGTCGAACGGCTCCGCACACCGTACCCGCGCCGATGCCGCCGACGTCGGCTCGGTCTGGCCGGACTAGTCGGTGCCGGCGGAAGCTGGGGACGGGACGTCCGGAATGTCCGCCCTGTCCGCCGCAGGCTCGGCAACCGGCGAGTCTGCACCGGCGGCCGGGGAGTCGGCCAGGGTCAGCCGCTTCAGCCGTACGGTGCCGCCGGCCCGGAAGGTCGGCAGTCGCAGCGCGCTGGCGAGTTCGAGTTCGACGTCGGAGAGCAGCGGAAACTGGATCCGCTCGCGGCGGCGAAGGCGGCCTGCTCGGCCGGGCGTCGGGTGCTCACCCCGCGCACCGCCGCCCCGAGCCGGGCGAACTCGTCCAACCGGTCCCGGTAGGTGCACGACTCCAGGGTGCGGCCCGCCGCGCCGCCCGGCCCGCCCTGGTCGGGCAGTACCAGGGCCTCTACATGGGTGCCGCGACCAGCGGCACCATCCTCGCCCCCACCGGTCGGCGCCCTGGTCTGCAGCACCGCCCCCCGGCTGCTCTGGCCACTGTGCGCGGTCGCGGCGGTCACCGCCGGCCTGGTCGCCTGGGGCGGGGGCCGGCGGCGGAACGCGGTGTCGCCCGCTCAGGTCCGCTCGCCCGCACCGCCCGCCGGCGAACCGGCCGGACGGGCCCGCGGTCGCCAGCGGGCGGGCCGGCGTCGGCCCGGGTGGCTGACCGGGTCACGACCAGCCGGGCCGAACGCCGACACCTGGTGGTCAGCCCGGACCGACGCCGCCGTTCGGGTGGTCAGCCCGGGCCGACGGGCCCGGTGGTCAGCCCGGGACGACTCGGGGTGGGCCCGGGTCCGACGCCGGACCGGCCGGTTTCGGGCCGCCACGGTCCGGGCCGGGTGGTGGGTCGGCACCGGGTGGGTCGGCGGGCGGCCGCCTGGAGCCGAGGATCGGACTCAGTGCCCAGCGCCGGGCCAGCACCATCGCCCCGGCCAGGGCGCCGCCCACGATGGCCGCCTCGGCCAGCAGGACCGGCAGGGACAGGCTGTAGCGGGTCAGCGAGGCGAACCCCATCGTCACCGGAATGGCCAGCAGGCCGGCCGGCGGCACCAGCAGCGCCATCCGGGCCACCGTGCGATCGATCTCCGCGCTGTCCCGCATGCCCCAGCGCACCGCGAACAGTACGCCGGCGACGAAGACCAGCGCACTGAGCACGTACCGCAGCAGGAAGTTCGGCAGCGGGTCCATCCCGACCAGCAGGTGTAGCGGCACCAGCCACCACTGCCAGACCAGTACGAAGGTGAGCACCAGCCCGGGTACGCCGCCGGCCAGCCCGGTCAGCAGCAGCCGGCGGAACTCGTACGGTGCCCGGCGTACCCCGGCCGACACCGCGAGGTCCCGGGCGAACCGGCGTACGTCGGTGCCGAGCAACTGCTCCGGGGTCATCCCGTCGGCGGCCGCACCGGCGAGTTCCAGCCGCAGGTCACGGGCCAGGGCGATCCGGTCGGCGGCGACGATGCCCATGGCCCGCCACTCCCGGTCGGCCAGGGCGATGGCGCGTCCGCTCGGGCTGTCGGCGTCGTCCGTGTTGTTCATGGTCACCTCTCCGTGCTCTCCGTCGAGGGCGCCACGTCGGTGAGCGTGGCGTTGATGGTCTCCACGAATCCGTGCCACCGTCCGGCCCAGGCCGCCAGTGTCCGCCGGCCGGCCTCGGTGAGCGCGTACACCCGGCGAGGCGGTCCGCTCGGGCTCTCCTGCACCTCGTCGGCGACGAGTCCGAGCCGGCGCATCCTGGTGAGCAGGGGATAGACGGTGCCGTATCCGACGGTGTCGAGCCCAGCGTCGTTGAGCCGCCGGACCAGCTCGTAGCCGTGCGCCGGACTGGCGCGCAGCAGCGCGAGCATGCACATGTCGAGCACCCCGCGCAGCAGTTGGGCCTGCCGGTCGGCACCGTCGTCGCCGCGCCCAGTGACTGTCATGCGCCACATAATAGTGGACGGTATTAGGTACCGTCTAGTAGTCGGGCACACCACGAGGCGCCGGGCGCTGGGCGTGGGAAAACGGCAGGGTGTGCGGGGACGTGACGCCGGGTCGATCACGTTATGGCTTCAGCGAACCAGCGGTGCCAGGGATCGCACCGGGGCCACCTGGGCGGCCAGCGCGGCACCAATGGTCGTCGTTCACGGCAGATCGGTGGGGGCCCCCGCCCGCGGGGTGGGGGGCCCCCCGCCGGCCCCCCCCCCCCGGGGGCGGTC
>NZ_JAWQRR010000023.1:0-305679 GCF_033446045.1 Plantactinospora sp. KLBMP9567 | reverse complement strand
CCACCTGGGCGGCCAGCGCGGCACCAATGGTCGTCGTTCACGGCAGATCGGTCCGGCCACCGGCAGTGCGGTGGCCGGACCGATCGCGGAACGGCACAGCGGGTCGACGGAGCCGCCCGACTCGGCAGGTGGGCGGCCGGTCAGCCCACCGGAGAGGAGGTCTCCGGCTGCGACCGTCCGCCGAGCTGCTGGTGGTCCCGGATGATCTCGGCGTAGCGGAGTCCGCTCGCCTTCATCGTCCGCCGCTGGGTGGCGTAGTCGACGTGTACCAGGCCGAACCGCTTGTCGTAGCCGTACGCCCACTCGAAGTTGTCCAGCAGCGACCAGTAGAAGTAACCCTCCACCGGTACCCCCCGGGCGGCGGCCGCCGCGCAGGCCAGGACGTGCTCCTCCAGGTACGCCGTCCGCTCCTTGTCCTCGATCCCGCCCTCGGCGGTGAAGGCGTCCGGCCAGGCCGAGCCGCTCTCGGTGACCAGGATCCGGGCCGGGGCGTACCGCTCGGTCACCGAGACCAGCAACTCCTCCAGCCCGGCCGGGTACGTCTCCCAGCCCATCGCGGTCTGCACCGAGCCGGGCACCGGGATCTGCCGGGCGTGCGGCACCGGGCCGTCGGGGTCGTCGACGATGACCTGCCGGAAGTAGTAGTTCAGCCCGAGGAAGTCGGTCGGAGCGGCGATGCACTCCAGGTCGCCGGGGCGGACCGGCGGCTCGACGCCGTAGACCTCCAGCATGTCGGTCGGGTAGCCACGCCCGTAGAGCGGGTCCAGCCACCAGCGGTTGACGTGCCCGTCGGCCCGGACCGCCGCCGCCACGTCCTCCGGCCGGTCGCTGCCCGGCTCGCACGGGCTCGGGTTGAGCACGATGCCGACCGAGGCCGGCCGGCTCGCCGCAGCCCGGATCGCCGCCATGCCGAGGCCGTGCGCCAGCAGGGTGTGGTGCGAGGTGGCGACCGCCCGGGTCAGGTCCTGCTCGCCGGGAGCCATCCGGCCCTCCAGGTGGCCGATCCAGGAGACGCAGAGCGGCTCGTTCACGGTCACCCAGTCGGTGACCCGGTCGCCGAGCGCCCCGGCGACCACCGAGGCGTAGTCGGCGAACGCCTCGGCGGTGGCCCGCTCCGGCCAGCCGCCCCGGTCCTGCAACGCCTGCGGCAGGTCCCAGTGGTAGAGCGTGACCAGCGGCCGGATCTCGGCCGCCAGCAACGCGTCGACCAGCCGGTCGTAGAAGGCCAGCCCGGCCGGGTTGACCCGGCCGGTCCCGTCCGGCATGACCCGGGGCCAGGCCACCGAGAACCGGTACGCGTCGACGCCGAGCCGGCGCATCAGGGCCACGTCCTCCGGCCACCGGTGGTAGTGGTCGCACGCCTCGTCGCCGGTGTCGCCGTTGTCGACGTTCCCGGGTACCCGGCTCCAGGTGTCCCAGATGGACGGGCTGCGGCCGTCCGCACCGGCAGCCCCCTCGATCTGGTACGCCGCGGTGGCGACGCCCCAGGTGAAGTTGGGTGGCAACTTGGACAGATCCGGCATCGGTCGACTCTCCTTAGGATGGTTCAGAGCCTGCTGACCGCGCTGGTCATGGTCCGGGTCGGACGGTGGCTCGACGGGCAGGACAAGATGGGCAGCCACTGAACCTTTCAACCTCCCCTAGCGGTCCGTCGCGGCCGCGAGGGAAACGTCGAGGCGCGGGGGCCGCGCGGTTCAGGTTGGAAAAGGTTCACTTGACCGCTCCAGCGGTCAGTCCGGCGACAAAGTAGCGCTGCAGGGCGAGGAAGCCGACCACCACCGGGATGCTCACCACCACCGAGGCGGCCATCGCCTGGTTCCAGTAGACGTTGTACTGGGTCGCGTACCCCTGGAGGCCGACCGCGAGGGTACGACTGTGCTCGTCGGTCATCACCGAGGCGAAGAGCACCTCCCCCCAGGCGGTCATGAAGGCGTACACGGTGACCGCGACGATGCCCGGCACCGCCGTCGGCAGGATCACCTGGAACAGCGTGCGCAGCGGTCCGGCCCCGTCGACCTGGGCCGCCTCGTCGAGCCCGCGCGGGATCGAGTCGAAGTAGCCGACCAGCATCCAGATGGAGAACGGCAGCGAGAAGGTGAGGTAGGTGATGGTCAGCCCGAGCCGGCTGGCGTACAGCTCGATCCCGGTGGCGTTGCCCAGGTTGACGTAGATGAGGAAGAGCGGCAGCAGGAAGAGGATGCCGGGGAACATCTGCGTCGAGAGCACGGTGACCGAGAAGAGCTGCCGGCCGCGGAACCGGTAGCGGCTGATCGCGAAGGCGGCGAAGATGGCGATCGCCACCGAGACCACCGCGGCCGAGCTGGCCACCAGCAGGCTGTTCACCAGGTACCTGCCGAGCGGCACCGTCTGCCACATGTCCACGAACGGCTGGAACGTGACCCGGCTGGGCAGCCAGGTGAAGGGGCCCTGCACGTCGCGCAGCGGCTTGAGCCCGGAGCTGAGCATCACGTACAGCGGGGCGACGACGAAGAGGGTCAGCAGGCTGAGCACGATGCGGCGGGCCCAGCGTTCCCCGGTTGACTCACGCATGCTCTCTCCTGCGGTTGGTGACGAGCAGGTAGACGGCGGTGACGAGGAGCAGGAAGAGCAGCAGCGCCACCGACATCGCCGAGCCGAGGCCGAAGTTCCAGGTGACGAAGGAACTCTGGTAGATGTGGATCGAGATCAGGTCGGCCTGCCTCGGCGCGGAGCCGCCGAAGAGCACGTACGGGGTGTTGAAGTCGTTGAAGGTCCAGAGGAAGAGGACCAGCAGCAGCACCTGGTTGACCGGCCGGAGCATCGGCAGGGTGACGTCGCGCAGCCGCCGCCAGAAGTTCGCCCCGTCGATCGCCGACGCCTCGTAGAGTTCCGGCGGCACGTTCTGCAGCCCGGCCATCAGGCAGAGGAAGGCGAACGGCCAGGACTTCCAGACCGAGACGATCAGCAACGCGACGAAGCTGTTCTCCCCGATCAGCCAGAACGGCGGGTTGGTGCCGTCGATCAGCCCGAGCTGGTCGAGGGCGTGGTTCACCAGGCCGGTGTCCCGCTGGAACATGAAGGTCCAGGTGATCACGGCGGTGTAGACCGGCAGCGCGTACGGGGTGAGGAAGAGGGTGCGCAGCAGTGCCCGCCCCTTGAACGGTCGTTGCAGGAAGACCGCGGCGGCCAGGCCGAGTATCCAGGAGAACCCGACCGACAGCGTCGTGTAGAGCGCGGTGACCCAGAACGAGTGCAGCAGGTCCTTGCCGGTGGCCGAGCCGAAGTCGAAGGTGACCCGGTAGTTCTCGAAGCCGGCGAAGGGTGCGGTGGACCAGTCCCGGATGTGGAACTGGGTGAGTTCGAGCAGGCTCATCCAGACCCCGACGAGCATCGGGATCACGTGGATGCCGAGTTCGAGCAGGGCGGCCGGGACGAGCAGCAGGTACGGCAGGTACGACCGCCGTACGGCACGGCGCCCGCGCCGGATCGGCGGGCCGTCCTCGGCTGGTCGCCCGGCGGGCCGTACGGGGCCAGGCGCGGTGGTGGTGGCCATCGGATCCTCTCAGGGTGGACCGTGGAGGGGGCGGCGGTCCCCCTCCACGGTCAACCGTCGGCGTCGCGGCTCAGCTGCCCATCTTCTGTTGCGCTACGCCGAGCTTCTCCAACACCTGCGCCTCGGTGACGGGCTTGCCGCCCGCGGCGTCGGCGAAGAGCTCCTTCATGGCGGTACCGACCAGGGTCTCGAACTGGCTCTCCTCGGGCACCTGCGGCAGCGGCGCGGCGGTGGAGCCGAGCACCTCGCCCAGTACCTTCTGCTCCGGCGCCTGGAACGCCGGGTCGGCGTTGGCCGTCTTGACCGACGGCAGCGAGCCGTAGGTCTTGTTGAGGATCACCTGCGCCGCGTCGCTGGTCATGAACTTCACGAACTCCAGCGCGCCGTCGAGGTTCTCGGTGTGCTTGAAGACCGCGATGTTGATGCCGGCCACCATGCTGTTGACCTTCTTGCCGCCGGGCGGCGGAGTGGCCGGGAACGGCACCGGGGCGATCCCCCACTCGTCCGGGCTCATCCCCTGGGCCTTGAAGTTCGACCCGGCGGCCTGCCAGAGCAGCATCGCCGCCTTGCGGTTGGCGAAGTCGGCCACGGACTGGTTCTGGGCGTACTCGGCGTTGCTGGGGTTGACGATCTTGTCAACCGCCATCAGGTCGATGTACCGCTTGACGGCCGCGACGTTCTGCGGGGTGTCGAAGGTCGGCTTGCCGGCGGAGTCGAACCACTCGCCGCCCCACTGCTGCCCGAAGGTGAAGGCGTGGTGGGAGTTCTCCGACGGGTTCGCGCCCTCGACGGCGAGGCCCCACTGGCCGGACTTGGTCAGCTTCTTGCCGGTCTCGACCAGCTCCTCCCAGGTGGTGGGCGGGGCGGTGATGCCGGCGTCGGTGAACATCTTCTTGTTGTAGTAGAGCGCGTACGCCAGGCTGTACAGCGGCACGGCGGCCGGCGGCTTGCCGGGGGCACCGGCTGCGGCCAGCGCGGCCGGCACGAACCGGTCCTTGCCGCCCACCTTGCCCAGGGTCGCGTCGTCGAACGGGACCAGCGCGTTGGTGGCCTGCAACGAGGCCGACCAGGTGTTGCCGATGTTCACCACGTCCGGGCCCTTGCCCGAGGTGGCGGCGGCGAGCAGTCGGTTGAGCAGGTCCGACCAGGGCACGACCTCGACGTTGACCTTGATGCCGGTCTGCTGCTCGAACTTGTCCAGCTCGGGCTGGAGCGTCTGCTTGTCGAACTCGATGCTGGCGCCCTGGTTGCTGGCCCAGTAGGTGAGCGTCTTCGCCGCGCCCTCCGACGAGCCGCCGGAGTCGCCGCAGGCGGCGAGGGAGGCGGTCGTCAACAGGGCCGCGACAACCATAGCGAGGTGTCGTCTGGACACGACTTGCCCTTCTGCGTCGGCCGGCGACCTCGCCGGCCCGTCGGCGGTGGCGCCGGAGCGGGGCCGTGGGCGGCCGGGGTGGTGGAGCGGTACGGGCACGATCACCGTCGGCGGGGATGGAGCGAGCCACCGAAGGGGGTTCCATCAAGGCTTAATTTACGCGGTTATTAAAGTGTCTGGTAGCTCGCCCGTCAAGGAGGAGCCGTACAGTGACTCCCGGCGAACCCGGGTTTATCGAGGTGGTGGGTGGACCTGGAACGGACGACGAACCGGATCGTGCGACAGCGCAACCGGTCCGCCCTGCTGTCGAAGTTGTTCCTCGAGGGCCCGCTGACCCGGCAGGACCTCGCCCGCTTCACCGGGTTGAGCCAGCCCGCCGTCAGCAACGTGGTCGGCGACCTGATCGGGGCCGGCCTGGTGGTCGAGGCCGGCGCCGTGGAGTCCGACGGCGGCCGCCCCAGCATGATGCTCCGGGTCGCCCCCCGGTACGCCCTGGTCGCCGGGGTCGACGTCGGAGAGACCCGGATCCGGGTCGAACTGTTCGACCTGGCCATGACGATGCTGGCCAGCGCCGACTACCCGCTCGACGCGGCCGGGCCGGAGCCGGCCACCGTGGTCCGGCACATCCTGGCCGGGCTGGACGCCGTCACCGCGCGGGCCGGCGCGGCCCGGTCGGAGATCCTCGGGGTCGGCATCGGCGTCTCCGGCGTGGTGGTGCAGGGTGGCGAGGCGCTCGTGCACGCCCAGACCCTCGGCTGGCACGGCGTACCGCTGGAGCGGCTGATCCGGGCCGAGGTGGACCTGCCCGTGCACATCGACAACGGGGCGAAGACGCTGGGCCAGGCCGAGATGTGGTTCGGGGCCGGCCGGGGCAGCCGGCACGCCGTCTTCGCGCTGGTCGGGTCCGGGGTCGGGGCAGCCGTGGTGACCAACGGGGTGATGTACCGGGGCGTCTCCAGCAGCGCCGGCGAGTGGGGGCACACCACCCTGGTGTACGACGGCCGCGCCTGCCGGTGCGGCGCCCGGGGCTGCCTGGAGGCGTACGTCGGCGCCGAGGGGATCATCGACCGCTACCGGGAGGCCCGGCGCGGGCACGCCGTACCCGGCGCCGACGAGGAGTCCCAGCTCAATGCGCTGATCGAGGCGGCAGACCGGTCCGCGACCGCCCGCCGGGTGCTGGCCGAGACGGCCGGCTACCTCGGGGCCGGGGTGGCCAATCTGATCAACCTGTTCAACCCGGAACGGGTGGTGCTGGGCGGCTGGGCGGGGGTGGCGCTCGGCGCCCACCTGCTGCCGGCGATCCGCGAGGCGGCGGCCGGGCAGGCGCTGCACCAGCCGTACGAGCAGGCCACGATCGAGCTGGGGCAGCTCGGGGTCGACGCGGTGGCGCTCGGTGCGGCGACCCTGCCGGTCGCCCGGCTGCTGGCCGCCGGGGGCATCCGCAACTGACGCCACCCGCCCGGACAGGACCGTCCGTCCCCGTCGATCCGGCGGCTTCCGCGTGTTCCGGCATTCGGGATAAATTACGTCGTAATAAATTGATGTCTTGACGCCGACGGAACGCGGGCGCAACACTCGTGATCCTGCGAGAGCGCTCTCTACCGTCCACAGCCGACCGGTCGACGCCGCCCGCCGTCGGTCGTTCTCGCAGGTCGGCGCCGACCTTTCGGGCTACCCCCACCGCACCCCCGCGAAGCAGGCCCACCGCAGCACACCCGCGGTCGGCACCACACACCGCCACTGGCCCGTCCGCTCGGCGACCCGCAGGAGCGTTCGGCGCCAGACACCTCCGCACGGACAGGCAGGGTCATGATTTTTCATCGTTTTCCTCCCCGTGGGCACCCCGGTGGCCGCGCCCGATCGCGCCGGCTCGCCGGCGTACTCGCGGCGACGCTGCTACTCGCCCTGACCCCGTTCGCCGGGCCGACCCCGGCGGCGAGCGCCGCACCGGCACTGATCTCGCAGGGCAGGCCGGCCACGGCCTCGTCCACCGAGGGCGGCGCCCTCACCGCGTCGGCCGCGGTGGACGGCAACACCGGTACCCGCTGGTCCAGCGCGTTCAGCGATCCACAGTGGATTCAGGTCGACCTTGGCGCGAGCGCCACCATCAGCCAGGTCGTGCTGCGCTGGGAGGCGGCCTACGGCCGGGCGTTCCAGATCCAGGTCTCCGACAACGCCAGTAGCTGGAACAACGTCTACACGACCAGCACCGGCACCGGCGGCACCCAGACGCTGAACGTCTCCGGCACCGGCCGGTACGTCCGGATGTACGGCACCGCCCGGGCCACCGGATACGGGTACTCGCTCTGGGAGTTCGAGGTCATCGGCGAATTCGGCGGCGGTGGCCCCGGCCCCGGCGATCCGGTCGAGCCGACCGACCCCCGCAACCCGAACTTCGGCCCGAACACCTTCGTCTTCGACCCGTCGACACCGACCTCCACCATCCAGGGCCGGCTGAACTCGCTTTTCACCGAGCAGGAGACCGCGCAGTTCGCCCCCCGGCGGTACGCGGTGCTGTTCAAGCCCGGCACCTACACCGCCGACGTCAACCTCGGCTTCTTCACCCAGGTCGCCGGGCTCGGGATGTCGCCGGACGACGTCAACCTGAACGGGCACGTCCGGGTGGAGGCGTTCTGGATGGGCGGCAACGCCACCCAGAACTTCTGGCGGGCCGCCGAGAACCTCTCGGTGACCCTGCCGGCCGGCACCATCGTGGAACGCTGGGCGGTCTCCCAGGCGGCGCCGTACCGGCGGATGCACCTGCGCGGTGCCGGTAACCAGATCCAGTTGTGGAACGGCGGCGACGGCTGGGCCAGCGGCGGCCTGATGGCCGACAGCAAGATCGACGGCATGGTCGTCTCCGGCTCGCAGCAGCAGTGGTACTCCCGCAACAGCGAGTTCGGCAGCTGGAACGGCTCGGTCTGGAACATGGTCTTCACCGGGGTGACCGGGGCACCGGCACCGCACTTCCCGAACCCGTCGCACACGGTGGTCGCGCAGACCCCGGTGGTCCGGGAGAAGCCGTTCCTCTACATCGACGGCACCGGCGAGTACCGGGTCTTCGTGCCGGCGCTGCGCAGCAACAGCCAGGGCACGAGCTGGTACAACAAGACCCCGGCCGGCTCGTCGATCTCGCTGAGCCAGTTCTTCGTCGTCCGGCCCGGCACCAGCGCGGCGACCATCAACGCCGCACTCGCCCAGGGCAAGAACCTGCTCTTCACCCCGGGCCTCTACCGGACCACCGAGACGATCCGGGTGACCCGGCCGGACACCGTGGTGCTCGGTCTCGGCCTGGCCACCATCGAGCCGCAGAACGGCGTCACCGCGATGACCGTGGCCGACGTGGACGGTGTCAAGGTCGCCGGCCTGATGTTCGAGGCCGGTGCCACCAACTCGTCGGTGCTGATGGAGGTCGGCCCGGCCGGCTCCTCGGCCAGCCACGCCGCCAACCCGACCTCGCTGCACGACGTCTTCTTCCGGATCGGCGGCGCGGTACCCGGCAAGGCCACCACCAGCCTGCGGATCAACTCGCACAACGTGATCGGCGACCACATGTGGCTGTGGCGGGCGGACCACGGTGATCCCGGCACCTACGGCTGGAACATCAACACCGCCGACACCGGGTTGGTGGTGAACGGCAACAACGTCACCATGTACGGCCTCTTCGTCGAGCACTACCAGAAGACCGAGGTGATCTGGAACGGCAACGGCGGGCGGACGTACTTCTTCCAGAACGAGAAGCCGTACGACCCGCCGAACCAGGCGGCCTTCATGAACGGGTCGACCCGGGGCTACCCGGCGTACAAGGTGGCCGACACGGTGACCAGTCACGAGGCGTGGGGCCTGGGCAGCTACTGCTACTTCAACGTCAACCCGGCGGTGGTCAACGAACGCTCCTTCGAGGTGCCGGTCACCTCGGGGGTCCGGTTCCACAACATGGTGACGGTCTCACTCGGCGGGGTCGGCACGATCAACCGGATCATCAACAACTCCGGCGGTACCGCCAACACCGCCAACCAGGTGCAGTACCTGAACAATTTCCCGTAGGCCGGCACTTATCCCACACCGAGGGCTGGCTCCGGCAGACACCGCGCCGGAGCCAGCCGTCCGCCGGTACCGCCGGGCCCGCCTCGTGGCCGTCCGCCACGTGCGGGCCCGGCCGTGCGGAGACGAGCACGTGCCGAGACGAGCACGTGCGGAGACGATCAGTCGAGCGGCCCGCCCTGGTGGATCCAGCGCACCAGGTCCGGGTCGACGCCGAGGCCCTGGACCTTGTCGCGGTAGCGCCGCTCGCCGTCGGCGTCCAGCAACTCCCGCCACTGACCGGTCTCGCCGCGATGGAAGAACCGGGTCGGGTCGTACCAGATGGCCAGGTCCGGGGTCAGCTCCCGGGACCGGCCGCGCATCTGGTCGAACCGGGCCGCCCGGACCAGGTCGGGCCAGCGCTCCTCGGCGACCTCGACGCCGAACCGGGCGGCGAGCCGCCGCATCGTGCCGTCGAGATCCGCCTTCATCTCGTCGTAGTGCAGCAGGGTGACGTTCGGCAGGTGCCGGGCCCGCCAGAAGGTGTCGAGGTGGTGCACCATCGCGGCCAGGCCGACGAGTACGTCGTAGTTGTCGATCCAGGCCCAGAACCGATCGTGGGCCGAGTCGAGCCGCTCGGGCAGTCCGGCGGGACGCTCCGGCTCGCCGTCCGGGCCCGGGCCGGCCAACCCCTCCGCGCCGACCGCCGCCACCCGCCGCCCCATCAGCACCGCGAAGTCGGTGTTCTCGATGTGGTTGTCCCAGGAGATCGCCGCGTCCCGGGGATCCCGCCCGACGCAGACGTACTCGACCTGGTCCAGGTAGGGCAGGCCGTCCAGCGGGATGTGGGTCTTGAGGAACCGGCGGTGCGACTGCGCCGCCAGTACGGCCAGGTTCTCCTCGTGCCGGCGGGTCAGCAGGTCGGGCCAGAGCGACACCGCGTCCAGCGGCCGTGGGAAGTCCGTCGACTGGAAGACCAGCAGCGCGCAGATCATCTGCATCCACGTCGTACCGCATTTCGGCGGGGTGGAGATGACGATGTCCCCGTCCCGGAACGGGAAGTCGTGCCAGCGGGTGCTGTCCATCAGGACGTTCTGGTACAGAGCTGTCGGCTGCGGCACGGCCTTCTCCCCCACGCTCGGTGCCCGGGCCGGGCCGGTGCCCGGTTCCAGGCACCGCGGACCCGACCGTGATTGACAGTAACGAATGTAGGGCACCGCGTGACGGGACGGCTACGATCGCCGCCCCGGGGACGACTTCCGGTCCGTCCGCCGTGGCACGTGCCGGCGGTAGGCGCTGACCGTCGGGTCGCCGCCGATCCAGAACCGCCACGGAACGTCGTGCGCCCCGGTGACGCCGACCCGCGGGCCGGCCTCGATCGACTCCGGCGGCACCGGCACGGCTGGCGGGCGGAGCCGTACCGGGCCGTCGCCGAGCAGGTAGCGGCCGTAGACGGAACGGTCCAGGCCGAGAGCCGCGCAGAGCCGGGCGGGCCCGCGGGCCAGGTCCACGTCCCGGCGTACGGCGGTGCGCCGGCCCTGGGCGATCTCCAGCCCGTCGACCACCTCACCGGCCCGGAGCAGTACCGCCGACGCCTCCCCGTCCGGTCCGGTGACCACGTTCACGCACCAGTGCATGCCGTAGGTGAAGTACGCGTAGGCATGCCCGGCCGGCCCGAACATCACCGCGT
The DNA here is from genome assembly GCF_033446045.1 of Plantactinospora sp. KLBMP9567. Lineage (NCBI taxonomy): Bacteria > Bacillati > Actinomycetota > Actinomycetes > Micromonosporales > Micromonosporaceae > Plantactinospora > Plantactinospora sp. KLBMP9567. The sequence continues at coordinate 295,062 of NZ_JAWQRR010000023.1, read as the reverse complement.
TACGCGGGGTACGCCCCCGGTGCGCGTGCGACGCCGGGTCGCCGCCGCTGCCGGCGTACGCCTCCACCTCGGTGAGCCGGACCGTGACGCCGCCCGCCGAGAGGGTGGCGCCGAGCAGCCCGCGTGCCGCCGGCACCACCGCACCGGCCAGCAGGGCGGCGAAGTCGTCGGCCGTCGTCATCCGGCAAGGACACCACGACCGGCCGGCCCGATCCCGGGCGGGGTGGGCGGCAGGGTGTTCCGCCGGACTGCGACCTGCGCCCCGCCCCCGGTACCCGGTGGAGCGGTCGTCCCGCGCTGGGGAGCCGCGCAGCGTACCGGCGGCTCGGTGCACGACCCGGCCCCGTACCCACCCGGCCTGGCGGCGGTGCGGCCGGGTCAGTGCCCGGCGGAGCGGTCCCCGGCAGCGGGGTTGTGCAGGTTCTCCGCGATCCGCCGCAGCATGCCGACCAACTGGGCCCGCTCGGGGTCCGTCAGGCCGGCCAGGGCCCGCCCGGCGGCCCGGTCCAGCAGGTCGGGCAACTCGTCGCGGAGCGCCCGGCCCCGGTCGGTCAGCCCGATCCGGACGACCCGGCGGTCGTGCTCGTCCGGAATCCGGGTGAGCAACCCGGCCGCCTCCATCCGCTGTGTCGTCCGGGTGATGGTCGGCACCTCGACGCCGATCCGCCGGGCGAGTTCACCGGGGGTCTGCCGGTCTTCTCGCCACAACTCCTCCAGCAGGAAGTTCTGCCCCGGGTGCAGCCCGAGCCGGCGCATCCCCTCGGTGGACACGCTCTTGAGTCCTCGACTGACCAGGGCGAAGACGTTCCGGAACTCCCGCTCGTGCGGCGCCATGCGCAGACCCTATCGGCGCGCGCCACCCGTTGACTTCGTTAGCCGGCTAGATAAATACTTAGCCAGCTAACTAAATGGTCAGCCAGCTAACTAAATGGTCAGCCGGCTAACGGAAGGTGTGCGGGATGGAACTGGGACTTGCCGGCAAGCGCGTACTGGTCAGTGGCGCGTCGAGCAACATCGGCCGGGCCACGGCGGTGGCCTTCGGCGGCGAGGGCGCCCTCGTGGCGGTCGGGTACCACCGGAACGAGGCTGGCGCCCGGCACACCGCCACGCTGGTGGAGCAGGCCGGCGGCAAGGCCGTGCCGGTGCGGCTGGATCTCGGCGACGAGAGCGCCGTACGCCGGGGCGCCGAGCGGGCCCACGCCGCGCTGGGCGGCGTGGACGTACTGGTCAACAACGCGGTCGCGTTTCCCGACCACCCCGCACCGGACGAACTCTTCGAGACCGCACCGGCGGCACGGATGCGCACCTCGCTGGCGGCCAACCTGCTCGGGCACTTCCTGCTCTCCCAATCAGTGGTGGGGACGATGCGGGCGAACGGGTGGGGGCGGATCGTGCACATCTCGTCCGGGCTGGTCGAGGACGGCCGGGCCGGCAGCTCGGCGTACGTGACACCGAAGGCCGGACTGCACGGGCTGACCCGGACCATGTCCCGGGAGCTGGCGACGGCGGGCATCCTGACCAACCTGGTGATGGCCGGGCTGGTGGTCGGCGAGCGGGAGCTTCCCGAGCCGCTGCTCCGGCAGGCCGCCGCGGCCGCCGCCACCGGACGGACCACCGAGGCCGGCGAGGTCGCCAACCTCGTCGTCTTCCTCTGCTCGGCGGCGAACGGGCACGTCACCGGGGAGCTCATCCGGGCCGACGGGCACTTTCTGACGCCGGCCTGACAAGCGGGGCCCGTCCGGAATCCGGTGGTCCGGAAGGCTCCGGGGTCGCTTCCGGCCCCGGACGGCCACGGCGGCTCGGCCGGGCGGCGCGGCGCCAGGCTCGGCCGGCCGCCCGGCGCGGCGCCAGACCATGTGGCCCGCCGGCCGGCTATCCGGCGCGCTCGGGTAGGTCGGTGCGGAGGAACTGGCGGGCGCAGGTGACGAGCCGTTCGGCGTCGTCGGCGTAGACCCGCACCTCGTGCACGGGTTCCTCGGTGCCCTTCGGCACCGGCAGCACGATCGGCTCGCGCAGCAGGATGTCGACGGCGGTCTGGCTGGAGACCCCGATGTTGAGCACGATCCGGGTCTCGGTCCGCTGCACCTGCACGGTACGGCCGGACGGGAGCGAGCGGTGCCGCCTGCGTACCGTCTCGATCGCGTCCCAGGGCAGGGCGAGGTCGATCGAGATGCCGTTGCGGACCCGGATCCCCGCCTCGCCGACCAGGTGGGGATGCACCCGCAGGCTGGCCAGCAGCCCGATCATCCAGAACACCCCGTAGACGCCGAGTGCGGCGGCGACGATCCGGGCGATCTTCCAGGGCAGGATCAGGTCGAGCACGGGGATCTCGATCGTGGAGACCACGATGAAGACGATCAGCAGCGGCGTCACCACGGCCGCGTACCCGAAGGCCACCGTGCCGTCCGGGCCGGTCGGCCGGCGCAGGATCCAGCGGAACAGGCTGCGCCACATGCCCAACTCGTAGACGGTGGCCTTACGCAGCAGCGACCCGGCTGTCGTCAGTGCCTTCGGGAACGTGGCCCGGGTCATCGGTCGCCTCCGGGTTGCTGCTGCGCCAGGCCGATCCCGCGCAGCCGGGTGAGGATCTCGCCCAGCCCGGCGGTGAAGCAGTCGAACCGCTCCGCCGGCATCTCCGCGAACAGCAGGTGGGCGAACTCCTGCTGGCCGCGCTCCATGGCCTCGACCGTCTGCCGGCCCCGCTCGGTGAAGGTGACCAGGGTCGCCCGCCGGTCGGTCGGGTGCGGCTGACGGCTGACGAATCCGGTCGCCTCCAGCCCGTCGACCAGCCCGGTGACGGTGCGGGCACTCACCTTCAGCGCGGCGGCGAGGTCCCGCTGGGTCATCGGACCGTGCCGGCGCAGCTCCCAGAGCAGGTGCGTACGCGAGACGGTCAGCCCGTCCTGGGCCAGGCTCCGGGTCATGTCGTCATTGATCAACACGACGAGTTCGAGTATCTGGTCCAGCGCCGCGTAATGTCTCTCGCCAATCATGTGCCTGCCACACCATGAGCCATGCTCACTATTCTGCCACGACGCCGGCCCGGGCGTCACTTCCCAGGTCGGCCGCCGAGCCGATGATTCATGATGCTCAATTGCTCACTCGCTCGCGATCTCGGCCCCCGGCCTTGCAGCTTGCGATAGGCGACGCAAAGGTAACTTTCAGTCGCCGAAATGGAGGACCCATCATGTATGTCACCGCGGCAGGGCTCGCCGGGATGGCGTTGGGTTTCATCGCCGGCCTGTGTACCTACCGAACGTCCCGCCGCTGGTGTGCGGCGTGCGGCGGCAGCCTGAGCTGCCCGGCCTGCGCCAGTGCGGGCGTGGGCGTACGCCGCAACACCCCTGCCCGGCGGTTCCGATGAGCGCCACCCCGTCCGCGTCACCGAACGTGCCCCCCGGCACCGTGCTCGAACTGGCCAAGGAGGACTGGCGGTACGGCAGCCACCCGCTCCGCCTCATGGTCGAGTTCGTCCGCCTCGACCTGTCGACGTACTACGACAACCAGTGGGTCTGGATCAGCGGCCAGCGGCTCGCCCAGGACGGCAGCCCGCTCGGCCATTTCGACGCCCTGGTCCGGGTCTCCGCCCTGCCCTGCCCGTACGGCGACAACGGGCGTGCGGCCAACTCGGGAACGCCCGCCTCCGGCCGGCGTGCCGCCGGGTCGAACGGCTCGGCACGCCGGACCGCGCCACGGCAACGCAACAGGCAGGACCCCGGTCAGCGGTCGGCCGGCGGCGCCCACGGACCGGACGGCCGGGACGGACCCTCGGTCAACCGTCCGTAGCCGCCGCGACCGCGTCGTGGTGCGCCAGTACGCCCCGGGCGGCGGCGACGGCGGTCTCCGCCTCCGGCGTGCTCGCGCCGGCCAACCCGACCACGACCCGGAGGTGTCGGTCCACCGCGTCCGCCAGCCGGCGCCACCGAACCGGACGCCCGGTCGCCGGATCGAGTACCGAGCCGGAGTCGCGGGATCGCAGCGTCTCGGCGAGCGCGGCGTCCAGCCCGCGTACCGCCCGGTCGAGGGGCGCGGCGGACCCTTCCGGGGCGGTGTAGCCGGGCGCCTGGTCCAGCACCATCCGGAAGACCGTGACCAGGTCGTCGGCGTGCCCGCAGACCCAGCGCCGGGTCCGGTGGATCCGGCCCAGTTCGGGCCAGCGCTTCCGGGCCGCCTGCCGGGTGCTGCCGGTCGACTCCCCCAGGTCGGCCAGGCTGGCCCCCAGCCAGACGGCGTCCGCCGCATCCTCGGCGGCGCATCCGGCGGCCACCTCGGCGAGCAGCGCCTGCGCCGCCTGGCCTGCCCGGACCCGGCGCAGGTACGCCGTCCGGCGCAGCCGCTCGTCGTCGACGTCGCCGGGCTTGGACCCGCCCTCGGGGGCAGCGAACGACGGATGTCCGGCCAGCATCCCGGTGAGCCGCCGGCTGAACTCGACGACGAGACCGGCGAGTTCGTCGTACTCCCGCTCGGAGAGTTGGTCGAAGGCTGCTTCCGTCCGGCGTACCCGAGCCATGATCCCACTCCCGACAACCTGAGGTTTACAAGGTGACCGTAGCACTGTAAACCTCAGGTTCACAACTAGTCGGGCAGCTTCGTCAGGCGGCGCCGAGCGAGCCGAAGAACCGGCGGATCTCGTCGGCGAGCAGGTCCGGCTCCTCGTGCGGCATGAAGTGGCCGCCGACCCCCGGTTCGGTCCATTGGCGCAGGTCTCGGCAGGCCCGCTCGGCGAGCTGACGAGGGAACCCGGCCAGGCCCGGCTCCGTGCTCAGGGTGACCGCCACCGGCACGGTGATGTCCGGCCGGGGCGGGTTGTGCGGATAGTCGAGGTACTGCCGAAACGACGAGCCGACCGCCCCGGTGACCCAGTAGAGGGTGAGCACGGTGAGCAGGGTGTCCGGGTCGAACCGGCTGGCCAGGTCGCCGTGGCAGTCGCTCCAGTCGCGATACTTGTCGGCCAGCCAGGCCGCCAGCCCGGCCGGCGAGTCGACCAGCGCCGCCGCGATGGTGTCCGGCCGGGTACCCATGATCGCGCTGTAGCCGCCGTCGGTCTCGTCGTAGCGCTGCTCCGCCTCGATGAAGGCGCGCTCGGCCGGGTCCAGGGGCCGGGCGTCGAAGCTGGCCGGGAAGGGCGGGTGGATCAGGTGGACCCCCCGGACGTGGTCGGGATACGCCGCACCCAGCCAGCCGGCCACCGCTCCGCCGATGTCACCGCCGAAGACGCCGTACCGGTGCTGGCCGAGCAGCTCGGTCATCAGCCGGTGCAGCGTCCGGGCCATGGCGGCCCGGGTGAGCGGCTCCGCCGGCAGTTCGGAGTAGAGGAAACCGGGCATCGACGGCACCACCACGTCGAAGGCGGTCGCGGGATCGGCTCCGTACCGGCCGGGATCGGTCAGCCGGTCGGCCAGCGGCAGCAGCTCCACGAAACTGCTCGGCCAGCCGTGGGCCAGCAGCAGCGGCGGCGGTGCCGGCACCCCGGCCGGCCGCCGTCCGGCCATCCGCACGACGTGCAGTCGCCGGCCGTCAACCTCGGCCAGGAACTGCGGGTACGCGTTCAGCCCGGCCTCCCGGGCCCGCCAGTCGAAGCCGTCGGCCCAGTAGCCGACCAGCTCTCGGAGATAGTCGGGATCGGTGCCGGCCTGCCAGGGCCGGTCACCGCTGCGGTCGGTGAACCGGCTACGGCGCAGCCGGACGCGCAGGTCGTCGAGGACCGGGTCGGATACCTCGATCTGGAACGGGGAAATCATCAGGGAGTCCTCCGGAACGGAGGGCATCGTCCCCCGGACCGCTACGGCACGGAACGCGCCGGAGTCAGCGGAGGCGGAAGGCCGGAGAGGATGCCCGAACGAAACGGTCGCACTGCATCGGGCTCACCTCCTCTCGGCGCTGACCGGAGGATCGTGCCACGGATCCGACCGGCCCACAAACCGGTTACCGCAGCGGTCACCGGCTCACCGGCGGCCGGTGGGCCTCGGCTGCCCGCGGTGCTGCTGCCAGAACTGGATGATCTCCTGGAGTTCCGCCAGGAACCTGTCCGCTCCGGAGAAGGCCCGCTCGTCGAGGAAGAACAGCGTCTTGCGCCGCCGCTGCTGCTGCTGGTGGCCGTGGACCGCCACCACGTACCGCGAGGTGACGTCAAAGGGGCCGACCCGGGTGACTCCCCGATTGTCGTGCAGGTGGAAGTCGTGGATCTCCGACCAGGCGTACCGCCGGTCGCCGAGGAAGCCACGCCGGAGTATCCCGTCGGCGCTGACCACCGTCCCCATCCGGGAGACCCGCAGGCCCACCCCGAGCAGCAGGCCGAGGGTCCCCAGCAGGATCACCCCCGACAGCCAGCCGGGCAGCCCGGTACCCAGCGCGGCGTAGCCGACCGGCAGCATCACGACGATGGTCAGGACGACGAAATAGCCGATCATGTCTCTCGGCATCCGGTACGTCGCCGGCAGCGGCCTCAACGCAGCTCACCAACCCCATCCATCGCCCGTACGCCCGACGGCGCGCCCGGAACGAAGATTATCGACCTCCGAGGCGCTGCGCCATGCGCCGGACGGGGAATCCCGCCCCTGTCGCCGGGACGGCGTCCGCCCGGTCGACGCCAGCGGGAACCGGACCTCCCCGGGCACCGCGTCGATCCACCGACGGGTCCGGGGAGGTCCCGCGATCCGTCAGGTACGCGGCAGGACCTGCTCGGTGGACCACTCCCGCCAGCCGTCGAGCTGGTCGGCGGCGGCGGCGAGCTGGTCGGCGACCGGACCCGGTCCGGTCGAGCCGGGCGTGGTCCGGGCGGCCAGCGCGGAGCGGACCGACAGCACGTCCCGGACCCCGGGGTCGAGGTGCTCGCTGACCAGCCGCAGGTCGTCGTCGGAGACCTCGTCCAGCTCGCAGTCCCGGGCCACGCAGAGCGCCACCAGCCGGCCGGTCACCTCGTGCGCCTCCCGGAACGGCACGCCCTTGCGGACCAGCCAGTCGGCGACCTCGGTGGCCAGCGAGAAGCCGACCGGAGCGGCGGCGGCGAGCCGGTCCACCCGGACGGTCATGGTGGAGACCATCCCGGCCAGCGCCGGCAATACCAGATCGAGCGTGTCGATCGCGTCGAACGCCGGCTCCTTGTCCTCCTGCATGTCCCGGTCGTACGCCATCGGCAGGCCCTTGAGCATGGTCAGCACGGTGACCAGCCCGCCGATCAGCCGGCCGGACTTGCCCCGGGCCAGCTCGGCGACGTCGGCGTTCTTCTTCTGCGGCATGATCGACGAGCCGGTGGCGAACGAGTCGTCCAGCTCCACCCAGCCGAACTCCTGCGAGGTCCACATCACCACCTCCTCGCCGATCCGGGACAGGTGCACCCCGAGCAGCGCGGTGACGAAGAGGAACTCGGCCACGAAGTCCCGGTCGGCGACCGCGTCCATCGAGTTGGCGAACGAGGTCCGGAAGCCCAGCTCCTTGGAGACCGCCACCGGGTCGAGCGGCAGCCCCGAGCCGGCCAGCGCACCCGCGCCGAGCGGGCTCACCGCCGCCCGGTGGTCCCAGTCGCGCAGCCGCTCCAGGTCCCGCAGCAGCGGCTGGACGTGTGCCAGCAGCCAGTGTCCGAAGGAGACCGGCTGGGCGTGCTGCACGTGGGTCATCCCCGGCGCCGGTGTCTCCAGGTTGCGGGCCGCCTGCTCGACCAGCGCGTCGGCCAGCCCCACGATCCGGGCGGCCAGCCCCCGGGCGTGATCGCGCAGATAGAGCCGCAGGTCGGTGGCGACCTGGTCGTTGCGGGACCGGCCGGCCCGTAGCTTGCCGCCGAGCGTGCCGAGGCGTTCCAGCAGGCCGCGTTCGAGCGCGGTGTGCACGTCCTCGTCCTCGACCGTGGGCCGGAAGGTGCCGGTCAGCACCGCCGCCTCCAGGTCGTCCAGCGCGGCCAGCATCCGGCCCAGTTCGTCCGGGTCGAGCAGGCCGGCGGCGGCCAGCACCCGGGCGTGTGCCCGGGAGCCGGCCAGGTCGTACGGGGCGAGCCGCCAGTCGAACTGGACGCTGACCGACAACCGGGCCAACGCCTCGGCGGGACCACCGGCGAACCGACCACCCCAGAGGCTCGTACGGTTGGTTCCGGCGCTGTTCTCGGTCAAGCTCTTGTCGTCCACGCCGACCATTGAACCCCTCACTTCTCGAAGCCGCCCAACCGGGCGTCGCGGGCTGCCGCGATCTTGCTCGGCAGGCCCCAGAGCTGCACGAAGCCCTTGGCCAGGGACTGGTCGAAGGTGTCGCCGGTGTCGTAGGTGGCCAGGCCGAAGTCGTAGAGGCTGGCCTCGGAACGCCGGCCGGTCACCACCGCCCGGCCGCCGTGCAGGGCCAGCCGTACCTCGCCGGAGACGTGCTGCTGGGTGTCGTCGATGAACGCGGCCAGCGCGTACCGCAGCGGCGAGAACCAGAGGCCGTCGTAGACCAGCTCGCCCCAGCGCTGGTCGACGCCCTTCTTGAACCGGGCCACGTCCCGCTCCACGGTGACGTTCTCCAGCTCCTGGTGGGCGGTGATCAGGGCGATCGCGCCGGGTGCCTCGTACACCTCGCGGCTCTTGATGCCGACCAGCCGGTCCTCGACCATGTCGAGCCGGCCCACGCCCTGGGCCCCGGCCCGCCGGTTCAGCTCCACGATCGCCTGGTACGGGGTGACCGTCTCGCCGTCGATCGCCACCGGTACCCCGGCGTCGAAGGTGATCACGACGGTGTCCGGGTCACGCGGCTCCGCCGGGTCGGCGGTGTAGGCGTAGACGTCCTCGATCGGGGCGTTCCAGATGTCCTCCAGGAACCCGGTCTCCACCGCCCGACCCCACAGGTTCTGGTCGATCGAGTACGGCGACTTGTGCGTGACGTCGATCGGCAGCCCCTTTTCCTCGGCGTACGCGATCGCCTTGTCCCGAGTCCAGGCGAAGTCCCTGGCCGGCGCGATCACCTTGAGGTCCGGGGCGAGGGCGCCGAGCCCGGCCTCGAACCGGACCTGGTCGTTGCCCTTGCCGGTGCAGCCGTGCGACACGATCGTGCCGCCGTAGTACCTCGCCGCCTCGACCAGGTGCTTGACGATCAGCGGCCGGGACAGCGCCGAGACCAGCGGGTACCGGTCCATGTAGAGCGCGTTGGCCCGCATCGCCGGGATGCAGTAGTCGGCCGCGAACTCCTCACGGGCGTCGACCACCACCGACTCGGCGGCGCCGCAGTCCAGCGCGCGCTGGCGGATCGCGGCCAGGTCCTCGCCGCCCTGCCCGACGTCGATCGCCACCGCGATCACCTCGGAGCCGGTCTGCTCGGCCAGATAGGGAATGGCGACCGAGGTGTCCAGGCCGCCGGAGTACGCCAGTACGACGCGCTCACTCATGGTGTGGTGTTCCCTTCAACAGGTTCTTCCCGGGCCGCCCAGGCGGAGAGCTTCTCCCCGAGCGCCGCGCCACCGGTGACCTCCCGGGCCACGACGAGGATGGTGTCGTCGCCGGCGATGGTGCCGACGACCTCCGGCAGCCCCGCCCGGTCCAGCGCGCTGGCCAGGTACTGGGCGGCACCGGGCGGGGTACGCAGCACGGCGATGTTGCCGCTGGAGTCGACCCCGTTGAGCAGTTCGCGGAGCAGCCGGATCAGCCGGGCCGGCGCCTGCTCGGCGTCCCGCAGCGGCCGCTTGCCGTCCTCCGGGATGAGGTAGACGGCCGGCCCGTCGCCGCCGCGCACCTTGACCGCGCCCAGCTCGTCCAGGTCGCGGGAGAGGGTGGCCTGGGTGACCTGCACCCCGGCGGCGGCGAGCAGGTCGGCCAACTCGGTCTGCGAGCGGATCGCCCGCTCGCGGATCAGGTCGACGATCCGGGCGTGCCGGGCGGCCCGGGTCAGTGGCCCGGTCATGCCGACTCGCCGACCACGGACGCGATGATCGAGGCCGCCGACGGCTCGCCCGCCGACTGCGCCGCGGCTTCCCCGGCGGCCGCACGCTCCTCGGCGTGCCGGTCCAGCAGCCAGGCGAGCAGTGCCTTCTGGGCGTGCAGCCGGTTCTCGGCCTGGTCGAAGACCCCGCTCCGGGGGCCGTCCAGCACCTCGTCGGTGATCTCCTCGCCCCGGTGCGCCGGCAGGCAGTGCAGCACCACGACCTCCGGGGCGGCGCCGGCCAGCAGCGTTTTGTTGACCTGGTAGGGCCAGAACGCGGTGACCCGGTCCCGACCGTCGCCCTCCTGCCCCATCGAGGTCCAGGTGTCGGTGGCGACCACGTCGGCGCCGGCCACCGCCTCGGCCGGGTCGCGCAGCACGCGTACCGAGCCGCCGGTGCCGGCCGCGATCTCGGCCGCCCGGTCCAGTACGGCCGGGTCGGGTTCATAGCCGGCCGGGCCGGCGACCCGGACGTGCATCCCGGCGGTCGCCCCGCCGACGAGGTAGGAGTGCGCCATGTTGTTGGCCGCGTCGCCGAGGTACGCCAGGGTCCGGCCGGCGGTGCCGCCGCAGTGTTCCCGGACGGTGAGCAGGTCGGCCAGGAGCTGGCAGGGGTGGAAGCCGTCGGTCAGCCCGTTCACCACCGGCACCGTCGCGCCCTCGGCGAGCTGGGCGATCCGGTCGTCGCCGAAGGTACGCAGCACGATCGCGGCGACGTACCGGGACAGCACCCGGGCCGCGTCCACCAGCGACTCGCCCCGGCCGAAGTGCGTGACCTGGGTGTCCACCACGATCGGGTGGCCACCCAACTCGGCGATGCCGACGTCGAAGGAGAGCCGGGTACGCAGGCTCGGCTTGTCGAAGAGCACCGCCACCGCCCGCGGGCCGACGAGCGGGCGCAGGGCGTACCGATCAGACTTCATCCGGGCGGCGAGGTCCAGTACCGCCGACTGCTCGGCCGGGCTGAGGTCGTCGTCACGCAGGAAGTGCCGGGGCATCAGAGTCCACCCCGGTTCTGCTCCACGACGGCCGGAGCCGACGTCTCCGGGCCTACCGGTGCCGCCGCGTCCAGCGCGGCCGGTGCCGCCGCGTCCAGCGCGGCCGGGAGGGCGGCCAGGAACGCGTCGGCCTGGTCCAGACTCAGGATCAGCGGTGGCGCCAGCCGGATCGTCGCCGGCTGCACCGGGTTGGTGAGAAAGCCGGCGTCCCGCAGCACCCCGGCGGTCGCGGCGGCGGCCGGGGCACGCAAAACGATGCCGAGCAGCAGCCCGACGCCGCGCACCTGGGCCACCAGCCGGTGGTCCAGCGCCTCCACCCCGCGCCGGATCCGCTCGCCGACCCGCTTCACGTGGTCGAGCAGCCCCTCGTTGGCGATGGTGGAGATGACGGCGAGGGCGGCGGCACAGCTCACCGGGTTGCCGCCGAAGGTGGTGCCGTGCAGACCCGGCCGGAGCAGCTCGGCGGCCTTGCCGAAGGCCAGGCAGGCACCGATCGGCAGCCCGCCGCCGAGCCCCTTGGCCAGGGTGACCAGGTCCGGCTCGATCCCGTCGGCCTGGTGCGCGAACCAGTGCCCGGTACGCCCGATCCCGGTCTGCACCTCGTCCAGCGCCAGCAGTGCACCGTGCGCGGCGGTGATCCGCCGGGCCGCGGCGACGTAGCCGGGCGGCGGCACGACGACGCCGTTCTCGCCCTGGATCGGTTCCAGGATCACCATCGCGGTCCGATCGGTGACCGCGGCGGCCAGCGCCTCGACGTTGCCGTACGGGACGTGGGTCACCTCGCCGGGCAGCGGGCGGAACGGGTCGGCCTTGGCCGGCTGCCCGGTGAGCGCCAGCGCGCCCATGGTCCGGCCGTGGAAGCCGCCCTCGGTGGCGACCACCTGGGTGCGCCCGGTCAGCCGGGACAGCTTGAAGGCGGCCTCGTTCGCCTCCGCGCCCGAGTTGGCGAAGAAGACCCGACCGGGGCGGCCGGCCAGCGCCAGCAGCAGTTCGGCCAGTGCCACCGGCGGCTCGGCGACGAAGAGGTTGGAGACGTGCCCGAGGGTGGCGACCTGCCGGGAGACCGCCTCGACCACCGCCGGGTGGGCGTGCCCGAGCGCGTTGACCGCGATGCCGCCGACCAGGTCGACGTACTCCCGACCGGCCTCGTCGACCACGACCGCGCCGCTGCCGCGGACCAGCGCGAGCTGCGGGGTCCCGTAGTTGTCCATCATGGACTGCGTCCAGCGGTCGACCAGGGTCGTTGTCATGACGAGACCGCCCCGGGCTCGGGAACCACCATCGTGCCGAATCCTTCCGATGTGAAAACTTCCAGCAGGGTCGAGTGCGCCACCCGCCCGTCCACCACGTGCGCCGCCGGCACCCCGCCGCTGACCGCCCGCAGGCAGGCCTCCATCTTCGGCACCATTCCCGACTCCAGCCTCGGCAGCAGGTCGGCGAGCTGACCGGTGGTGATCTCGGAGACCAGGCTGTCGGTGTCCGGCCAGTCGGCGTAGAGCCCGGGTACGTCGGTGAGCACCACCAGCTTGCGGGCCCGCAGCGCGACGGCCAGCGCGGCGGCGGCGGTGTCGGCGTTGAGGTTGTGCAGTACGCCGTCGACGTCCGGCGCGACGGTGGAGATCACCGGGATCCGGCCGGCCGAGATCAGGTCGGCGACCGCCGAGACGTTCACCCGGTCCACGTCGCCGACCTGGCCGATGTCGACCGGTTCGCCGTCCACGTACGCCGGCCGGCGTACCGCTGTGAAGAGCCGAGCGTCCTCGCCGGAGAGGCCGACCGCGTACGGGCCGTACCCGTTGATCAGACCGACCAGTTCCCGGCCGACCTGGCCGACCAGCACCATCCGGACCACGTCCATCGCCTCGGGCGTGGTGACCCGCAGCCCGCCCTTGAACTCGCTGGTGATGCCGAGCCGGCGCAGCATGGCGGAGATCTGCGGCCCGCCGCCGTGCACCACCACCGGCTTCAGCCCGGCGTAGCGCAGGAAGACCATGTCGGCGGCGAACGCCCGCTGCAACTCCGGGTCGATCATCGCGTTGCCGCCGTACTTCACCACGACGGTGGAGCCGGAGAAGCGGGCCAGCCAGGGCAGCGCCTCGATGAGGGTGGCCGCCTTGCGCTGCGCCTCGGTCAGATCACGGGTCAGCATCATGGCCGTGCCTGCGTTCCGTTCGCGACTGCGGGACTCCGCTTCGCTGCGTTCCTCGCGCTCACGTCGAATACGCCGAGTTCTCGTGCACGTACGCGTGCGACAGGTCGTTGGTCAGGATGGTTGCCTCGGCCGGGCCGGCGTGCAGGTCGATCCGGATGGTCACCTGCCGGCCGGAGAGGTCGACCTTGGCTCGGTCCTCGGCGGCGGCCCCGGACCGGCACACCCAGATCCCGTTGACCGCCACGTCGATGCCGTCCGGCTCGAATGCCGCGGCCGTGGTGCCGACGGCGGCGAGGATCCGGCCCCAGTTCGGGTCGTTGCCGAACAGCGCGGTCTTGACCAGGTTGTTCCGGGCGACCGCCCGACCGACCTCGACCGCGTCGTCCTCGTCGGCCGCCCCGACCACCTCGATCGCGACCTCCTTGCTGGCGCCCTCGGCGTCGGCCACCAGTTGCCGGGCCAGGTCCCGGCAGGCCTCGGTGACCGCGGCGGTCAGCTCGGCCTGGCTCGGCGCGATCCCGGAGGCACCGCTGGCCAGCAGCAGTACGGTGTCGTTGGTGGAGAGGCAGCCGTCCGAGTCGACCCGGTCGAAGCTGACCCGGCATGCCTCCCGGAGCACCTCGTCCAGCAGGGCCGGTCCGGCGACCGCGTCGGTGGTGACCACGCAGAGCATGGTGGCCAGCGCGGGCGCGAGCATGCCGGCGCCCTTGGCCATCCCGCCGACCGTCCAGCCGGTGCCGGCGACCACGGTCGTCTTGGGCCGGGTGTCAGTGGTCATGATCGCCTCGGCCGCCGCCGGTCCGCCGTCGGCGGTCAGCCCGGCCACCGCCGTGTCCACTCCGGACAGCAGCCGCTCCATCGGCAGTCGTTCCCCGATCAGCCCGGTCGAGCAGATCGCCACCTCGCCGGCGCCGACCGCCGGCCCGCGGTCAGCGGATCCGGAGAGCGCGGCGGCGGCGTGTTCGGCGGTGGCGTGGGTGTCCTGGAAGCCGGGCGCTCCGGTGCACGCGTTGGCGCCGCCGGAGTTGAGCACCACGGCCCGGACCAGCCCGGCCCGGAGCACCTGCTGACTCCAGAGCACCGGTGCCGCCTTGACCCGGTTCGCGGTGAAGACCCCGGCCGCCGTGGCGTCCGGTCCGTCGTTGACCACCAGCGCGACGTCCCGGGCGCCGCTGGACTTGAGTCCGGCGGCGACGCCGGCCGCCCGGAATCCCCGGGGCACGGTGACGCTCATGCCGGCCCTCCGCTGCGCTCCGGACCGTCATGAGGCTCATCCGCACTGAACTGACTGATTCGCTCGCTCCGCACGCTCATGCCGGCCCTCCGCTGCGCTCCGGACCGTCATGAGGCTCATCCGCACTGAACTGACTGATTCGCTCGCTCCGCACGCTCATGCCCACCCTCCCTCGTTGCCTGCCGCCGCGCTCTCCGCCCGGCCCCGCGGTGCCCAGGCACGCGGCCCGCGACGCTGCCGAACCGACGGGTACGCAGCCCGCTGCCGCGACGCCATCAGCGACCGACGGCCATCCGACTGCCGCGACACCTGCGGTGACCGGCGGGGCCCGGCTGTCGTCGGCGCCCCGATCACGGTGCCACCCCGTGCACGGACAGGCCGGTGATCTCCGGCAGCCCGAGCATCAGGTTGGCGCACTGCACCGCCTGGCCGGCGGCACCCTTGCCCAGGTTGTCGATGGCACTGACTACGATCAGCCGACCGGAGTCGACGTCGACGGTCGCCTGTAGGTGGCAGGAGTTGCCGCCCAGCGTGGCGGCGGTGTGCGGCCACTGCCCCTCCGGCAGGAGGTGCACGAACGGCGCGTCCGCGTACGCCTCGGCCAGCACCGCGCGCGGATCGGCCGGGGCGCCGTCGGCGGGCAACGCGGTGACGGTGGCCAGGATGCCGCGCGGCATCGGGGCCAGCACCGGCGTGAAGGAGAGCCCGGTCGCCCCGCTGGCCTGCTTGATCTCCGGGACGTGCTGGTGGGCGCCGACCTTGTAGGGCGAAAGGTCGCCCATCACCTCGCTGCCGAGCAGGTGCGGCTTGGCCGACCGGCCGGCTCCGGAGGTGCCGGAGGCGGCGACCACCACGACGTCGTGCGGGGCGGCCACCCCGGCGGCGAGCAGCGGGGCGAGGGCGAGGATGGTGGCCACCGCGTAGCAGCCGGTGGCGGCGACCCGGGTCGCACCGGCGATCGCCGCCCGCTGGCCGGGCAACTCCGGCAGGCCGTAGGCCCAGGCGCCGGCGTGGGTGCCGCCGTAGTAGCGGGTCCAGGCGGCGGCGTCGGTGAGCCGGTGGTCCGCACCGAGGTCCACCAGGCGGACCCCGCCGGGCAGGGCGGCGGCCAGCGCCGCCGACTCGCCGTGCGGCAGGGCCAGGAAGACCAGGTCCGCGTCGGCGAGCACCGCCGGTTCGGTCCGGCCGAGCACCAGGTCGAGGCCGGTGAGCTGCGGGTGTACGGCGGCGACCGGCTGACCGGCCTGGCTGTGTGCGGTGGCGGCGACGAGGTCGAGTTCGGGGTGCCCGGCAATCAGCCGGAGCAGTTCACCACCCGCGTAGCCACTCGCGCCGGCGACCGCGACTCGAATTCCCATGCCCACCTCCGCATTTCTATGCAGTGAGCACGCTAGCAGACATCACCGAACCACTGCAAGTATATGCGGTAGACTGAATGATCTTTCGACCGGTGGACCGAAGTTGCACATCTGCGTCGACGCGATCTACCCGGCCGGGCCGTCGACCGTCACCGCGACCCCGACCCGATATGTCCGGCGGCTGCACCCGGCAGGGCCACGGCATGTCCGGCCGCGCCCCCACGCCACCGCTCGTGGCCGCGCCGGTTGTCCCCCACCGGAAAGCCCGGTGGTCGCCCGGATCTGCGCCGAGCAGCAGGGGATCAGGCCGGTCCGATCAACTGCCACAGGCCCAGCCGGTCCGGTGCCGTCCGGCAGACCAGGGCGGACGGGCCGGCCCGGCAGTCCACCACCCCCGGCGGCAGGGCACCGAGGATCCGCAGCCCCGCACCGTCGGCCACGGCCAGCAGCGACCGGCCGTCGTAGGCGTCCGGCCGGATCAGGATGTCCGGAGACCAGACGATCGAGTTCCACCCCCGGGGCCGGGCCCGGCGCCACCGCTCCGCCCCGCTGGCCGGATCCAGCGCGACCACCCGCGATTCACCGTCCAGGCAGGCCAGCCCTGCGCAGTCCCGGATCAACTCGCCGATCCCGTCACCCGGCCGGGTCCACCGTCGGGTCAGCCCGGGCAGGTCGTACCCGCTGACGGCCGGTTCCCGCCCGGCGGGGTGCCGCAGCACCAGCCGGCCGCCGACCACCCGGGGGTTGCTCTGTGCGTAGTCGGCCGGCGGCAGTTCACCGGTGCCGACCAGTGCACCGGTGGCAAGGTCGCGCAGTTCCGCCGTGACGTTGTCGTGCACGATCAGCACCCGAGCCGGATCGCCGGGCACCGGCTGCACGACCGCGGTCGACGCCAGCCGCAGCCGCCACCGGACCTCCCCGGTGGCCAGGTCCACCGCCTCGACCGCTCCCTCCAGCCGTCGACCGGCACCGGAGACGCTGCGCACCTCGGAGACCCCGAGTCCGAGGTCGCTGCCGCCGACCCGGATGACCCGGCCCGGCCGGCTCCACCGCACCGCGCCCGTGCGGACCGACCTGGCGGCGGTCACCGTACGCCGGCCGACGGAGTCGAGTTCGGCGACCAGCAGGATCTCGCCGACCCGCTCCGCGTAGTGCCGGCCGGCCATGGTGACCGGTACCGTCCAGCGCCGGTCCCCGCCCGGCAGGTCGTACGCGCTGAGGGTGCCCGGCCGGCCGGCCAGCGCGGCGGAGACGAGCAGTACGTCGTCGGCGACGACGTACGTGCTCTCGGCCGGCACGTCGAGACCGCCCACCGGCCGCAGCGCACCGTCCGGCGGCGCGGCGGCGGTGACCCCGAAGACCACGAACAGACCGGAGAACAGCCCCGCCAGCCAACGCACCGAGACCCGGCGCGACCCGGGCGAAGGCGGCGTTTCGACATCGGGGAGGCCGCGGTCGTCGCCGAGGTCGATGAGCACCGTGGCGTGGCTCTCCACCTGGTCTTGGTCTCCCGATCTGCGGGCCCGGTCCCGGGCTCGGCGGTCAACCGAGCCTAGCCCGCCCGGCCACGATGTCGTCCGGCACGGCGCCGCCCGCCGTCACTCGGCTGGCGGCGGTCACCGCACCGTCCCGCAGCCTCGATGCCGCCCCGAAGATCGTGGGTCGCGGGCCCGACGCGCGTCAGTCGCAGATCTCGTCGAACTCCTGCCGGACCTGCTCGAACGCCGTGTCGAACTCGGCGAGCTTGGGCCGCAGCGTGGTGGCCGGCTGACTGGAGTCGATGTCGGCCGCTTCGATGGTGTCGGCCAGGCGCTGGATCGCGCCTTTCACGTCGCCGTCCGCAGACTCCGCCAACTTCGCCAACTCGGGTTGCATGGCTTCGATCTGGGTAGCCCGGACCTCCTCCGCCGAGCCTCGCAGGCCATGGAACTGGCCGAGCACGGTCCGGGCGTCGTCGCACGCCTGCGGCGAGGTGTTGACCCCCGCCCCGCGACATCCCCCGGCAAACAGCAACACCAGCAGCACGCCGCACCCGAGCGCCCGCCGTCGATGACTCCCCACCCCGTAACCTCCGAAAGTCGTCTGCGAGGCAGATCCTTCAGCATCGGCAGCGAGATGTCCATTCTTCGATGTCACACGCACCGTCGATGTCACAGGCGCCGGCCGGGCGGGTCTGGCCCGCGCATCCCACCATCAGGCTCCGGCCGCAACTTCAGGATCTGCCACACCGCCAGGAGCACCAGTCCGACGCCGACGCCGGCCCACACCCCGGCTGCGAAGGGTGTGGAGCGCCGCTCGGACAGGATCCCGAGGGCGGGGCGGGCGATCGCGATGCCGACCCCGGCCATACTGGCGACCACCCCGAAGACCAGGGCGCGGACCCGGCGCGAGGTGACCTCGTTGGTGAGCACCTCCAGCACCGTCATCCCTAGCGCGTAGCCGAGGCCCATCACCGGCAGGAACAGAAACGGGCCGAGCCACTCCGCCTGGCTCACCGCGACGAGGGTGGCGAGCACGAGCAGGAACGACACGGTCAGCGCGAGCCGTCGGCGCGGCACCGAGACATATCCGGCCAGCAGGCCGCCGAGCACCGACGCGGCGGCGAAGGTCGCGTACATCCAGCCGGTGACCTGCGCGGACAGCCCGAGTTCCAGGGCCAGTGGCTGGAAGAGTATCCGGGCGCTCCAGCCGAACAGCAGCAGCAGGACCCCCAGCCACACGGCCCGGCGCAGCCGCACGTCGGCCACCGCGGCCCGGATGTCGGCGTACACCGAAGAGAGCGTGGTCGTGACCCGTGATCCGGCGATCTCCGGCAGGGTCAGGGCGAGCAGGAACGCCAACCCGGCCAACCCGGCGGTGACGGTGAACGGCAACGTCGGTTCCATCTTGTACAGGTAGCCGGCGGCGAGCAGGGAGAGCAGCACCGAGCCGCTGCCCACCGCCCGGATCAGCCCGAAGGCCCGGGCCGGATTGATCTCCAGGTCGTCCTGAAGGCAGAGTTCGTAGAGGTAGGCGCTGGCCGCCCCGGAGGTGAGCGCCCAGAGTACGGCCCAGAGCACCCACGCGGCGAAGAGCATCTGCACGGTGCGGACCTGCGAGATCGCCGCGAACGTCAGTACCGCACCCCCGGCCAGCGTCAGGTACGCCCGGCGCCGCCCCATCCGGTCCGCGAGCACACCCACCGGAAGCTCGCAGGCCACCGAGACGATCCGGAACACTCCGTCGGCGAGTACCGCGGTCGCCAGCGGGAAGCCGAGGTCGAGCAGGTAGATCAGCCAGATCGGAAACCAGAACTGGACCTCCAGCAGGAACTGGGTGACCGCGAAGGTTCGGATCGCCCGGCTGCGCAGCGCCTGCCTCATCCAGCCTCGCCGTGGCTGGCGCGGTGACGGCCTTCCGTGTCCGGGCCGGACTTCACGGACGCCAGGCCGGACGCCACGGACGCCAGGCCGGACTCCCCCGGTGCCGGGCGGGACTCCGCCGCTGCCGGACCGGACTCCACGGGTGCCAGGGCGGCCGGACCCGCTCCGGTCGGACCGGCGGAGCTCATGCGCTGCGATCCCGCCGGAAGAACAGGTACACGACGACCAGCAGCGCGGAGACCACCCCGGAGGTGACCAGGATGGCGTCCGCCGGTTGCGAGGCGACCCAGGCCACCAGGGAGGATCGGCCGAGGTCGTAGACGGCCATCTCCGGATCGCTGGCGATGGAGCGGCCGAACTCGGTCACCGCGAGCGCCGTACCGAGGATCGACGTCATGGCGATGCCGAGCAGGATCAGGTCCGTGAACATCGCCGACCGGGCCGTACGCCGGGCGGCGAGCTCGGCCAGCCGCCGCCCACAGAGTTCGATCTTGAAGAGCACGGGCTGCTCCAGGAGCTTCTCGTAGTCCCAGAAGTCGAGGATCGCGTCCATCTCGACCCGTACCGCCCGCTTGAGGTACTTCGACAGGTCCTGGCGCTCCATGATGATCAGCTCGGCCCGCTGGCTCAGCCCGGTCAGTTTTCCCTTGAGCTGCTCCAGCTCCCACCGCGAGTCGGCCGCCGCCGAGTCGGCGAGGATCTTCGACAGCCGGGCGTCGATCCGCTCCAGCACCCCGTAGAAGACCTGGGCGTAGCGCAGCGCCTCCCACTGGTCCCGGAACGGGTCGCCGGGCAGCATCCGGGCGCCCGCACCGGTCCGGTCCAGGAAAAGGTAGTTCAGCCAGCGGACCAGGTGGTCGAGGCCGCCGTCGAGCAGCCGGTCCGCCGGGGCGCGCTGGTCGTCGCCGATGACGACGTCCTTGACCCAGTGCCGGGTCATCTCCTCGGCACCCGGCGCGGACGGGTCGACCACCAGGCTGCGGGTCACCCAGAGCGCCTCGCCGAACTCCGCCGTCACCGGGTCGTCGGCCGGGGTGGCCGCCGCCAGCACCTCCTCGTCCCGGTCCGCCTCGCGCAGCAGCGCGAGCACCGGGTCCAGGTACCGCCGGACGACCTCCCGGGCGGTCTGCTCACCCAACTCCACCGCCCGGGCCTGCAACTCGTCGAGCCGGGCCGGCAGCCGGTCGGCCTGCCCGGCCAGCCAGGGGTCCACCTCCGCCAGCATCTCCAGCAGCATCAGCCCGTGGTCGTAGAGCCGGAAGCTGATCTCCACGAGTCCGGCCCACAGCAGGTCACCGGAGCGTTCCGCCAGATGCTCCGGGCGGAGCCGGCCGGTGAGCACGTGCAGCGTCCGCTCCGCCGCGTGCTCGCTGATGCTGCGGTAGAGGTTCAGCGAACTGCGCGGCCGGGTGTGCTTGAGCACCACCGCCGGCGGCGACCCGGCCGGCGCCGACGCCGCCCCGGCAGCCTCCGCCGGGACGGGCGGCGCCAGCCGCGGCAGCAGCGCGTCCAGGGCCGGCTGCCGCTCGGTCCAGAACCGCGCGTGCGCCTCCGGATCCCGCAGCGCCGCTCCGGGTACGGCGTAGAAGTCGACCACCACCGGGGCGAGGATCCGTAGCTGGGTCATCGGCCCGCCGTTCCCAGCCGGAGCGCCCGGGCGTCGACGTGCAGTACCCGCCCCTGCGCCGGCCCGTTGGTCAGCTTCACCTCGACCAGGATCCGCCCCGGGCTCGGACCGACCCGGCCGACGAACTCCTCCGGCCAGTCGAGCACCTGTGCCCGGGTGCCCTGCGGGGCGAGCAGCACCAGCCTGCCGTGTTCGTCGCACAACTCCACCAGTCCGGTGCCGCCGATCGGATCGAGGGTGACCTCCCGCTGCGCGGACGGGCTGAGTTCGGCGACGATCTCCGCGTACTCCTCGCTCCGGCGCAGCTCCCCGAGCACCTGGTTGAACTCCCGCATCACCGCGGCCGCCTCGGCGCTGTCCGCCATCATGAAGTACAACCCCTCCACGGAGTGGATCAGCGGGTCATCGCCCTGGAGGTGGCCGAAATCGCCGACGTCACCGGCGAAGGAGGGGTCGGCCAGCGCCGCCTGGCCGGAGAGCAGCCCCTCGGCGAGCAGGTCGATGCGGCCGTCGGCCAGCGCCCGGAATCCCTCCAGTGTGGACGGGAACTCCACGAAGTCGGTCACCGCCGACTCCAACTCGTCCCAGTAGCCGTACCCGGTGATGCCGCCGACCCGCAGCGCACTCAGCTCGGCGGCGGACGAGACCCTCGGCTGGCCGGCCCGGCGGTTGTAGAAGAGCACGTACTCGAAGTCGACGAGCGGGTCCGACAGCAGCAGGTCCGCCCGCCGGGACTCGCTGGCCACCAGCGGGAACGTCCCGATGGTGGCACCGGAGCGGACCTGCTCCTCGGCCAGTGACCAGGAGGTGTACCTGATCTCGGGGCGGTAGCCGGAGCGGCTGAGGACCTCCACCACCAGCTCGGTGACCGGGCCGCCGTCGGGCAGTTCCGGGCCGACGAACGGGGCCCACTCTCCACTGGAGACCAGCACCGGCCGGGACGGCGAGGTGGGCGACGGGCGCAGTCCGGCCACCACGTACGCCCCGGCCACGGCCAGCACCAGCAGCAGGGCGAGCACCGGGCCCCAGATCCGGAGTGGCTTGAGCAGGGCGTTCCATCTGGTTGGGTTCGGCGTCACGTTCGATCTTCCAATCCGGGACAGTGACGCCGGGGTCTGCGGCACGCGTACCCCCGAGACGTCTCCGCGAGACCGTAGAGTACAAGATCCGCGAAACCGGACAGGCTCGCTACACCAGGCACGGCCGACATCCCCCGCCGAAGAACGTCGCGGCCGCCGCGCCGGAGCGCGACGGCCGCGATCGACCATCCGTCGGGGTCGTCGTCCCGGTCAGGCGCCCCGGAGCACCGCCCCGAACCGGCGGGCCGCCTCGGCCACCGCCGCGTCCCGGGCGGCCACCGCCTCCTCGCCGGTCAGCGTCCGGTCCGGCGCCCGGAACACCAGCTTGTACGCCAGTGACCGGCGCCCCTGCCCCAACTGCTCGGAGGAGTAGACGTCGAAGAGCCGGATCGACTCCAGCAGCTCGCCGGCTCCCTCGGCCAGCGCCCGGCCCACCTCGTCAGCCGGCACGCCGGCGTCCAGCACCAGCGCCACGTCGATCAGCGCGGGCGGATATCCGGAGATCCGGGGTGCCGACACCACCGGGGCGGGCGGCAGGGCGTCCAGGTCGATCTCCAGGGCACTGGTCCGGGGCGGCAGGTCCAGCTCGGCCAGTACCGCCGGATGCAGCTCACCGGCGTGCCCGACCAGTACGTCGTCGACCCGGAGCTCGGCGCACCGGCCCGGGTGCCAGGGCGCGTACCCGGCCTGCCGGACCACCACCCGGTGCCCGGGGATGCCGGCGGCGGCCAGCACGTTCCGGCCCGCCTCCACGGCGTCCGCCCAGCCGGCCGGGCGCCCCGCGCCCCACCAGCCGGCCGGCTCCACCTCGCCGGTCAGCACCGCGGCGACCCGCCACGGCTGGTCCGGCAGGACGGCGTCGGCGGCCCGGAACTCCTCGTCGCTCGGCCGGTGGTCCACACCCATCGCGGGCGGCGGGGCGGTTCCCGGCCGGGGCAGGAAGACCATGCCGATCTCGTAGAGCGCCACGTCGCGGTGGCCCCGTCCGAGGTTGCGGCGCAGCGTGCCGAGCACGGTGCCGAGCAGCATGGTCCGCATCAGCGGCTCGGTGTCCGCCAGCGGGTTGGCCAGGCGTACCGCGGTCCGGCGCGGGTCGTCGGCGGGCAGGCCGAGCCGGTCGAACAGCTCCACGGCGACGAACGGCGGGGAGAGCACCTCGACGAAGCCGCTCTCCGCGAGGGTACGGCTCACCGAGCGGCGCCGCCGCTGCTCCGGGGTCAGCCCCCGGCCGGGCGGCGCGACCGGCAGCACCGACGGCACCTTGTCGTAGCCGTCCAGCCGGATCACCTCCTCGACCAGGTCCGCCGGGTCGGTGAGGTCGGGCCGCCAGGTCGGCGGGGTGACCACCAGGGTCTCCGGCCCGCTCGCGTGCCGCCCCCCGTTTCCGTTGCCGTTGCCGGCACGCCCGTCGCCGACCGCCACCGCGCAGCCGACCCGCTCCAGCAGCGCCACCGTCCGGCCCGGCTCGTACGGCACCCCGGCCCGCCGTGCCGGCAGGTCCGCGTCGATGACGATCCGGTTCGGCGGGCTGACGTGGTCGACGTCCAGCACCTCGGCGCCGGCCGTGCCTCCCCCGTACGTGGTGAGCAGCGCGACCGCCCGCTCCAGGGCGACCAGCGGCAGTGCCGGGTCGACGCCCCGCTCCCAGCGCTTGGCGGCCTCGCTGAAGAGCCGGTGCCGGCGGGCCGTCCGGCCGACCACCACCGGGTCCCAGTGCGCCGCCTCGAAGAGCACGTTGACGGTGGTGTCGGCGACCTCGCTGGTCTCGCCGCCCATCACGGCGGCAAGCGAGATCGGCACCCCGCCGTCACCGGCCACCGATCCGGGCAGGCCGGCGTCGCAGATCACCAGGTCCTCCGGGTCGAGTGCCCGGACGACCCCGTCCAGCGTGGTCAGCCGCTCCCCCGGCACCGCCCGGCGGACCACCAGCTCGCCCCGGAGCGCGTCCAGGTCGAAGGCGTGCATCGGCTGGCCCAGCTCCAGCATGAGGTAGTTGGTGATGTCGACCGGCAGCGAGATGGTCCGGATGCCGGCGTGGGTCAGCCGCCGCCGCATCCAGGTCGGCGACTCGGCGGCCGGGTCGATCCCCCGGACCACCCGCGCGGCGAACCGGTCGCAGCCGACGGTGTCGACGACCCGGATCGGGTACGCCGGCTCCGGCGTCGCCCCGGGCGCGGGTGAGCGCCCCGGGTCCCGGAACGGCACCTCGAAGGCGTGCGACAGCTCCCGGGCCAGCCCGCGGACGGACATCGCGTACCCCCGGTCCGGGGTGATCTCGACCTCGACGACCACGTCGTCGAGCCCGACCACCGGCCGCGCGTCGTCACCGGGCTTGGCCGGCACGTCCTCGGGCAGCACCAGGATGCCCGCGTGGTCGTCGCCGATCCCCAGCTCGCGGACCGAGCAGATCATCCCGTTGGAGTTGCGCCCGTACGTCTTCCGGGCGCCGATCGCGAACCCGCCGGGCAGTACGCCGCCGGGCAGGATCACCACCACCCGGTCGCCGACGGCGAAGTTGGTCGCCCCGCAGACGATCTCCTGCGGCTCGCCGGTGCCGTTCGCGGCGCCGACGTCGACCCGGACGAACCGGATCGGCTTCTTGAACCCGGTCAGCTCCTCGATCTCGAGCACCTCGCCGACCACCAGCGACCCGGTGACGGTGCCGCGCAGGTCCACGATGGACTCGACCTCGATGCCGAGGTTGACCAGCGCCTGGTCCAGCTCCTCGGGGCTCAGCTCGGCGGGCAGGTCGACATGCTCGCGCAGCCAGGAAACAGGAATTCGCATGACTCAGACCACCGCATCCGTTCCGACGTTCGCCATCCCGTTCACACCTCGACCCCGAACGCGCGGGTGAACCGCACGTCGCCCTCGGCCATGTCCCGCATGTCGCCGATGCCGTGCCGGAACATCAGCGTGCGCTCGATGCCCATCCCGAAGGCGAATCCGGAGTAGACGTCCGGGTCGATGCCGCAGGCCCGCAGCACCCGGGGGTTGACCATGCCGCAGCCGCCCCACTCCACCCAGCGCGGGCCGTCCCGGTGCTGGGCGAACCAGACGTCGAACTCGCCGCTCGGCTCGGTGAACGGGAAGTAGTGCGGGCGCCAGCGGGTCCGTGCCTCGGCCCCGAACATCGCCTTGGCCAGGTGGTCCAGGGTGCCCCGCAGGTGCGCCATGGTGATCCCCTCGTCCACCACCAGCCCTTCGACCTGGTGGAAGACCGGACTGTGCGTGGCGTCCAGCTCGTCGGTCCGATAGACCCGGCCGGGGCAGACGACGTAGATCGGCGGCTTGCGGGCCAGCATCGTCCGGGCCTGCACCGGCGAGGTGTGCGTACGCAGCACCAGCCCCGGTACGTCCAGGTAGAAGGTGTCCATGGTGCCCCGGGCCGGATGGTCCGGCGGGATGTTCAGGGCGTCGAAGTTGGTCCACTCCAACTCGACCTCGGGCCCCTCGGCGATCTCGTAGCCCATCCCGACGAAGAGGTCGCCGATCCGCTCCGACAGGGTGCTGATCGGGTGCCGGGCGCCGCGCGGCCGCCGGTCGTAGGGCATCGTGACGTCCACCCGCTCCTCGGCGAGGATCCGCTCGGCCTGCGCCGCCTGGACGACCGCGAGCCGCTGCGCGTAGGTGGACTCGATCGACCGGCGGGCCTCGTTGACCCGCTTGCCGGCGTCGGACTTGGCGGCCGGCGGCAGCGCGCCGATCTCCCGGCGGGCCAGCGACACCGGCGCCCGGTCGCCGAGGTGCGCCCGGCGCAGTTCGGCCAGCCCGTCGGGATCGGTGGCGGCGTCGAACGCGGCCGTCGCGTCGGCCACCGCCGCCGCCAGCGCCTCCGGGTCGAGCAGGGCGACCTGCTTCGGGTCGTACGGGTCGTTGCGATACGTCATGGCGTGCGGCTACTCCCTCTACATCGCGGGCGGTGGTCCCGCTGCCTGCGCGTCGAATGTCCCCTGCGCCGCCGTGGACGCCTCCGGCACTCCGCCGGAGACCCGGATCGGCCCGCTCACGAGCGGTACGAGAACCGGGCGATCCGGTCGGTGTGCGCCGGAGCACCGGCGACGCCGTGGACAGGTCGGTGAACCTCGGTCAACCTCCCCGTGCGGGTCCATCGTGGCCCCAGGTCAGGTTCGGGGCGCCGGCACCGCGCTGTTCAGGTTGAAGAGGTTCGGTGGGCAGCCCTTCCGGGCGGCTCCGGAGAGTCTACGGACGGGCGGCTGGGCCGCAGCCCGCCGGTGGGGAGGGTGCGCAGGGAGGAGAAGAGTCAGCCCTGCCGCCCGCCGACACCGGCGGGCTGGCTAAACGAGTGGCGTCGCGCATCGCGGACGCGCCACTTCGCGGACTCGGTCATCAGGTCGACAACTCCCTGGTCTGTTCTGCTGCCCCGGGGCCCATTATGCGCGCTCCGGCGCGGTGCGGGCGGCCCCGGGCCGCAGTGCTCTGGCCGAAGCGTACAGGCAGACCGCGGCGGCGGCAGCCAGGTTGAGGCTCTCTGCCCGGCCGTGCAGCGGCACGCGTACCCGGGCGTCGGCGGCGTCGGCCAGCTCCGCCGGCAGACCGTGCGCCTCGGAGCCGAACAGCCAGGCGGTGGGCCGGGCCAGGCCGCCGGAGTCGGCGAGGTCGTCCAGGTCGGTCTCGCCGTAGCCGGAGGCGGCCAGCACGGCCAGCCCGGCCGCCCGCAGCTCGGCCACCACGTCGGCCGGTTCGGCAGCCCGGACCACGTCGAGGTGGAAGAGGCTGCCGGCCGACGACCGCACGCACTTGCCGTTGTACGGGTCGACCGCGTCCCCGGCGAAGACCACCGCGCCGGCCCCGGCGGCGTCGGCGGTGCGCAGCACGGTGCCGGCGTTGCCGGGGTCACGGATCTCGGCCAGCGCGGCGACCAGCCGGGGACGCCGCTCCAGCGCGGTGCCGATCGGCACGTCGAGCCGGGCGCAGACCGCGACGATCCCCTGCGGGGCGACCGTCTCGGTCAGCGCCGCGAGCGCCTCGTCGGTCACCCCGGAGACCGGTACTCCGGCCGTGTCGGCGGTGCCGGCGAGCTCGGCGTACCGGTCGAGCCCGGCCGGGGTGCCGAAGAGCTCGACCACCACGCCCGGCGCGGCCAGCGCCTCCCGGACCGCCTGCGGGCCCTCTGCCAGGAACCGGCCGGTGGCGTCACGTTCCCGGCGCCGGTGCAGCCGCCGGGCCGCGACAATCCTCGGGGTACGCGGAGTGAACAGCGGCTGATCCGGTGCCCGGACATGGTCAAGGCGCCCCACCTGCGGGTTTACCGACATGCGGGACGCCTCGATCGGGTGTCGCGGTGTGGTCAGGCGGCCTGGGCCGACGCGCCACCGGTGCCCTCGGCCGCCACGGCAGCGCGGGCCACCTCGACGATGGCCGCGAAGGCCGTCGGGTCGTTGACGGCGAGGTCGGCCAGGATCTTGCGGTCCACCTCGACGCCGGCCAGCTTCAGACCCTGGATGAGCCGGTTGTAGGTCATCCCGTTGGCGCGGGCTGCCGCGTTGATCCGGGTGATCCAGAGCTGCCGGAAGTCGCCCTTGCGGTCGCGCCGGTCCCGGTAGGCGTACTGCATCGAGTGCAGCACCTGCTCCTTGGCCTTGCGGTAGAGCCGGGACCGCTGGCCGCGGTAGCCGCTGGCGGTCTCCAGCAGCGTACGGCGCTTCTTCTGGGCGTTCACTGACCGCTTGACGCGTGCCATCTCAACTACTCCTTCAGGTCAAGAGGCGCGCGTCAGCGGGCCAGCAACTTCTTGATTCGCTTGACGTCGGCCTTGGCCACCTCGACGGTGCCGGTGAGCCGGCGGGTCCGGGTGGAGGGCTTCTTCTCCAGGTTGTGCCGGAGGCCGGCCTGCTGGGCAACGATCTTGCCCTTGCCGGTCACCTTGACCCGCTTGCCCATCCCGGTGTGGCTCTTCATCTTCGGCATCTTGGTGCGTCTCTCCCCTGTTACTCGCCGGTGGTTCCGGCGGGTCCGGCCGGTCCGGGCGCCGCCTCGGCGACCGGCGATGCCTCGGCGGCACCGGCCTCCCGCTCTCGCGGCGAGCCAGCCCGGGCAGCCGTGGCGGCGGCCTTGGTGGCCCGATGCGGAGCCAGGACCATGATCATGTTACGGCCGTCCTGCTTCGGAGCGGCCTCGACGTACCCCAGTTCCGAGATCTCGGATTCGAGTCGGCGCAGGAGCCGGTAACCCAGCTCCGGTCGGCTCTGCTCGCGACCGCGGAACATGATCGTCACCTTGACCTTGTCACCCGCCTTGAGGAACCGCACCACGTGACCCTTCTTGGTCTCGTAGTCGTGCGGATCGATCTTCGGACGGAGCTTCATCTCCTTGATGACGGTCTGTTGCTGGTTACGCCTGGCTTCGCGCGCCTTGAGTGCGGACTCGTATTTGTATTTACCGAAGTCCATGAGCTTGCACACCGGCGGGCGCGCCATGGGCGCAACCTCGACCAGGTCCAGGTCGACGTCCGCGGCCAGCTGCAGAGCGCGCTCCAGTGGGACGATGCCCACCTGCTCGCCCTCAGGGCCGACCAGTCGGACCTCACGTGCCCGGATCTGTTCGTTCACGCGTGGCTCGACGCTGATGGGGCCTCCTCGTGGTGATCCTCACCGGCCGCGCGTCAGCGGTGGCCGGTCCTAACGTCTTCGACCCAAAGCAGAAGGCCCCGGCGCATGCCAGGGCCCGCTCGACCGGTCTGCGGCGATCGACGATCGCACTCCGGATCGACTAAGAGCCGAACCGGTGACCGGACCCGGCCACCGAATGGGGCGACACGGGTGGGAGCAGGCGCTCCGCTTCTTGACTGCCTGTGGATAACCCAGACAGTGGTCGACTGGTAAAGACTAGCAGGTCAGCCCGCAGGATGCCAAAACGGGCACGCCGGGGACGGCAGGTCACCGACGGGCGATCACCGCGCCGTCCGCTGGCCCTGGACGACCTCGGGTTCCGGCTGTGCCGGCTGGGGCTGCTGCTGCGCGGCATGCAGCGCACGCAGGGCCCGTACGCCGTCCACCGCCAGCTCGCGGTCCACCGCCTGGAGGGCCAGCACCGGCACCAGCTCGTCGTCGTGCAGCTCCAGGCTGGCCCAGGCCGAGCTCCGGTCGAAGCGGACCGCCCGGACCACGTCCCAGGGCAGGTCGTAGCCGCGGAAGACGTTGCGCACCCGGACCCCCTGGGCGTCCGCCTCCACCCGGGGCCGGGTGAAGAGCAGCACCACGAAGCCGCCCAGCACGCCCAGCCCGGCCATGGCGAGCTGGTCGCCGCGCTGGAAGGTAGCCGCCCCGGAACCGGTCGAGCCGTGCAGCCCGATGCTCAGCAGGGCGAACATGACCACCAGCGCGGGCGCCAGGATCCAGCAGACCGTCCGGATGCGTCGCGGACGCACGCGTACGGTGCCGGGATCACGGGCGACGGCGGATTGGGTCACGCCGTCCAGTCTGCCATCCGGCGTCCGACCGGATGCCGCCAGCCCACCGGAGACGGAGCACGGTGAGCGCCCGGAATGCCCTGCTGTACCGCTCGATCAGGTCGGCCCCGACCGGTATGGCGGCGGGCCGGGATACCGAACCGGGCCGTGGCCGGCTCAGGTGGCGGCCGGGGCACCCCGGGCCGCCCGACCGGAGACGACCACCGCGAGCAGGGTCAGCACCGCCCCGACCAACACCGCCAGGCTCGCGCCGGGTCCACCCGGCCGCAGGTCGAGCAGGAGCGCCCCGCCCAACTGCCCGGCGACCAGGGCCAGGCCGGTACGGAGCAGTCCCATCGACCGGATGCCGACCAGCAGCGCGACGGTGATCGTCACCCCGAGCGGACCACCGACGTACAGGTACCACTCGCTCGGCCAGCCGGTGGCGCCGAGCTGGGCCAGGGCGCCGGTCACGGCCGCCACCGGCAGCATCACCGCGCTGCTCACCGCGAAGTTGACCGCCGTGGCGGCGGCCGGGTCGGCGACCGTGGAGATCCGGCCGTTCAGCGCGCCCTGGACGGCGACCAGCACCCCGCAGACGACGCCGAGCAGCACCAGCCCCACCGCCAGGTCGCCGACCGGCCGGCCGAACTGGGCCAGCGCCACCGCCGCGATCCCGAGCAGCGCACCCGCCACCCGGGACCGGGTCAATCCCATCCGGCCGGCCGGGGCGAGCCGGGTCCGGTCGACGACGAGCCCGCCACCGCTGTTCCCGGCCACCTGGGCGATGGTGTAGACCGCCACCCCGAGCACCGGCACGATGTACGTCGCCGCGACGATGAAGAACGCCCCGCACAGCCCGCCCAGATACGTCCACCACGGCAGCCTGGTCCGGCGCAGCACCCCGAGACCGGCGCGCATCGACGGCAGGGCGAGCAGGCCGAGCAGGACCAGGGCCACGCCGCCGGTGTTGTTGACCAGCGCCCCGATGATCGGATGACCGGTCCGCTCGCCCATCTCGGCGTTGGCCAGGCTCTGCGCCGCCGAGCCCACCCCGGCCAGTACGGTCAGCCCGATCGCCGCCCAGCCCGGCAGCACCTTCACCGGCAGACCCGGCACCCTTCGCACAGCGACACCCCGTCCGAACGCGCCGCCCGGACGGGTCGCCGTTCGACCGGCTCCGCACAGCGCCGGTCCAGCTTCACAGCCGGCGGGTACGGCTGTCAGTGATCGTGACCAGGATCGCTCCGCCCACCCAACCACCCGGCCGGGTGACCCGGGGGTGACAATTCGGTGGTGGCGAAACGCAGGACCCGCCGGGCGGGCGACGACGAGTCCGTTCGGCCGTGTCCGTGCGGGTCCGGATCGGGTTACCGGGAGTGCTGCGGCGCCCTGCACCAGGGGCGGACGGTCGCGGCGACGACCGAGGCGCTGATGCGCTCGCGGTTCAGCGCGTACGCCGTCGGCGACCCCGGCTATCTCCTCCGGACCTGGCACTCCAGCACCCGCCCGGCCCGGCTGACGCTGGACCCCGCGGACCGGTGGACCCGGCTCGACATCCTCGACACCGACCGGGGCGGGCTGTTCGACACCACCGGCACCGTCGAGTTCCGGGCCCACTACCGGCGGTCGGGGCGCCCCGGGGAGCTGCACGAGCGCAGCCGCTTCGGCCGCGAGGACGGCCAGTGGCGCTACCTCGACGCCGGGTAGCACACCGGGTCGGATCGCTCACCCGCTCACCCGAGATCGCCGGGCTGCCTCCGGTGGGCGGCATCGACCAGTATGTGGACAGCACCCCGTGCTGTGCCAGCCGACGTTGACCAGGGCCTTGACGGCAGCCGCCTGGCGGCATCGGGAGCGCTGACGCGCCGCGACCTCGCCACCGGGGCAGGAAGCGCGTCCCACCCGGGCCGGCGGTGCACCCCACGGGCGGCGGACGTTCGGTAGCCTGCCTCCGCATGACCGCCGTCGTGATCCGCACACCGCGCGGGACTCCCGGCCGTACCGTCGTCGCCCGTCGCGGCGTCGCGCTCGTCGGACTCGTCGGGCTGGTGGTGCCGGCCTCGGGCTGTGCCGGCGGGGAGACGACCGGCACGGCGAGCGCGCCGCCGGCCACGTCGGCGACGGCCACCGCGCCGACGCCGAGCCCGACCCGGGCCGCGACGGACGGCTGCCCGGTCGACGCGGCGACCCTGTTCGCCGCGCTCAAGGCCAACAGGGAGCTGTTCGCCGCCGTCGACGCGGAGATCAGCGGC
This sequence comes from Plantactinospora sp. KLBMP9567, assembly GCF_033446045.1. Classification (NCBI taxonomy): domain Bacteria; kingdom Bacillati; phylum Actinomycetota; class Actinomycetes; order Micromonosporales; family Micromonosporaceae; genus Plantactinospora; species Plantactinospora sp. KLBMP9567. The sequence goes on along the minus strand of NZ_JAWQRR010000023.1, from coordinate 263,710 downwards.
GTCCGCGATCCGGCCTGCCACCGGGGGTACGCGACCGCGACGACGATCGTGCCGCCGGGCAGGGCCGACCCGGCCTGGGTCGTCTTCGAGTACGACCGGGACGGTGCGACCTGGACGGCGCTCGGCGCCGGCACCGACGCGGTCTGCACGGACCTGGTCCCGTCCGACGTCATTCCCCGGTTGCCGGGCTGCTTCGGCTCCTGATCACCGGCCGCTCGGGGCGGGCGGCGCGGTTTCCGCGACCACTGGCGAATAGATTCGCGTGTATCGACGCGTCCGAACATGATCCGGTAGGCTCCTCGACGGTTATCTGAAATATTCCGGAAGTTGATCGGAACAACCACCGGAAAGCCACCTTTTCCACCGGACTCGGCCCGGCCTTCGCAACGTACTGCGTCGGCTGGCGCAGGAGGTGATGGCCGTGGTCGATGGCCCCACCATCGGCGTACTCACCATGTCTGTCGGTTGCGACTATTTCGGCAGCATTCTCGGCGGAATCGCGCGTACCACCGCAGCCGCGGGCGGCCGGATGATCGCCATTCAGACGCTCGGCGCCGGCACATTCGACTTCGATCCGCCCGAACCTCCGGACTTTCCGCACCTGGTGGCCTGGGATCACGTCTCCGCGTTCGTGGTCATCCTGAACTCGGCGTCGCCGGGATACCTGAACTCGATCCAGCGCGCCGGCAAACCGGTGATCATGATCAGCCACGAGATGGCCGGCGTCTCCTGCCCGGTCGTGCTCCCCGACAACCGCGGCGGAGTACGCGAGGCGGTACTGCACCTGGTCGAACACGGCCATCGGGAGATCGCCTTCGCCGGATACCTGGAACTGCGGGATCTGCGCGAGCGTTACGAGGCCTATCGGGACGCCCTGCTGGAGTGCGGGATAACACCGCGTACCGATCTGCATTTCGACACCGGCGACAACCGGGAGAGCGGCGGCGAACGCGCGGGCCGGGCGATGCTGGCCGCCGGGCTCCCGTCGACGGCGGTGGTGGCCGGAAACGACCTCAACGCGATCGGACTGCTCCGCACCTTCCTGGCCGCCGGCGTGCAGGTGCCGGATGAGCAGGCGGTGGTCGGCTTCGACGACATGGAAGGGGTGGTCTACTTCACCCCGAGCCTCTCCACCGTCCGGCAGAGCTTCGAGGACCTGGGCCGGATCGCCGCGGAGCTCGCGCTGCGTGCCACGCGCGGGGAGGAGGTCGAGGCCCGCACCTTCTCGGTACCCACGTCGTTCCAGGCGCGCGAGTCGTGCGGCTGCCCCGACCCGCTGGCCCCGGTGGCGCTGGCGGCGGAGCCGGACGCCGACCTGTCGACCGCCGACCACCTGGTCGCCCGACTTGTCGCGGCACTGCCGGCCCCGGTCGATCCGCCCCGCCGGACCACCATCACCCGGGCCTGCGCCCTGGTCGCCGACACCCTCGCCGCGGCCGCCGACGGTGCCGCGGGTCCGGACCTGCTCGACCTCCGCCAGGCCCTGGTCGGCCTACAGACGCTGAGCCAGCGGCACCCGGAGGGCGTGGTCCGGATGATGGACTGGGTACGCCGGTACGGGCTGGGTCTGGCCCGGCGTGTCGGACGGCACGACCAGGCCGGCGCCGAACGGGTCCGGGCCGGCACCGAGGAGATCGTGGTCGCGCTGGCGCAGAGCCGGTCCCGGACCCACAAGATCGAGGAGAACGAGTTCCAGACCACCCTCAAGACGCTCTACACGGTCAGCAAGAACCTGCTGCGCAGCCACGAGAAGGACCCCCGGGCACTGGCCTGGATCCAGGACACCAACGCCCGCGGCGGCTGCCTCGGCCTCTGGTCGGGAACCCCGGCCGGCGGCGACACCGCCGAACCGGCGCTGGACCTGGTCACCATGTTCGAACGGGACCGTGGGCCGGTGCCGATGCCGGTCGGGCCGGTGCCGCCCCGGTCGTTCCCGCCGCCCGAACTGGTCGACCTCGCGGACCTGGACGCCGACCAGATGGTCTACGTGGCACCGTTGCGGATCGGCACCAGCGACTGGGGGATGCTCGCCGTCGTCGGTCCGATCGAGGCCGAGGTGGCCAGTGGCCGGGAGATGATGAACCAGTGGGCGGCCCTGCTGACCATCGCCCTCGACCACGACGCGGTGCTGAAGTCCCTGCGCGAGCAGGAGGACCTGCTGCGGCACGCCGCGCTCTACGATCCGCTGACCGGGCTGGCCAACCGGACCCTGTTCCTGGACCGGCTGCAGGCGGCCGTCGCCGCCCAGACGCGCCACCCGGAGCGGCACTACTCGGTGCTGCTGCTCGACCTCGACGGCTTCAAGCTGGTCAACGACAGCCTGGGACATCTGGCCGGTGACCGGCTGCTGGTCCAGGTCGCCGAGCGGATCCGGGCCAGCGCCCGGGAGGCCGACGTCGCGGCCCGGTTCGGCGGGGACGAGTTCGCCGTACTGCTGCGGCACCGGCCCGGCGGCGAGGACCCGGTCGCGGTGGCGGAACGGATCCGGGGCGCGCTGGACGTGCCGTTCCGGCTCGGCGAGGAGGAGTTCGTCGTCTCGGCCAGCATCGGCATCTCCCGCAGCAGCACCGGCTACCAGCACGCCGAGGACGTGATCCGGGACGCCGACACCGCGATGTACTCGGCCAAGTGGCAGCGCAAGGGCTCGCACGCGGTGTTCGACGTCGCCATGCACGAGCGGGTCGTCGGACGGCTGCGTACCGAGGCGGAGCTGCGCCGGGCGCTGGAGACCGGCGGCTTCGAACTGCGCTACCAGCCGATCGTACGGCTGAACGACGGCCGTACCCGCGCCTTCGAGGCCCTGGTGCGCTGGCGGCATCCCGTACGCGGGCTGGTGCTGCCGGCCGAGTTCCTGCCGATCGCCGAGGAGAGCGGGCTGATGCCGTCGATCGGCCGCTGGGCGCTGACCGAGGCGTGCCGCCAGCTCGGGGTCTGGCGGGCGAGCGGCTCCGCTCCGAACGGGCTGCGGATGAGCGTCAACGTCTCCAACCGGCAGTTCTGGCACACCCGGCTCCTGGAGGACATCGAGGAGAGCCTGCGGGCGGCGGGGCTCGACCCGGCGGCGCTGATCATCGAGATCACCGAGGGCGTCATCGTGCACGACGTCCCGGCGGCGCGGACGAAGCTGGCGGCCCTGCACGAGCTGGGCGTACAGCTGCACATCGACGACTTCGGCACCGGCTACTCCTCGTTGCAGGCGCTGCACCACCTGACGATCGACGCGTTCAAGATCGATCGGTCCTTCGTAGCGCCGCTGGCGACCGACGGCAAGAGCCGCGAGCTGGTCCGGTCGATCGTGTCGATGGGGCTCAACCTGGGACTGGAGCTGGTGGCGGAGGGGATCGAGACCGCCGCCCAGCGGGACCAGTTGCGCCGCTACGGCTGTCACCACGGCCAGGGCTATCTCTTCGCCGGCCCGGTCACCGGTGCGGAGGCCGAGGCGATCCTCCGCGACGGCGCGCTGGTCGGCCTCCCCCGACTGGCGGCCCGGGCCGTCCGCTGACCCCGCCTTCCGGGGCCGAGCAACTGCCGCGGCTGTCGACGGATCTGGCCACGGCCGGCGCCGCAGACCGCGCCCGGTCCCCCGCGATTGACGGGCGCCCGTCCGTGCCCGGCACACCGCCGCTAGACATCGACCATTTCCGTTGAATATATTTCGATCGACGCCGCGAAATATTTCAACGTCCATCATCGCCGGCAGGCCACCTGCCCCCACCGAGGAGCCCCCATGCCCCGTCCGCGTTCCCGGCTGAGCGGCCTGTACGCCGCGCTCGCCGCCACCGCCCTGGCCGTCACCGCCGGAGCCGTCGCCGTCACCGCCGCAGCCCCACCGGTCGCCGCCGCGGCCTGCAACGGTTACGTGGCCCTGACCTACGACGACGGCCCCAACACCGGCACCACCAGCGCGTTGCTCAACGCGCTGCGGTCGGCCGGTGCCCGGGCCACCTTCTTCAACATCGGCCAGCGGGCCCAGCAGAACCCGGCACTGGTCCGCGCCCAGCAGCAGGCCGGGATGTGGATCGGCAACCACAGCTGGACGCACCCGCACATGACCCAGCTCAGCACCGCGCAGATGACCTCGGAGATCAGCCAGACCCAGCAGGCCATCCAGCAGGCCACCGGGTCCGCGCCGAGGCTCTTCCGACCGCCGTACGGCGAGACCAACGCCACGCTGCGCTCGGTGCAGGCCCAGTTCGGCCTGACCGAGGTGCTCTGGAGCGTGGACTCCCAGGACTGGAACGGCGCCTCCACGGCCCAGATCGTCCAGGCCGCCAACAACCTCACCGACGGCGGCGTCATCCTGATGCACGACGGCTACCAGACAACCATCAACGCCGTACCGCAGATCGTCGCAAACCTGGCCAACCGCAACCTCTGCCCCGGGATGATCTCCCCGGCCACCGGCCGGGCCGTCGCGCCTGACGGCACCAACCCGCCGACCAACCCGCCCACGAACCCGCCGACCAACCCGCCCACGAACCCGCCGACGCAGGGACCGGGCGGCTGCACCGCCGCCGTGTCGCTGAACTCCTGGAACGGCGGCTTCGTGGCCACGGTACGGGTCACCGCCGGCTCGTCCGGCACCAACGGCTGGTCGGTAGGGGTGAACCTGCCGTCCGGCGCGAGTGTCACCAACGCCTGGAACGCGAATCGCAGTGGCAGCAGCGGCGCGGTCACGTTCACCAACGTGAGCTTCAACGGCCGGATAGCCGCCGGACAGTCGACCGAGTTCGGCTTCCAGGGCAGCGGCAGCGGGACCGGCATGTCACCGACCTGCACCGCGAGCTGAGTGGCGCACCTTCGCCGTCCGGTGCGGAGGATGAGGCGTCCTCCGCACCGGACGCCCGCCGCCGGCGGGCTTGTCCGACCTGGATCTGGCGTCGGGCGACCGGCGGAACCCCTGGCCCGGCCGGACGCCCGACACCGACCGTCGGGCTCACGGACCCGCCGCCCCGGCGAGTGGTCCGCAGATGCCGTCAGTACGACGGGCTCCGGTCTCGCGACACGTTCCCGTCTCCCCCGTTGAACGACGGCACCTCCCCGTGCCCGCGCGCCCCGGCATAATGCCTCCGGTCATGCCTGCTCGCGCGTTCGCAGCGATGATACGCACACGGCAGGTGATCCCGTCAACATTTGTGGACAGAGCTGTGGCATGCTGTAAACCACTGGAACCAGTCCCGGAGGAGGCCAGATGGCTGAAGAAGCGGACGAGTTCCGCAGCTCGGGGACCCTGGCCGCCCGGCTGGACCGGCTCTTCGACCGGATCCGCAAGCCCGACGGCAGCGCGTACAGCCTGCGCGAGGTGGCGGACGCGATCACCGCGCAGGGCGAGTCGATCTCGCACACCTACATCGGACAGCTACGCACCGGCAAGAAGCGCGACCCGAACCTCAGTCACCTCCGGGCGCTGGCGAAGTTCTTCGGCGTACCGGTGGAGTACTTCACCAGCGACCGGCTGGCCGCCGACGTCGACCGGGAACTCGACCTCGCCGCCGCGTTGCAGCAGGTACGCGCCCGCACCGTCGCGCTACGCAACTCCGTCATCCCGGAGGCACAGTCCGCCATCGATGCCCTCACCGAGTTGCTCGGAGTGATCCGCGTCCTTGAACAGGGCAAGCCGGACGCGGATGATGGCGCGTGAATGCGGATCGCGGTCTGGCGACAGCACGCCGCGCAGAGGGACGGTGGGCCCATGACGCTACGGCAGGTACGCCGGCGCTGTGAGCGGATCGCACGCGGCATCCGGGTACCGGACCCGTTCGACCTCGACACGTTCATCAGCGACTTCGGCGCCGACCGGGGACGTCCGGTCCACCTGATCGCGTTCGACCTGCCGCCCGGGGCGCCGTGCGGGCTCTGCGTCTCGACCGACGCCGCCGACTACCTGGTGGTGACCTCCGCCGCGACCGGGGTGCAGCGGGTGCACATCGCCCTGCACGAGCTGGCACACCTGCTGCTGGAGCACCGGCTGCACCTGGTCGACGAGGTGCAGGGCAGCCGACAACTGTTCCGGCATCTCGACCCGGGGGTGGTGCGGGCGATGTTCGCCCGGACCAACTACAGCAGCCAGGAGGAGCAGGAGGCCGAGACCCTCGCCTCGCTGCTCGGGCAGCGCGCCGGGCTGTGGCGCCCGCCGGCCCCGCGTACCCCGAGCGACCCGGTGGTCGAGCGGCTCGGCCAGTCGCTGGAGCACTAGGGTGTTGCCGGATGGACGGTAAGAGCGGCATCTTCCTGTTCTGCGCGGCGGCCGCGTGGATCGCGGTCGGCTACAAGGTGGCGGCACTCGCCCGCAACCCCCGCAACCTGAACCTGTGGGTGCTGACCCTCTGCATCGCCCTGCCGGCGGCCGGGTTCACCATGGCCGTCCCGGCCGTCTACACGGCGGTGAACCGCTTCTTCGGGGTACCGAACCTCGCCTCGCTGCTGGTCTACGGCTGCATCGTCGGATACAGCGTCACCGCGCTGGTCATGCTGATGCTCTGGCACATGCCGGCGGCCGAGGCGCTGCCCCGGGCCCGGGTGCTGGCGGTCTTCTACGGCCTGGTGCTGGTCGCCATGGCGGTGCTCTTCGCGAACAGCGGCGCCACCGTCGAGGCGCCGAGCGACTTCGACGACGTCTACGGCCCCCGCCCGGTCGGCGGTACGTTCCTGCTGGTCTACGTCTCCGCGTTCGCCTTCGGGCTCGGCGTCGCCGCCTGGCGCAGCCTCCAGTTCGCCGGCCGGGTCGCCCGGAGCGACGGGCGCCCGTGGCTGCGCCGGGGCCTGCGACTGGTCGCGGCCGGCTCGATCGTCGCGCTCGGCTACTGCCTCGGCAAGGGCGGGTACGTCGTCGCCGCCTGGTTCGGCACGACCCTGCCGGCCCTGAGCGACCTCGGTACGCTCTGCGCCTGCGTCGGGGCACTCGTGATCACGATCGGCTTCACCATCCCGTCCTGGGGACCGAATCTCTCCGCCGCGGCGGAGAGGCTGGGGCGGGCCCGCACCTACCTCCGGCTCTACCCGCTGTGGCACGCCATGTACCAGGTGATGCCGGAGATCGCCCTGGACCCGCCCGCGTCCCGCCGGGCCGACCTGCGGATGCTGCGCGACCTCGACTTCGCGCTCTACCGACGGGTCATCGAGATCCGCGACGGCCGGCTCGCGCTCGCGGCGTATCTGGCACCGCCCGACGGGACTCGTCCACCGGACGGTCGCGGCCCCGACGCTCCCGGCGGCAGGACGGCCGCCGCGACCCGGGAGGCGATCCGGATCCGGGACGCGCTCGCCCGGCTGCGGGCGGCGAGCCCGGAACGACTGGCGGCGGATCCGTTCGCCCCGGCTGCCCGGGGAACCCGTGCCGCGCCGCCGGCACAGCCCGACGACGGCGACCTCGCCGCCGACCTGGAGTTCCTCGGCCAGGTCTCGTCGGCGCTGCGCCGGCTGCCGGCGACGACCGCAGCCAGCTCGCCCGGTGCGCCGGTGCGGAGCTGACCGCACAGATGCTGCACCGGCCCGGCCGTTTCGACCGGCTACGCCAGATTCGCGAACTCGACCCCGCGCGAGACTGCCACCGGATCTACCGGACCACCGCGCTCTGGGAGTTCCCGTTCGACGTCCGGATGGGGCTGCTGCTGGCGTTCTGGCGCACCTTCGCCGTGCCGTCGATCGCCGAACTGCTGGCCGCGACCGGCGAGACCACGTCCCGGACCGAACGGCGCGCCGACGACACCGGCATCCTGATGTACACGCTGATCGAGCACGGCCTCGACCACCCGCTGGGCCGGGCCGCCACCCGACGGCTCAACCAACTGCACCGCCGGTACGCCATCGACAACGACGACTACCTGTACGTGCTCGGCACCTTCGTCTTCGTCGGCTCCCGGTGGATCGACCGGTACGGCTGGCGCCCGCTGTGCTGCCACGAGCGCACCGCGATCTACCACTTCTACGCCGAACTCGGCCGGCGGCTGCGCATCACCGGTATCCCGCCGGACCTGGACAGCTACGCCGACTGGTACGACACCTTCGAGGCGGAACGGTTCGCCGCCACCCCGGCCGCCCGGCAGCTCATCACCGCGACCAAGGGACTGCTCGCCGACCTGCCGAGGCCGCTGGTACCGGTCGGCGAGCGGGTCGCCGACGCGCTGCTCGACCCACCGCTGCGGGCGGCGGTCTCGGTCGCACCGCCGCCGTGGTGGGCCCGGGCCCTGCTGACCGGCGGGCTCGCCGGTCGGGCCGGGTACCTGCGGCACGGGGCGGCACCGCGCCGCCGGCAGTATCTCGACGGCGGGCTGCGGGCCAAGACCTACCCGGACGGGTACGACATCGCCACGGTCGGTCCGGCGGAGGAACACCGGGCGGACGGAGCCTGAGCGCGGCTACCGCCCCCCTCGCCGGTCCGCACACATATTCATCCCTCCTCGCCCATAGGCGGACCGGGTGGGCCCGTTGGCACAATGGCCCGACCTACGGCCGGGACGGGGCGAGAGATCGATGATGACTGGCGACGAACGGATTGTGCCGGACGAGAGGACCGTACCGCTGCTGAACTGCGTTTCCGCGGACGAGACGCTCGCGTTCTGGCGGGCGCTGGGCTTCGAGGTCACCTGGGAGCAGCGGAAGCCGTACCTCTACCTGGCGTTGCGGTGGAGCGGGTTCGAGCTGCACTACGGCGCCGCACCGGCCGGGCTCGACCCGGCGCTGGAGAACACCGGCGGCTGCCTGGTGATGGTCGGGGCGGTCGCGCCGTACCACGCGGCCTTCGTGGCGGCGATGCGGAAGACGTACGGGAAGGTGCTCGGCAGGGGTCTGCCGCGGATCACCCGCTACCGGCCCGGTGCCTCCCGGTTCAGCATCGTCGACCCGTCCGGCAACTCGATCGTCTTCATTCGCCGCGACGAGCCGCAGGAGCTGGAGTACGGCGGCTCGAAGCGGCTGACCGGACTGGCCAAGGTACTGGACAACGCGCGGATCCTGCGCGAGTTCAAGACCGACGACCTGGCCGCGTTCCGGGCACTCAACTCCGGGCTGCGCCGGCACGGCGAGACGGCGTCCGGTCTCGACCGGGCCCTGGCGCTCGCCGCGCTGATCGAACTGTCGATCGCGCTGGACGAGCCAGACCGGGTGCCCGAGTGGGGTTCCCGGCTGCGGGAGATCTCACTGACCGGGCCCGAACGGGAGCAGGTGGAACGGGCCGTCGCCGATCCGGCGGTACTCACCGGATGGCTGCCGGAGGTCGCCTCGCCCGAGGGGCACGGCACCGGCGCGGGGTAACCGGCCGGCCGCCGGTCTCCGCGGGTCGGTTGGCGCACGCCCGGTGCTACCGAGGTAGCGGTCCGGCCCGGGGTGTCAGCCCGGGCCGGGTGACGTCCGCTCCCCGGGCCGGGCGGCCCGGGCCGCTCGGCCGGCTCGGGCCGCCCGGAGGCGCGCGACGACGCGTGCCGCGACCGGCTGCCCGAGCAGGATGCCGAGGAAGACCAGGACGAGCCCGCAGACCTGTTGCGGTGCGAGGGTCTCGTCGGCGACCACGGTGCCGAGTAGTACCCCGGTCACCGGGTTGAGCAGCCCGATCAGGCCGACGGTGCCGGCGCTCAGGTGTCGCAGTCCGGTGAACCAGGCGGCGAAGGCGAGTGCGGTGGCCACCACCGTGACGTAGCCGAAGCCGGCCAGCGCCGGGCGTCCAGCGTGGGCGGGCGTCCCTCCACCGCGACGGCGACCGGGAGCAGTAGCAGCGCCTCGGCGACCACAGACCCTGGAACGCGTTCCCGGACGGAGGCGCGGGAGGGCGACTCGTAGCCGACCCGACCGGGGGCGCGCCGAGTAACCGTGCCCGCGGCCTTGAGCCGACCTTGCAATTGAGATATGTCTCTATAGATATGTCTCACTCGTAAGGGGATCTGCGATGAGCAACGTTCGACGGATCACCACCGCGTCCGCGCTGGCCGTGGCGTGCGTGGTGGCACTCGTACCCATCAGCCACGCACCACCGGCGAGCGCCCAGGACGGCGCTGAGTGGTCTATGGGGGGCCACGACATCCGCAACACCCGGTCGAACCCGGACGAGCAACTACTCTCCCCCTCGACGGTCGGCGACCTTGAGGTCGCCTGGACCGTCACCACCGACGGCGATGTCTCGGCCACTCCCGCCGTGGTCGACGGCGCCGCCTACTTCCCGGACTGGGGCGGCACCTTCTGGAAGGTCGACGCCGCGACCGGGGAGGTGATCTGGTCTCGCTCGGTCGCCGAGCTGGCCGGAATCGCCGACACCTTCGCCCGGACCGCTCCGGTGGTGGCCGGCGACACCGTCTACCTCGGCACCCAGGCCGGTGCCCGGCTGCTGGCGATCGACACCGAGACCGGCGACCTGCGCTGGAACACCGGGATGGACACCCATCCGGACGCCATCCTCACCTCGTCGCCGGCCATCCACGACGGCGTGCTCTACCAGGGCGTCTCCTCGCTGGAGTTCCTCAACGCCGGCGACCCGGCGTACGACTGCTGCACCTTCCGGGGCAGCCTGGTGGCGGTCGACGCGGCCACCGGAGTGGTCCAGTGGAAGAGCCACACCCTGCCGGACCAGGGTGCGGGCGGCGACATCTTCAGCGGTGCGTCGGTCTGGGGCAGCACCCCGACCATCGACCCGGCGAGCGGCACCGTCTACGTCGGCACCGGGCAGAACTACTCGATCCCGGGGACGGCGCGGGAATGCCAGGAGAACGGCGGTACCCCCCAGGAGTGCCTGCCGCCGTGGAACGCCAAGGACTCGATCGTCGCGATGGACATGGCCACGGGTGAGATCAAGTGGTCGACCGGCCCGCCCCGGTTCGACGAGTGGAACCTCGCCTGCATTCCTGGCTTCCCGCCGAACAACTGCCCGAACCCGGGCCCGGACCACGACACCAGTGACGGCACCCACCTGTTCACCATCCCCGGCCCGGACGGGCAGCCCCGGAAGGCGGTCGGTGCCGGCCAGAAGAGCGGCGAGTTCTGGATGCTCGACGCGCTGACCGGGGAGATCATCTGGAGCGCGTCGGTGGGGCCGGGCTCGGTGCTCGGCGGCATCGAGTGGGGCACCGCCAACGACGGCGAGCGGATCTTCTTCGCGGAGACGAACAACGACCGGGAGCCGTACCAACTGCCCGACGGCCAGACCATCGACTACAGCTCGTTCGGCGCGCTGGACGTGGCGACCGGGGAGATCGTCTGGCAGGTACCGGAACCGCACGGCGGCCTGGCGGTCGGCCCGGCGACGACCGCGAACGGCGTGGTCTACTACGGCTCGCTGAACGGCTACATGTACGCCCTCGACGCCGAGGACGGCGAGGTCCTGTGGGAGTACCAGGGCGCAGGGGCGTCGAACGCCGGTCCGGCCATCGTCGACGGCAAGCTGTACTGGGGCAACGGCTACGAGCGGCTCGGCCCCGCCAGCACCACCTTCTACTCCTTCGGCCTGCCGGCCGCCGCCACCGGTACGAGTCCGTGATCGGTCGCGACCGCTGACCCGCGGCCCGGACCCGCTCCGCACAGCAGGACGCACGGGGCGGGTCCGGGTGGGCGGTCCTCCCCCTCGCTGTCCCCCTCGACGGTCCCGCTGTCTGCTCCTCCCCCTCGCTCTCGCTGTCCGGGCCGGGTCAGCCTGCCGCGGCCGGAGTCACCAGGACGGTTCCGTGGTACCGGCGGTGAGCGGCAACGCCGGCCAGGCCGCGAGGTCGTGCAGCATCTGGCGGTCGTGGGTGGCGACGACGACGGCTGCCGCGGTCTCCCGCAGGGCGATGGTCAGCTCGTCTACCAGGAGCGCCGACAGGTGGTTGGTGGGTTCGTCGAGGATCAACAGGTCGGGTCGCTCGGCGAGCCGCAGCGCGAGGTTCAGCCGGCGTTGCTGGCCCTGAGACATCCGCCCGACGGGCGTGCGGAGGGCTTCCCGGTCGAGCAGGTTGGTCGCGGTCAGCGACAGATGGCCCTTCTCACCGAGGTGTCCCCGGGACTGGAGTTGGCCGACGTGCTGGTCGTACAGCTGGTGGGCGAGCGCGGTCGGCGGCCAGGCCGGCACCTCCTGCCCGAGGTACGCCACCCGGGCCCCCGCGAGGTGGCGGACCCGGCCGGTCGACGGTTCGAGAGCCTTGGCCAGTACCGCGAGCAAGGTCGACTTGCCCGCCCCGTTGGGGCCGGTCACCAGTAGCCGGTCCCCGCCGTCGAGGGTGAGCGTGACGCTCTGCTGCAGCCGTCCGGCCACGGTGACGTCGTGACAGCGCAGCAGGGGTGAGCCGGCACGGGTGGCGAGGTCGGGCCAGCGCAGCCGCAGCGGTGGCTCGGGCACGGTGATCTGGTGCGCGTCCAGGTCCTCCTGCCGGCGCCGGAGCGCTTGGACGACACCAGGGGCGCGGGACTGGCGCTGGTGTTTGCCATGACCCTTCTCCGGGCGCCAGCCGGTGCTGAGCCGCTGCCGCGCCTCGTTCACCGCGTCGGCCAGTCGCTGGTGCTCGGCCTGCTGGGCCTCGTAGTCCCGCTCCCAGCGTTCGCGCTCGCGCCGGCGCCCCTCCTGCCAGCCGGCGTAGCCGCCGACGAAGAGGAGCGGTCGCCCGTCCTGGCCGGGGTCGAGATCCAGGAACTCCACGGCCACGTCCCGAAGCAGGGCACGGTCGTGCGTCACGACCACGACCCCGCCCGGATACTGGCGAAGCCGTGCGGTGAGAAACGCCAGGCTGTCGGCGTCGAGGTGGTTGGTCGGCTCGTCCAGCATCAGCAGGTCGTAACGAGCCCCCAACAGGCAGGCCAGGCGTACCCGGTAGCGCTGCCCGACCGACAGCGTCGACAGCGGGCGCTCCCGGTCGGTGCACGCGTCCAGCCCGGCCAACGCCACGTCAACGCGACGCTCCGCATCCCAGGCGTCCAGCCGGGTGGCCGCGTCGAGTGCAGCGGCGTACGCCGAATCGGCGCCCGCCCTCCCCTCGGCCAACGCCCCCGCCGCATCGTCGAGCGCCCGCAGGGCTTGCTGGGACTCCCGCATCGCCCCCAGGACGAGGCTGCCCACCGTCTCCCCGCCGCGCGCCTCCAGCGACTGCCGGGCGACGCCGATCGTGCCGGTCCGTTCCACCGTGCCCTGGTCGGGCGCGATCATGCCGGCCAGTACGTGCAGCAACGTCGTCTTTCCTCGGCCGTTCTCGCCGACGACGGCGAGGCGGGAACGGGCGGAGACGGTCACGCGCACCTCGGAGAGCACGGCCCGTCCGCCCCGCACCACCCGTACGCCGTCGGCTCGGACGTGAGCCCGGTCACCGGCCGGCAGCCGGCCGCCCCAGGCGAAATCGGACAGGGTGGTCGATTCCGGGGATGAGTTCAGGTCAAGATTGTTCACTGTCTGCTCTTCGGCTCGTCGTGGAGCCGGGCAGCACGAAGACGCCGCCCGGCAGGAACGCCAGGACGGCGGAACAGAGCTAGCTCAAAGTCGCGTCGACCCTGCCGCCGTCAGCGGCAGGACCAGGGCTTCATCGCGGCGATGCCGGAATGCATGCCGCCAACCATAGCCGACCGGGCGCGACCGCAGCCACGCCTCTTCAGCCCCGGCGGGCTCATCGAGATGCCGCTCACTGCCATGGGCCGGACCTGCCGCCGACCGTGACCGCCACCCCGCAGCCGGAGTAGTCACACCACGTGACCGACCTCGGTGTCGGTGGACGTTCGGAACTGCCGAAATCAGTGCGTTCGATCTTGGGACGGTCGAGGGATGATTAGCCGCATGAGGCGCTTCCCTGACAGGTTCCTGTTCGGTGTCGCCACCTCCGGTCACCAGACCGAGGGGGGCAACATCAGCAGCGACACCTGGTTCCTGGAGAACGTTCAGCCGACGGTCTTCGCCGAACGCTCCGGCCGTGCCTGCGACAGCTGGACACTGTGGCGGGAGGACCTCGATCTGGTTGAGGCCATGCGACTGGGCGCCTTCCGGTTCTCCGTGGAGTGGGCCAGGGTCGAGCCGCGGGAAGGCAGCTTCTCCAGCGAGGCGTTAGATCACTATGCGGCGATTGTCGACAGCTGCTCGCAGCGCGGTCTGGCTCCGGTCGTGACCGTCAACCACATGACCTGTCCCCATTGGTTCGCCAAGCGTGGTGGCTGGCTGGATGCCGCCGCACCCGAGCTGTTCGCCCGATACTGCGCCAAGGTGATGGACCACCTCGGTGACCGGGTCACCGCAGTCGTCACGCTCAACGAACCCAACCTGCCGCAGCTACTGTCCTGGGCGGAGCTGCCGGCATCCGTCCGGGAGTTGGAGCGGGCCATGCTGGAGGCGGCAAGCGCCGCCGCGGGCGTGCCCCGCTACCGCGTCAGCAACATCATGCTGCCGGAAGAACTTGACGCCATGCGGGATGGCATGACGGCGGGCCACCTCGTCGGCCGGGCAGCGCTCAAGGCTAAGCGGCCCGACCTGCCCGTGGGCCTGTCCATCGCGATCGTGGACGACCGCGTGGCCGGCGACGACGCGACGCTGCGGGACCGCAAGCGCACCGAGGTGTACGACCACTGGCTGAGGCTGGCACGCGAGGACGACTTCATCGGCATTCAGAACTACGAGAGCGCGGTCTACGACGCCGATGGGCTGTTGCCGCCGCCACAGGGGGCTACCCTCAACCAGTTGGGCTCGGCGATCGACGCGGAGTCGCTCGGAGGCGCCGTGCGGTACGCACACGAGATCAGCGGCGTGCCGGTCTTCGTGACCGAACACGGTATCGGCATCGACGACGACGGCCTTCGGGCGGCTTTCATCGAATCGTCGCTGGCCGGCCTGCTCGACGCGATCGACGACGGCGTACCGGTGCTCGGCTACTGTCACTGGACCCTGCTGGACAACTTCGAGTGGGCCGCTGGCTACGACGCCTTCCGCTTCGGGCTACACATGGTGGACAGGAAGACGTTCTCTCGTACCCCGAAACCGAGCACGAGCGGGTACGCCGCCATCGCGGCCAGCCGGAGCCTGAACTGAGTCGGCTGCCGCCCGCGAGCATGGATCAGCTTGCCGTCGGGCATCGGAGTCCTCGCCTCGGCGGTCTCCGGGACGCCGAAGACCTCGGATACGAAGGTGATGAGGGCGGCGGCGTCCACGATCACGAACGGGTTGAGCACGGCGCCGGCGGCGGGAACCGACTGCTGGGGGAGCAGGACTTCACTGTTCATGCTGAGAAGGCTCGCAGCAGTTCCGGCAGCTTTGACCGCTGGGGGCAACCCGGCATCCGGATCTGCCGCAGAGCACGCGCGGCGGCCGGCTGGGCACGGATCACAGAGTGCGGCGGTGTACGGCTGGCGCGCGCGCCGTCCGGTCACTGCCGATGACCGCGCACTCGGTCTTGCCGGGTAGCCTGGATTCCATGGCTACCGTGATGCGGAGGACGTCGTCCACCGCAGTCGTCGCCGTTGTTGTCGCTGTCGTGTTCGCTGCCCTCACCTCGTGTTCGGCGGATTCTTCGGATGGGTCCGGCTCCGAGTCATCGGCGTCCGACGGCACGCCGGCTCCCACCCAGGCGGCCACACCATCGCCTTCACCGACCGGGCCGTGCGCTGACGGGACGTGCCAGATCGAGGTCGCTGTGGGCGATGTCGTGGCCGTGCCGGAAAGGTACGGCCTCGGGCCGATCGAGGTTACGGCGATCGCCGCCGACGCGGTCGAGATGGTCGCGCCGCTGACCGGGTCGGGCTACAGCGTTTCGGGCTGTTCCGGTGGCGGCGGCGTGTCGTCGCAGGGCCGCGGCGGTGTCGGGATGAGCTGCGAGGTGGGAACCGTCGCGACCATTAACGACGTCATGAGTTTGGAGATCGTCAAGATCGGCGATACTGTCGCCGTCCTGCGTATCGAACCCGCCGAGTGACGTCATCAAGTGCGCGGATTTGCCGCAGTTCGCGCATCATCCGCCTACCCGGCCGTCACCGCATGTAGCCGACTCGTGGGTGTCCCGTTTCTGCCGTGCCGATGAGCAGATGACCGGCATCCTCACTCGGGTACGCGTGCTGGATCGTTGCGATGTCAGGCGCGAGACTCGCGCAGGACCTGCCACTGCCTCCAGACGAGTTCGGGCTCGAGGTCTGCGTAACCGCGGCTGCGTTCGAGGTTCTTCGCATCGGCGTGGGTCATCATCATGCAGACACCTTCGCCGGTGAGGCGCTCCACCTCTTCGCGACGGAGGCCCCGGCCAACCTTCTCCTCGGCGGCGGTGAGTAGGGCCACCAGCGGGGGGATGAACACGGGTCGAAGTTCGCCCCGCGAATCTGCCTCGCCTCCCTCGGCGCCCAGACGCCAGGTACCAAAGGGGTTGTGGCAAGCACGGCCCGGCGGATACCCGTCATCGGGCCAGCGCTCCAAGCGGCGGCGAGGGGTATCCAAGTCGGGTGTGAAGGTGTCGCCGCTGACCAGCACCGGGTCCTCAGCCAATTGATACACGTTGAGCGAGCCAAGGAGTTGGTTGGCCTCGGCCGGTGGGGCCTCGACCTGCGCATCCGGCAACCCGAACGCGTGCATGCCGCAGGATCGCGACACACCGCGGTCCTGCAGCACCATCACGGCGCAGCGGTAGAGCATCCACGGGTCGCCGCTTTCGAGACTCCGAATCCAGCGTGCGACGGGCCAGCCCAGCTTCGACTGCTCGAGTCGCACTCCCAGCGCTCCGGCGTCGCCCAGCGCGGAGATCAGCATCGCCACTTCTCCCGCCGCAGCACCGAGGTACACCGGTAGATCCAGGATCAGCGCGCTGCCGGCCCCGACGACGGCGCACTGCTCCTCCACCGACATCGTGCCGTGACCGAACGCCTGGCTGAACGAGCCGTCGTTCTCCACCCACTCCACCTGCGCGCGAAAGCCGAGGGTCTCCGATGTGAGCGACTGGCCGTCCAGCGTCAGACCGGAACGTCCGAGCGAGCCCTGCCACTGAGCCATCGTCGCCGCAGTCCCTGGGACGAAGAGCCGCACACCGTACACAAGATCGCCAGTCATGCAGCGGAGGGTAATACCCCCTCTGCGGGCTGCTGAAGCCACGTGCCCAGTTACGGCCGCCCGCAGGCCCGCAGGACAGGCCCCATGCGCAAGCTGCACGCGAAAGGCCTATGTCGGGCGCGCTTCTGGCGGCCACGCGCGCACGTACATACCGCAGACCGGGCCTACAGGACGTGACCAAGGACGGCAGCGTCCAGCGCGCGGTCGTGCCGATTACCGGATGAGTAGGGGATGTCGCCGTCAGCACTTCGAGTTGTGCGTCTTGAGCGGCAGCGGCTTTGCCATGTCGAGTGCCTCCTTATGCCACTGCTCCCACGGCGTCGTCTCACCCGCTGCTGTCTTGTACGGCGCGACGTGCCCATCGGCGTGCTGCAGCAGCCAGCGTTCTGGGTGGTCGAGGAGTTCCTCGGCATCGGGCTCGGCCAGGGTGTCGCCATCAACGAGCCGGGTGCACCAGTCTGCGGGGACAAGCCTCCATTCCGCGGGGTAGTCCGGAAGGTACAGGCCGATCCAGTCCGCCTTGTGCCAGATTCTCAGGACCGCCGCGCAGGTAGCCGCTGGCCATGGGCCGTGTGTCACGGGCGGCGTCACCAGGTCGACGGAGCCCCTTGGGATCGCGTACAACGGTGTCTCTTCCAGCGTGGCTATCTCCATCTGGAGCAGGAAGTCCGTAAGTGCGTCCATGACGATCATCGTGCGCGGTGGCACGACCGCCGACAACCGCACATGCCGCTCCGCGCGCGCCGCCCCGGCTGGGACCGTCATGCCTGGTGGCCGGCACACCGTGCCGGTCGATGACCGCGAGTGCCGAAGTGGCACGTGGCTTGACAACGCGCCGAACGTGCGGCTTACCGATGCTCGGCCTTCCGAAGGTGCGATCCTTTTTCCTGACACGCCACCGAACGGGTGCGCGCCGCCACCCAGCCGGGAGCGTCATCGACCTGAGACCGGACCGTGGTCGTGGATCAACGCAACGCTGCGATCGTCGGAGCATGGCCGTTCAAGCGCTGACGACGGCGCAGCGGACCACCGCTTCGCTCACCGCCGCCCTGCTGCTACTGACCGGATTGACCTCGTGCACGCCCGCAGTCAAAGCCATCACCGGCCTAACCGTGGACGCTGATGGGCGGCCGCTCGCAGCTCTGGCCTGGTGCGCGGACCAACCGCCCGACGTTGTGCGTCTCCGCGCCGCAGAAGACCTGGCCTCGCCGCCCCCGTCCGGCGCGCCGACGCCGTCCTTGAACTGGCCGGAGTGGCGGTACGACGTTCAGCGCGACGCGACCTCACCGGCCACCGTTCGCCTGACGGGCTTCCCGCCTGAACCAGCCCCTGGCCCGCGCGCAGCCTTCCGAATGCGGGGAGTCACCAGCAACAACCGCTTCACCTCCCACTCGGTGACCTTCCGGCTCCCTGAACTGTCCGGCCTGCAACCCGGATCGGTCCTGATCACCACCATCGAGACCAACGAAGAGGTACAGAAGAGCATCTCCCTCGACGAGTTCGCGCGCCTGGCAAGGGACGAATGCTGAACTCCGGCACCAGCCAATCCTCGTAGTACCAGCTCGGGCTGCAGATGTCGCCGGTGAACCGGAAGTTGGCCCGGTAACGGCCAAGCCGTCCCGGAGTCAATGCGAACAGGCGAGTCGACGCATACGGACGCGGATAGGCCGCCGAACCAGGTAGCCGGTCGACGGTTAACGTCGCCTCGTCACGGCTCAACCAAAGGCCGGTGGCTCCGGCCTGCTCAACGCCTCCGGCCAGCACCTCGTCATGGCGTTCGTAGTTGACCGCCTCGTCAGCCAGGACCTCGTGGATGACCACGTCGGATTCCGGCAGTGACCGAGGCAACCACCGCCTGGTTGAGGCCGCGACGGGCAATCGCGGCCGGCGCATCACGCGCCGCAGCCGTCCACCGCACACGAACCCGCTCGATGACGATCACACCCAAGCTTCACTCAGCCCGCATCCCACACGCCGGCCAGTGTCGGCACATGCCGCGATCCACGCGCACGTCTCCGCCCTGTGGTGACCGAGCGTAGTCGAATGAGGTAGCCGCTTGTCGACGGGACCAGGTAGGTGGAGTTGCCGAAAGGCGCCACCGACGACGCTCAACGACATCGGGATCAGCGTCGTGGATGTAACGTCACCCGAAAAGATCAAGAACCCTGAGACAACCGCGAAGAAGATCGGGACGATCCGGCCCCGGGTCGCAGACGCCAGCGACCTGGCCGTGAGCTGTGTTTCGGCGTACTCCCACAGACCGTCGTCATCTGACAGATGTCTTCACACCTCCGGGGCATCGACACTTCGAGCACGACCGCCCGGCAACCGCCAGCGCGAACGCTCACGCACGGAGGCGCACCATGCAGACACATCCTCGAACCGGCCCGCCGGTACTTGTGGGGAGGCGTAGATCGGCTCGGAGGCTGTCTGTCCCGTTCCTGGTCCTGACCCTCGTCGCGACCGCGGCGGTCGTGTTGACACCGGCCGCTCCGGCGTACGCCAACGACTACTACAACGACATCCAGTCCGCCTCGGAGGCCAACCGGAACTGGATGTCCCGGGTACCGGACGATGCCAGCCTGGCCGATCTGTCGATTCCCGGCACCCACGACACCCTCGCGCTGTGCGGCCACTCGGCAAGCGGAAACGGCGACGACTGCGAGTTCATTTCGACCGAGATCACCCAGACGCAGGAGCGCCACGGGTACAGCGCGGAGACCCTGACCGTCCAACTGGAGGCCGGCATCCGGTCGATCGACATCCGGGTCCGGGTGGACAAGGGTGACGCCGGTCTGACCTTCACCGTCCACCACGGCGTCTACTACCAGCACGCCAACTTCACGGACGTACTGACGAAGATCGAGACTTTTCTCGATGCCAACCCGGCCGAGACCATTCTGCTGAACCTGAAGGCGGAGTGCGAGGGCTCCGGCGGCACAACCTGCTACGACGCGGCCGGGTACGACAGCACCGAATGGCGGAGGAAGGTCTTCGACTCGTACCTCACCGGGCGCTACTACACCGGCGAGGAGGAGGAAACGAGGCAGGGCAAATCCTGGGCGGACCTGTTCTGGGCGGATTCCGTCGACGGTAGGGTGCAGGCGACGACGCCGACCCTCGGCGCCGTACGCGGGAAGATCGTCCTGCTCGGCTTCGTCGGCCCGCGCGGCGGGATCTACGAGGGCTACGGGATCGGCCAGCTCTACCCGGCCGGTGGATCCTCGGAGAACTACGTCCAGAACGACTGGGATGTCCCGACGATCAGCGCGATCAACGAGAAGTGGGAGAAGGTTCGGGCCCATCTCCGGAAGACCAACGGGGTGTGGGACGCCAACCGGGGCGAGCAGGCCCATCACGACCACGAGCCCGACGCCCTCTACATGAACCTCACCAGCGGCTCGGGCGGCGGGGCACGGCCCTACACCGTGGCCGGCGGCACCCCGACGGCGACCGGGGTCAACGAGTTCCTCATCCAGTGCCTGCGCGGCGCCGACGGCCGCTGCCCGGAGTTCTTTCCCGGTCGTGCCGACAACTTCGGTGGCCGGTCCACCATGGACCGCACCGGGATCGTGGTGATGGACTTCCCCGGCGGCGGCCTGATCGACGAGATCATCGGCAGGAATCCGACCGGCTCGTCGGTGTACCCCAACCTGGGTGCCGGCGCCCCGATGGAGGCGCACCTCGGCGGGGACGACGGCGGCAGCCGGCCGGCGGTGCCCGGTGACCACGCGCAGTGCCGCCCGGACGGGATGGTCCCGACCGCCGGTACCAACGCCCCGTACTGCGACGTCTATCAGGGCGACGGGCGGGAGTGGCTCGGCCAGGACCGCGACCGGCGGGTGATCGGCTACTTCAACGGCACCCGTACCGGTGCGGACGGTAAACCGCGTTATCTGGTGAACAACATCCCCTGGTCCAAGTTGACACACATCAACTACGCCTTCGCCTGGATCGAGGGAAACCGGATCTCGGTCGGTGCGGACGGTCCGGGCAACCCGGCCACCGGGATGACCTGGGACGGGCCCGGCACCGAGATGGACGAGAGCCTGCCGTACCGGGGCCACTTCAACCTGTTGAGCACCTACAAGGACCTGCATCCCCGGGTGAAGACGCTGGTCTCGGTGGGTGGCTGGGCGGAGAGCCGCGGCTTCTATCCGATGACCACCAACGCCGACGGCACCACCAACCAGGCCGGAATCAACACCTTCGCCGACTCGGTGGTCGAATTCCTCCGCCGGTACGACTTCGACGGCGTCGACATCGACTTCGAGTACCCGACCGTGCTGGACGACACCGGCAACCCGAACGACTGGGCGACCGCACAGCCGCGCCGCAAGGGGCTGCCGGCGGCGTACACCGCGCTGATGAAGACGCTGCGGGAACGGCTCGACCGGGCCGCGGCGGCGGACGGCCGGTACTACCTACTGACCTCCGCCTCGTCGGCCTCCGGCTATCTCGTGCGCGGCATGGAGAACCACAAGGCGCTGCGCTACCAGGACTACACCAACCTGATGGCGTACGACTACCACGGCTCCTGGAACGAGGTGGTCGGCCCGAACGCCGCCCTCTACGACGACGGCAGGGACCCGGAGCTGGCCGAGCTCTACCAGACCCCGGAGTACCAGAAGATCGGCTACTTCAACACCGACTGGGCGTTCCACTACCTGCGCGGCGCGATGCAGGCCGGACGGATCAACCTCGGGATTCCCTACTACACCCGGGGCTGGCGCAACGTCACCGGCGGCGAAAACGGCATGTGGGGCAGTTCGGCCGGCGAGGACTGCCAGCCCGGCACCGGCCTGGTCCGGCCCTGTGGCGACGGCGCGGTCGGGGTCGACAACATCTGGCACGACGTCTCCGCCGACGGCGCGGAGGTCGGCGCGGGCGTCAACCCGATGTGGCACGCCAAGAACCTGGAGCGCGACGTCACGCCCCGGTACACCAACGCGGTCGGCCTGAGCCCGGAGACCGACCCGGACGACCGGCGCACCGGCACCTACGACCGGCACTGGGACGAGGTGACCCGAACCGCCTGGCTGTGGAACTCGGAGAAGAGGACCTTCCTCTCCATCCAGGACATGCAGGGCCTCGACCAGATCATCGACTACGTCGACCGCAGCGGCGCGGGCGGCGTGATGATGTGGGAACTCTCCGGCGACTACGACTGCCCGGACGAGGCTGACACCAGCGCCAGGAACCCGTGCGTGATGGGCTACACCCTGACCCGCCGGCTGCACGAGCGGCTGCAGGGCCTCGACGCGTACGACAACAGCCGCAGCGCCGGCAGCAGCGCGCAGCGCCCCGGCTCGGCGATCGACGTCACCGTCGACCTCGTGCAGTATCCGACCGAGACGGCGAAACTCTGGCCGTTGACGCCGACGGTCCGGATCACCAACAACACCGGGGTGACAATCGGTGGCGGCAAGGAAAACCTCATCTCGTTCGACCTGCCGACCTCCACACCCGCGCTGATCAAGGATGGCGACTGGCAGACCGGCGAGCAGGGCGGCCGGTGGAAGGTCCAGGCCGGGCACACCGGACCGAACGCCCGGACCGGACTCGCCGGTGACTTCCACCGGGTGAGCCTGGCTCTGGACTACTGCCAGATCATCCCGGCCGGCAAGAGCCTGGACGTGCCGATCATCTACTACATCCCGGCCACCGGACCGGTGAACACCACGGTGAAGCTCGGCAGTACGACGTACGCGCCGGTCACCGAGCACAACCGGGGGGCCGCGAAGGTGAACCCGCCGGCCGGCGGCTGCTCGGCACCGGCCTGGGACGCCGCCAGGGTGTACGACCCGTCGACGCAGTCGGTGGAGAACGTGACCGTCAGGTACGACGGCAGGATCTGGCGGGCCAAGTGGTGGACCCAGGGCAACCCGCCCGGCGCCGGGGCCGACCCCGACCACGAACCCTGGAAACTCATCGGTCCCGCCAGCTAGGTCCGGACCGTCGACAGGATCGCCCGCCCAGGCCTGGCCCGGGCGGGCGATCCTCCCCCTCGCTGTCCCCCCTCGACCGTCTCGTGGTCTCCTCTCCCCCCTCGCTCCCGCTGTCCGGGCCGGTTCAGCGTGCCGCGGCCGTCCCCACGGCCTGGACCACGAGCTGGTCGTGGCGGCGGGCCGGGAGACTCCCGTTCGCGTCGTCGCCGGTGCCGGGCTTCCACCCGCTCCGGTACGACCGAAGTCTGCGCCGCCGCGCACCGGCGAGACATCTGTCAGATGACGACCGTTCTCGGGTCGCCCGATGTGGGCCAGCGGTCGGGGCCAGGGTGTCCCGGCCGTGCCCGGACACCACTATCGGGACGAGCCGGAGCCGCCCGCGAGTAGGGTGCGGACCTCGTCGGCGTCGGGGACTCCGAGTGCCTCGAAGAGCGCCAGCGCCTGCTGCCAGCATGCCCGCGCCGCCTCGGGGTCGCCCAGCTCGTGCCGGGTGGTGCCGAGTTCGCGCAGGCTGATCGCGGCGCTGCGGCGCTCGTCCAGCCGGTCGGCGATGGCCAGCGCGTCCGCCAGCCGGTCCAGCGCGTCGGCATGCCGGCCGAGCAGCCGCTGCACCCGGCCGAGTGCCGCGAGCACGGTCGCCTGCCCGACGGAGACGCCGAGCTGGCGGAAGAGCGCGTAACTCCGCTCGTAGCAGGCGAGCGCGTCCGGGTACGCACCCTGGCAGTCGAAGACCTCGCCCAGGTTGTTGAGTACCGCCGCCTGGCTGCGGATGTTGCCGGTGTCGCGAAAGATGGCCAGGGCCGCGCGCAGACCCTCGGCGGCGCGCGCGTACTCCCCCCGGCCACGGTAGACCTCGCCGAGGTTGTTCAGGCTGATCCCCGCGCTGTGCCGGTCGCCCAGCTCCTCGCTGACCGCGAGACTCCGCTCCAGGCAGGCCGCCGCCTCGTCGAGCCGGCCGAGACTGTCGTAGACCGTGCCGAGGCCGTTCAGGCAGGCCGCCTCACCGGCCCGGTCGCCGGCCGCCACGTACCTGTTCAGACCGTCGCGGAGGCAGTCCAGCGCCGCGCGGTAGTCGCCGCGCACCTCGAAGGCCGCGCCGAGGTCCCGGCAGATGTGCGCCTCGGCAACCAGGTCACTGGCCCGGTGCGCGACCACCCGCGCCGTGAGGTTCACCTCGACCCACTCGTTGAGATAGCCACGGACGTGGAAGAACGCGAACAGGGCACGCGCCAGGCTGGTGGCGGCGGCCCCGGGCAGCTCCGGGGTTTCGGCGACCTGGTGTACGGCGGCGAGCAGGTTGGGCCGTTCCGCCTCCAGCCAGTCGAGCGCGGCCCCGACGTCGGGAAACCCCCTACCGCCCGACGCCCACTCGCCGGCGGTCGCCGGCCGGGAATCCGCTGGCCGCAGCAGCCGGAAAGTCTGCCAGGCGGTCGCCGAGTACCAGCGCAGCAGGCGGCCCAGTGGCACCGGATCCGGCGGGTCCACAAGAGATCGCCCGAACAGCCGCAACAGGTCGTGCAGCCGGTACCGACCCACCGCCGGGCTGGCCAGGAGCTGGGCGTCGACCAGCCGGTCCAGGATCGGCTCGGCGTCCGGCTCCGCCAGGTCCAGCAGAGCGGCAACCGCCGGCAGGCTCAGGTCGGCCGCGTCGGCGCTGGCGAGCACCGGGAAGGCCCGCGAGGCATCCCGGTCACCGACGTCCGGGCTGTCGCGCAGGAGTTCGTACCCGATCTGGAAGCTCGACCGCACACCCAGCTCGGCGATCCGAAGTTCGTCGAGGCGGCGTCGGACGTCGGAGAGCCGATCAGCCAGCTCGCGCAGCGGCCAGCTCGGCCGGGCTGCCAGCCGGGCACCGGCGATGCGCAGCGCCAGCGGCAGCTGGCCGCAGGCTCGGGCGATCCGCGCGGCAGCCGACGGGTCGGCGGCGACCCGGTCCGCGCCGGCGAGCCGGCCGAGAAGCTGGATCGTCTCGGCCGGAGGCAACACGTCCAGCCTCAGGTGTGCGACACCGTCCAATGTCGACAGCACTCGTCGGCTGGTGATGAGCGCGGCGGTGTGCCGGCCGGCGGGAAGCAGCGGACGGGTCTGGTCCGCGTCGTGGGCGTTGTCCAGCACCACCAGCACGCGGCGGTCCGCCGTGGCCGCCCGGAAGGTGCCGCTCGCCTCGTCCACGGTGGTCATGTCGGTGTCCCGCACACCGAGGGCGCGCAGGAACCGGCCCAGTACTTCCAGCGGAGGCAGCGGCCGCAGGCCCGCCGTGGCGCCCCGCAGGTCGACGTAGAGCTGCCCGTCCGGAAACCAGTGCGCCAGCCGGTGCGCCAGATGGACGGCAAGCGCCGACTTGCCGACGCCGCCTGCCCCGCTGATCGCCACGACCGGGGGCGGCCGCAGCGGGGAGCCGCCGGAGAGCCGGGAGTGAGCGGCCGCGACCTCCCGGTGACGGCCGGTGAACGCCGCGATGTCCGGGGGCAGTTGCCGGGGCACCGGGGCGGCACCGGGTACCGCCAGCCCATCACCGGGCCGGGGCGGGTCCAACCCCGGGTGGGCGGAGAGGATCTGCCGTTGCAGGCGTTGCAGCGGCGGCCCCGGCTCGACGCCCAGTTCGGTGGCCAGGCGCCCGCGCAGCCGGCGGAACGTCTCCAGCGCGTCGGCCTGCCGGCCGGCCCGGTAGAACGCGAGCATGACCAGTTCGTGCAACTGCTCACGTAGCGGCTGCTCCGCCGTTGCCGCAGCCAGCGCGGGCAGCACCTCGGTGTGCTGGTTGAGCGCCAGCCGGGCCCGGGCCCACCGTTCGAGCAGCATGAGCCTCCGCTCGGCCAGGTCGGCCAGAGTGGACTCGACGGCGGCAAGGTCGACACCGTCGAGTACTGGGCCGCGCCAGAGCCGAAGCGCCCGCTCCCACAGGTCGGCAGCCCGCGACAGGTCGCCGCCGGCCGCTGCCCGGCGCCCCTGCTCCGCGAGCCGGTCGAAGAGGAGCATGTCGAGGTCGTCGGCGGAGACGTCGAGCTGATAGCCCGGCGGCCGCGCCTTCAGCCCGGCGAGACGCAGCGAGGTACGGAGGGTGGACAGGTGCGTCCGGAGAGCCCCGGCGGCGGTGCGGGGCGGCGTGCCGGACCACAGCACGTCGACCAGTGTGGGGACGCCCACCGGGCGATTGGCGTGCAGCAGCAGTACCCCGAGCAGGGTCCGCGGCTTCGCCGCGCTGAGCGGTACCGGCCGGCCGTCCACGGCGTCGATCTCGAGCGGGCCGAGAATGCGGAACCTGGCCATCGCCACCTCCGCCAGGTGCCACGCAGGGACCGGCGGAGGGGTTCAACCGTCGACGATGGATCTATGGCCGGGTAAGGTCGAAGGAGATGGTAGCGGTGGAGTTGCTTGGGTTCGCCACGCACACCTGGAATATCTCGTCGTCGCCCGGCGTCAGCGGCCGGTCGATCCCGGTACTGGTGCCGTACTGCTCGGTACGGAGGAACTCGGCGTTGAAGTTCCCGACCTCCGCCGTCCAGCGTACCGGCGCCGTCGAGGTGCCGGCCAGCCGCGCCGGCACACTCGTTTCCAGTCCGCAGTAGCTGCCGGCGGGACCGAGTACGGCGGTCGCCGGGCCGAAGCCCCCGACCGCGCCGGTGCCCTGGCCGAAGAAGTTGAAGCGCAGCAAGCCGATCGCGGTGGCGGTGTTGGTGACGCAGAGCCGGTAGTAGAAGGTGCCCGGCCAGCTCAGGTACGTCGTGCTCGGCTCCCGGGACGGCAGCCGTACCAGGGTGGTCTCCGGACCGGCTTCGGTGGCGCTGGCGTAGACCGTCCACAGCGCGGTCACCCCGGTCACCGGTGCCTGGAGGGAGCCGTAGAAGGCGACCCCCTGCGTCGACCGGATGCGTTCGGTGCAGACCGTGGATCCGGGAGGCAGGCTGCCGCCGGCCGCCGCCTGTGCCACGGTCGCCCCACTCAGGGCGAGCCCGACGCCGATCAGGACCGCGCCGGCGATCGCGGCCTTGCGCATTCGTGCGGTGAACACGGTCCCTCCTAGACGGGATTGAGCTGGAGTTGGACGCTGGTGGTCAGTGGCCCGGTGTTCCGCAGGCAGCCCTGGAAAAACCATGTCCCCGGTACCGGTGGGACGACGGTGGTGGGCGGCAGCGTCCGGGCCGGGGTCCGGAGCACCTCGCTCTGCGGCCCGGCGGCGGTGCCGGTCACCCGTACGCTCCACAGCGGACCGCCGCCGCTGTTGACGGTGCTGCTGCCGCTGAACACCACACCGGCATCCGCCCGCAGCTGGCTGGTGCAGACCGTGCCCTCGGGTGGTACCTGGGTCGGACCGGCCGCTCCGGCCTGGCCGGCGCCGATCAGTCCGGCCGTGCTGGCGACGAGCGCAGCACCGACCGCGACGAGTCGTCTCTTACTTCGAGTCATCTTGACGCTCCTTTCCGTGGGCTACGGTGCCGGAACGGCGTCAAGGATCGGTCAAACCGAGATGGGACGGTGGCCTGAGTGGAGCGCCCCCACGTAAGCCCACCCGGCTACTCAAGGGCCGGCAGGAAAGGGCTGCCGGCGCCACTCCATGAGACGTGTAGGGCCTCCCGGGCCCGGGTGCGGGCGACGAAGAGCACGCAACGCTCCCGGAGCAGGTCGCTGTCGTGCTGGATCCGGTCCACCTCCGCCGGGGTGATGTCCTTGGCGAAGGGGACGGCCTTCGCGGTCACCCCGAGCACGGCGCTGCGACGCGGTGGCGATGCCGAACGCGCCGAGCGAGACCCGGGAGTCGTATATCTGCTGATGGGGGTCGCCGGTGATGAGAAGTTCGTTCGGACCTGTGGGCACGGCCGCGCGCAGCACCCGCCGCTGCGCGGGGTGCAGGTCCTGGGCCTCGTCTACCACGACATGCTCGAAGCCGTGCGTGCTGAGGTCGGCCGCACCCAGCAAGCGGGCCGCCTCGGCGAAGAGTTGCAAACGCGTGCTGGCGCCGGCCACGCTCAGCTCGGCCCGGAACATCTCCATGGCCTGCCAGACCCGTTCCCGCTGCCGTGGGCCGAGGGCCGAGCCGCGGCCCCGCCGGCTGGCCTTCTGGTACGCGGCCAGGTCGCAGCGCCAGGTGCTCCCGCAACGTGCCGGCAAGCGCGGTGGTGTAGGTGGTGAGCAGCACCCGGCTGTCGGGCGCGCGGGTGAGCAGGTGCTTGACCCGGCGCAGCGCCACCACCGTCTTGCCGGTGCCGGGTCCGCCGGTCACCTGGGCCGGGCCGTTGTACGAGGCGCGGTAGGCGACCCGGCGCTGCGACGGGTGTAGGAACACCCGCCAGCGCCCGGGGTGGCCCTGTTGATCGTGTAGAGGCGCTTCGCCGCCCAGCCGTACGCCTCGTCGTGCGGTACGACGTTCAGCAGCAGAAAGGTGTCGGTGCCGTCGTCCGGGGCCAGTACCACGCCGCGCCAGAAGTCGTTGATCCGGATGGTCCGCATCCGCGCGTCCCGGGCGTTGTTGACCGACTCCAGGTACAGGCCCTTGTCGGCGTGCAACTCGGCGATGCTGAGCTGCTGAAACTTCGCCATCGCCTTGCGTACCCCGGCTTTCACCGGCTTTCGAGTACGTCGTAGCTCTCCCAGAAGCGGTTGGCGAAGGCGAGTTGCGGCACGGGCGAACCCTCCGCCGTGGTCAGTCGATCGCGGCCGGTGACACCCTACCGGCCGCGATCCACCGGCGTTCAGCGGTGCGCGCCGTCCACCGGCGCCCGTTCGTAGGGCGCCGGCCCCCCCGGGGGGGGGGGGGGGGCGGGGGGGGCGGCCCCCCCCCCCCCCCCCCCCCTCGACGGGCTTTCAGCGGTCCGAGCCGTCCAGCTGCGCCTGTTCGTAGAACCAGCCGAGCTGCTCGATCAGGGTGTTACGGGTATCGGGGTCGACGAGAACCTTGAGCGGGAAGCCGGGACGGAGGGCCAGCTTCGCGGCGGCGATCTCCACCCCTGGCACCTTGTTAAGCCGCTGCCGGAACTCCTGCCGCAGGGTTATGTCGTCGAACGGCGTCCGGACGCTCAGGTGCTGGAACACCACCTCGAACTTGCCACTCGGGTAAATCGCCGCCGACCAGATGTTGCCGAGCTCGTGCTCCCTGCCCCGGGCGAGGAGGAAGCAGGAGGTTTCGCCACCCGTGCCGAAGCCGAGCGTCCCGCCGAGCCTGGTCCACGCCTCGATCACGGCGATCGCGGCTTCCGCAACCTCCGGGCTCTGCAGCTCCGTCAACTGCTCAACGAACCGGACATCCCGACCCGGACGCGGCCGGGGTAGATCTTCCGGCGCCATGCCGATCAACTGGGCCAGTTCCTCGGCGACGATGCGCTGCTCCTGACTGGCCCGCCCGTACCGGTCGACCTCCACACCCTCGGCGCGGAGCAGGTCCCGAGGATCGTCGGTGCGGTTCGGGTCGGGCCAGCGGAAGCCGGCCGATACCGTGCCCTCGACCTGGAGCACCCGGTGTGCGTTCGGCGCCGGGTGGCTGGCTAGTCGGGCGCCGACCGCGACCGGGTGGCTGCCGATGAGGGCGGCGACGTCGCCGTACGTGGTCCAGGACCCGGCCGGCAGCTCGGCGAGCGCCCGGTTCATCACGTCCCAGGCCACGTCCGACCTGGTGTCCACGGCTTCCCCGGTAGGGCCAGGCCAGATGGCGACGATGCGTTCGGCGAGGGCGTCCGCGCGGGCGTGGATCTCCGGGCGTCCCCAGCGCTCCTGGTCGGCGATCTCCCGGTTCAGGGCGATCCCGCTCTTCGCCAGCTTGACTGCCATCTCGGGTCCCTTCGCAGGTAGCGGCGCCGAGGCGGGCGGGGTCGTCCGTCGACCGCCCGGGTGGCCGGCGGCCGGAGCCCGGCACCCGCCCCGGGCCAACTCGGCTCCCGGCCACCGGGGGGCGGGTGGCGGCCGGGAGGGTCTGGTCAGGCGGTCGCGCCGGTGACCCGACGGCGTACGACGCCCGTGCGCCGACCGCCTCAGTCAGGCTCCCGGTGAGCAGGCCGAGGTGTTCGGCCGCCCGGGACCAGTCCCGGGTCACGTCCGCGATTTGCAGTCGGGGGTCGGCGCCCTCCCGGAGCTGCCGTTCGGCATCGTGGAGCCGTTCGGGAAGCCCCGCGAGACGTTCGGCGGCCTCGGCAAACCGGGTACGCGACACGCTCAGCGAGCCGACGACCCGGCCGATGTCCCCGGTATCAGGCGGTCTTGTCCTGTAGGTGTGCGTACTGGCTGAGCTCCGTCAATTCGGCCAGAACCCATCGATGCGTCCGACGCCACCGCTGCGCTGTCCCCCGAGCCGGCGGGCGAGCATGCCTAGCGCCCGTCCCGAGGTTGACATTGTCGCATCCTATGACTCAAGCTAGTGAGACAAAACTTGCGACGTACGGAGGTAAGGCATGCGACCGCCAGCTCAGACGGATCCGAAGCGGTGGCTGGCCGGGGTGTGGTTGGAGCGGCACGGCCTGGCCGACGTCGAGCCGACCCCGCTGCTCGCGGCGCGGCTGGCGGTACGGCGGCGGGTCAAGGTCGCCGACAGCCTGCTGCTGGCCGTGTTCATCGTCGGCGCGGCGCTCACCCACGTGTCGGTGCGGACCAGCGACGTCACCTCCTCCTGGCTGCCGATGCTGGTGCTGGTGGCGCTGGTGGTCGGGCTGCTGGTGGCGCAGTGGCTGCTCGGCTGGTGGGTGCGGCACGTCGACCGGCGGGCCGGCGCGCAACTGTCCCGGCGGGTGGCCCACCCGGTCCAGCTCGGCTGGTCGGCGGTGCTCGGCCGGCCGTACGCCGTCTTCACGGTCGCCAGCTTCACCGCCGCCCTGCTGCTCGCGGTGAGCGTGCTGGCGGTTCCGGACCCCGGCCTGCGGCGCGGGGCGACCGTCGTCCTGATCGGTCTCACCGGCGCCGCCGTCGGCATCGTGCTGCAACTGCGCAACGTGCTGGCGAGCCCGGCCGTGGCGGAGGACGAGGCGTCGCTCACCGCCGATGTGATCATGCGGGTCGAGGACGCCCGCGCCCTCGTCACCCCCAGCCTGGTCTGGACGCTGCCGGCAATTTTCCTGTACGGAGAATCGTTCGGCTGGTGGAACGTCGCCTCGCTGGGGCTCGTGGTGGTGGGCGCCATCGCGTACTGCCTGATCCACTTGCGGGCCACGGGTGTCGGGACGGCGGCCCGGCGTGCCATGGTCACCGGATGATCGTCATCGACGCGGGCTCGCCGACTCCGCCGTACGAGCAGCTCCGGGCCCAGCTCGCGCGACAGATCCAGGATCGCACGCTCGCCGTCGGCACGAGACTGCCGACGATCCGGCGGCTCGCGGCCGACCTCAGCCTCGCCGTGAACACCGTCGGTCGGGCCTACCGGGAGTTGGAAGAGGCCGGGCTGATCGAGACCCGTGGCCGGGCCGGTTCGTTCGTCTCGGCCGCCGGCGAGCAGGCCCTCGAACAGGCCCGCCGTGCCGCCCACGACTACGCGGCGGTCGTCACCAGCGTCGGCATCGACCCCGCCGAGGCGATCCGGATCGTCGAGGCGGCACTCGGCCGGGCCGCGACACCCTGAGGCACGCGACACCCTGAGGCACCGACACCATGAGTCAGTCGAGCTGTCCCCGGTACCAGGCGATCTTGTCCTGGAGGTGGGCGTACTGGTGGCGCAGCAGCTCCATCCGCTCCTCGACCTCCCGGGAGTGCTCCTCTAGCAGGGCGAGACGTTCCGCCAGGGTGATCTCGCCCTGCCGGGCGAGTTCGGCGTACCGGCGCACCTGGGCGATCGGCATGCCGGTGTCCCGCAGGCACCGCAGGACGTCCAGCCAGCCCAGGTCGTCCTCGGTGAAGACCCGGCGACCGCCCGAGGTACGAGCGATCTCGCTCAGCAGGCCGATCCGCTCGTAGTAGCGCAGGGTGTCGAGGCTGAACCCGGTACGCTCCGCCGCCACGGACGGTGGATAGGTATTCACGAACGTGAGGATATCCGCCTTGACCTGGAGCGCGCTCCAGGTAGCAGAGTGGGACGCATGAAGCGACCTCTTGGCCGTAGCGGCATCGAGATCAGTGCACTGGGCGCGGGCTGCTGGGCGATCGGCGGCCCGTACGGCGACACCGAGAACCAGTACGGGTGGGGCGGCTCGCGCGACGACGACGAGTCGATCCGGGCACTGCACCGGGCCCGGGACCTCGGCATCACCTTCTTCGACACCGCCAGCAGTTACGGCGCCGGGCACAGCGAGACACTCATCGGCTCGGCCTTCCACGGCGTACGCGACCAGGTGGTCATCGCCACCAAGTGGGGTTACACCTTCGACGAGGAACGCCGGCTCGCCATCGGCGACGACGACAGCCTGGAGTACATCCGCACCTGTCTGGAAGGTTCGCTGCGCCGGCTGCGGACCGACTACGTCGACCTCTACCAGCTACACCTGGGAGACCTGCCCGTTCCGCGGGCGCTGGAGATGATCGCTGTCCTCGACGACCTCGTCATCGAGGGCAAGATCCGGTCCTACGGCTGGAGCACGGACGACGCCGTACGGGCGGCGGCGTTCGCCGAGGCCGGAGCCGGCTGTACGGCGATCCAGCACGACCTGTCGGTGCTCAGCGGTTCCGCAGAGGTGCTCGCGGTCTGCGAGAAGTTCAACCAGGCAAGCATCAACCGTGGCCCGCTGGCGATGGGCCTGCTGTCGGGCAAGTACCACGACGGGCGGCAGGTGCCCGGCGACGACGTACGCAGCCAGGCCCTGCCATGGATGCGCTACTTCCGCGACGGTGCGGGCGCGCCCGAGTGGCTCGCGGCGATCGACGCGATTCGCGAGGTGCTCACCTCCGGCGGCCGTACCCTGGCCCAGGGGGCGCTGGCCTGGCTGTGGGCGCGCAGCCCGGCCACGGTGCCGATCCCTGGATTCCGCACCGTGGAGCAGGTGGAGGAGAACGCCGCCGCGATGTCCTTCGGACCGCTGACTGCGGCCGACATGGCCCAGATCGATAAGATCACGACCACCGTTACGGCGGCCGGCTAAAGACGCCGGAGCTCATACTGGACGCGACTTCGGCGTCGCCGACGTCGGCTCCCGAGCCGAGCAGCTTCGGCGACTGATCGCCGCCGATCGTGCCCAGCGCCACTACAAGGGACAATCTACGCACTACTCGCCGAGCAGGGCTTCCCGCTGGCCGCATGATTCATACTCCGATCGGCTCAAGAGTATGACTCGGCGTGTGACGATCTCGGTCCCCGATGACGTGGCAGAACAACTCGCCGCCCTACCGACCCGTCAGGTTTCCGCATCCGTCACCGAGGGCGCTGCGGCGGCGGCGGAAATCCGACGACATGCGAGCCGCGTTGCGGGCAGCCGGCCACCGCGAGTACCCGTACGACCTGAAGCGCACCGCCGGCCGGCTCGCGGTGCCGCAGGTGAGCCCGGAGGTTCGCGAGGCGGCGATAGTCAGGGTCGCCCAGTTGCTGGAGCGGCCCGTCGACGAGGTCCGTGCCGACCTCGACCGGCGAGCGGCGGAGTGAGTCGGCCCCACTACGTGCTCGACACCGGGGCCCTGATGGCCTACGCCCAGGGCGTCGACGTCATCGGCGAGACCCTTGTCGAGGTGGCGGACGCCGATGGCACCGTCGCCGTACCGCTGGTCTGCCTGCTGGAGGCGTACAGCCTGCTCGACCATACCGAGTACGACTACCTTCAGATGCTCCGGCAGAACCCGGCGGTACACGTGGTCTCCCCCGCCCTCCACACCGACGACTACGCGATGATCGGCGGGATGGCCCGGCACACCGGGCGGCTCGGGGCGGGACACACCGCGTACGTCGCTCTCACCAGCGCCGCGGCGGTGGTCACGTCCCGGTCCGAGCAACTGCGGCAGGTGCTCGGCGACGGCTGGCCGATCGTCGAGGTCTGAGCTCCACGAACCGCCCCCAGCTCGCGGCGCACCGCCCGCCAGCCCCAGGCAGGTGCCAGCTCGTCGGTGGCGCTCGCGACGAACTGGCGCCGGGAGCGGCGCGGTAGCCAGACGAGCGCCCCACGGCTGAAGGTCGAACGGATCAAGCTCGGTGCCGAGCTGTCCCGTTCCGGCGATGACGACCAGGAGTACGTCGAGATCGGGCCCGGCGGGCACGTCGATGGTGCCGCCGGGCGGCCGTGGCGGCGCTCCGCGCGTCACCGGTACCGCTGAGCATCGCCGACATCGTGGAGCGGCTCGACGTACACCCGAACACGGTGCGGTTCCATCTCGACACCCTGACCGGGACGGGACAGGTGGACCGGGTGCACACCCCACCAGGCCGGCGCGGGCGACCGGCGCTGCTGTTCCGGGCCCGGCCCGGGACGGACCCGGCCGGACCGCGCAACTACCGCCTCCTCGCCGGAATTCTGGCCGGCAGCGTCGCCACCGATCCTGACGCGCTACACAGGACATCCGAAGCCGGACGCGCCTGGGGCCGGCAACTCGCGGCGCCGTCGGCCAAGTCACCCACGAAGCCATCGGTTGAATCATCCACGCAGTCGCCAGTTGCTTCGTCCACGGAGCCGTCGGTCAATCCGCCCACAGCCAGCGAGGACCAGGCGGTCGACCGGCTGGTGGAACTGCTCGGCGATCTCGGGTTCGCGCCGGAGCGACAGCGGTCCACCGACGGTGGGCGGCAGACTGGCGATCTCCTTTCTGGAGGCGCCGCTGAAGTTCCGGGCCCCCGGGGTCACCCTGCGGATCGGGCTCGGCATCGGCCGGCTGGTCTTCCGGGCGCTCAACGCCGCGGAGGTGGTCCTCGGGGTGACGCTGGTGGCCGCGATCGTCGCCGCCGACGCGACACCCAAGGCGTCCGTCCCGGTCGCCGTCGGGGTGGTCGTGGCAGTGCTGCTGGTGCAGCTCGCCGTGGTACGTCCCCGACTGACCCGACGCGCCGATCGGATCCTCGCCGGTGCCCAGGAGCCACGGTCACACGCCCACTACGCCTACGTCGCCCTGGAGTTGGTCAAGGTCGTCGCCCTGATCACCACCGGCACCCTGTTGCTGGCGACCTGAGTACCACGTCGAGAGGTAGTGCGATGCAGTCGATCTCCCTGACCACTCTGCTGGACGCGCAGTTGACCGCGGCGCGGGAGAGCAGCAGCGGGCGCAGCGCCCGTACGGTTCATGGTGGGCACGGGCACGCGCTGCGGCAGACCCTGCTCGCGCTCGCCGCCGGGCAGAGCCTCGCCGACCATGACAACCCCGGTGAGGCGACCCTCCAGGTCCTGTGCGGCCGGGTACGCCTGCCCACCGCCGCCGACGCATGGGAGGGAACCGCCGGTGACTACCTGGTCATCCCGCCCGAGCGGCACGGCCTGACCGCGATCGACGACTCGGCCGTACTGCTCACGGTGGCGACGACGCCCGGCTCCTGACCTGTCCGTCTTCGCCTTCCGGAGCCATCGACCCCGGCGGAGCGGATGCGAAAAGGCACGCCGGCCGGTCGGGTACGCCCACCCGGTGCGGAGGGGGCGTCCTTCCCTCCGCACCGGGTTCCGCGGCGTCAACTGGCGGCGCTGGTGGGCCGTCGCCGTTGACTGGCAGCGCAGGTGGCGCCTGCTTCCGGGACCGGATCCGGTGCCGTGGAAGCCGGATTCGGTCCGACGGCCCGGCGACGAGCCAGCCGGTTGTTGCTGCTGTCCCGCCACCCGCAGGTGGCCGCCGGGCCGGCGACGGGCGATCGCCGACCGGAACAGGTTGCCGAAAACTTCCGGTAATCAGCCCCGTCGATGAGCCGTACCACTATTAATACCCATCGAAGACGCTGAAGACAAGACCTGGAGACGCCACAGATCGACCCGATTCAACTCCCGGAAGTTGGCCGGAAGTTACGGAGGCCGACCTCGGCCGGACTCGCCCTCCAACCGCCGGACCTCGTCAAGCTCTCCTTGCGGTCCGGGGTCCGCCAGCTGCTTCGGCAAGCTCCGGGGCGGCCGTAACCGACGGGCGGAACGGTGACCGGGCGGCCCTGCCGGACCGGCCCGGGCGGTTCCCCGCCGCCATCGCCGGCAGTGGGTCCTGCTCGCGCCCGAGCTGGCCGGCCCCGTGATCGGCGCGGTCCTGCTCGTTCCCGGCAGCGCCAGCTCGGCGCGTTGTCGGCGGCTGCCGCCCGGTCGAGCGTGCCGCCCTCGCCCGAGAGACCGGCACCGGCGAGGCCGCCGACCAGGGACCGGCTACCGGCATTTCCGGTGAGCACCACCCGCGCCGGGGATGCCGGACCCCTGGTCGACGCTCAGCTAGCTTCGGCGATAGACGGAGACGTGACTGCCGCTGTCCGCGCCGAACGGCCGACGGTGCCAGTCGGCGTACCGCTCGGCGAGCCGGAGACCGGCCCGTGCCGCCATCTGGTCGATCTGCTCGGGCCAGGCGTACCGCATGCCGAACGGCTTGAGGTGCACGCCCGCACCGTCGAACCTGATGGTCTGCCGGACGAACGTCTGCGCGGCCCGGTCGAACCGGTGCAGCCGGATGGTCGCCGAGTCCTCCGTCACGTCCCACACCTGGACCTGCTGCTCGGTGCGCTCCATGTCGACCGGATCAGGGACGTACGTCTCGATCACGAACGCGCCGCCCGGCGCCAGCACCCGCGCGACGTTGCGGAAGCACTCCTCCTGCCGCTCGGCACGGACCAGATTGAACAGTGTGTTGTAGACCAGGTACACCAGGGTGAACGGTCCGTCGACCGGCACGTCCGCCATGTCACCGGTGGCGACCGGCAACTGCTCGCCACCGGGTTTGGCACGTAGCCGCGCCACCATCTCCTCGGATGCCTCGACGCCCTCGACGGCGAGGCCGCGGGCGACCAGCGGAAGTGCGACCCTGCCGGTGCCGATCGCGAGTTCCAGCACCGGGCCGCCGTCGGCGAGACCTTCGAGGAAGTCCACCGCCGGGGCCGGATCGGGGTTGGAGCCGTTGTCGTAGCCGGCGGCCCAGAGCCGGCCGAAGAGTCCGGGATCGTCGAGGAGCGACATCAGTCGCCCTCCTCGCGCCCGGCCGGCCGAGCGGCCGGCGGAAGTTCGGTCGGGCGCGTCCTACCGGCGCCCGCCGCTGTGCTGGTCGTGGAGACCGACGTACTCATGAAGCCTCATATCCTTCGGGTAGACGCCGCCTGCTCGCTGACTGGACATGGGCACTCGTGGCATGGCCGTCTCCTCTCGGTCGGCTTCCGGTCGGCTCTGGCCGCCGGGCAGGGTCAGGACAACAGACGCCCGGTAACCCCGGCAAGCGCTTTACCGCTGCCGCACCCGCTCTGGACCCCGCGCCCCGCGAAGGCCGCAGCGGCGGATGCCGGTCACCGGCCGGGGTCAGCAGGAACCCGCGCCGCTGCTCGTCGCCACCGGGATCGCACGGTTGCGGCCGGCACCGCCGCTCGCCGCAGGGTTCGATTCAGGCCGGGCCGAGCAGGTCCCAACGGTTGCCGGCGACGTCCCGGAACACCGCCACCCGGCCGTACGGCTCGGCCCTCGGCAGGCTCACGAACTCGACGCCGGCGGCGACCATCCGGTCGTACGCGGCGTCGAAGTCGTCGACCCGGAGGAAGAACCCGACCCGACCGGCGAGCTGGTCGCCGACCACGGCACCCTGCCGCTCGCCGTCGGCGCGGGCGAGCAGGATGCCGGTCTCGGCACCGGGTGGCCGGACCACCACCCACCGTTTCGGGCGACCGTCGTTGGTCAGCGACGGCGAGTCCTCGACCAGGTCGAAGCCGAGCACTCCGGTGAAGAACTCGATCGCCGGGTCGTACTCCGCCACCACGATGGTCACCAGGTCGATCCGCACCCCCGCAGCCTAGGCCGGGTCGTCGGTCGGGGTGCCGTGCTGTACCTGCCGGAGCAGCTCCACCACGAGTTCCGCCCATTCGGCCCGGGCCGCCTCGACTCCGGCCGGGCCGAGCTCCGCCCGCCGCTGCGCCAGTTGCTCCCGCTCTTCGCCGCTGAACGAGGTTTCGAACACAGAGATCATCTCCAGGGTCGTCAGGAACTGGTCCGGACCGGGCATCGACGCGCCGTCGATCTGGTCGTGCAGGCCGTGCAGCCGCGCGATGAGCTGGTCGAGCCGGACGGCCTGTGCCGCCAGCCCGCACGGTTGGGCCGTCAGCAGATCCGGCATCGCCGCCAGGTCGTCCGTCGACCCCGC
The DNA here is from genome assembly GCF_033446045.1 of Plantactinospora sp. KLBMP9567. Taxonomy (NCBI): domain Bacteria; kingdom Bacillati; phylum Actinomycetota; class Actinomycetes; order Micromonosporales; family Micromonosporaceae; genus Plantactinospora; species Plantactinospora sp. KLBMP9567. The sequence continues at coordinate 225,697 of NZ_JAWQRR010000023.1, read as the reverse complement.
GAGTACGCCCGCGATCTCCTCCAATGACAGCCCGCGCAGCGCCCGTACCCGGTACAGCCGGCGCAGGTCACCCCCGGTGTACCGGCGGTGCCCCGAGCTGGTGCGCTCGCGGGCCCGCAGCAGGCCGATCTCGTCGTAGTGGTGCAGGGCACGCACCGTGGTCCCGGTGGTCCGGGCCAGCTCACCGATGCTCCACCGACGTCCGGTGTCGCCTCTCCCGGTCACGCCCGAAACGCTACGACCTCCCGTTACGTCAGGTTCAAGTGTCGAACGAGACAGCGTCCTGGGGCACCGGAGCGGGATCCACAGGCGGGCCGGAGAGCGCGGTCGGGCTCCGGAAACAGCCCGGTACGCTTGCTCCGCCCACCGGGTCGGCAAGGGCGTCGCGGCCGGGAACGACGGATTCGCACCGGAGTTCGCCGACCCGGGAGGACGTACCGAGGAGTCAGCACCCGATGAGCCGGGAACCAAAGGACGTGGCCACGCCGAGCCGTGATGCCGACCTGCTGACCCTCGCCCGCCTCTCGGTGGGGCGGGACGCGGTGCGCGACATCCTGGACTGGCTCGGGCGGCGTACCGGCGGCGCGGCCCTGCTGGTCGGGGCCGACGGAAAGGTACTCGCCGGGCCCGTCGACCGGCTCGGACCCGGCACCCGGATGTCGCGGGCGGTCGGCACCGCCGTCGCGGACCTGTCCCGGCGCGGGTCGAGCGCCGCCGTGGTGGACACCGGCGGACCGCCCCGGGTCCACCTGCTGAGGCTCGGCAGCGGCGCCCCGGACAGGTCCGCCGCGTCACTGGTCGCCCGGGCCGAGGAACAGGTCGGCTACCTCGCGGTCGTCGCCGCCCCGGAGCGGCAGCTCGGCGAACTGCTCGCCGACGCCGCGCGGACGCTCTCGCTGTGCTGGCGGATCGAGGAGGCGGAGCGGGCCCGCCGGCGGATCGTCGCCGCCGACGCGCACGGCCGGGAGGCGGTACTGCACCTGTTGATGGTCGGCGACGTGCCGCCCGCCCGGCGGATCGCCTCGGCGCTGCGGCCGCACCTGCCCGACACGCTGCGGGTCTGTGTGATCGAGTGCGTCGGCCGGCAACGGTACGAGGTCGCCGCCGAGATCGACCGTTCGCTGGCCGGCCGGGCCTGGATCGTGCCCTGCCCGGTCCGCTCGAACCACCTCATCGCACTCGTACCGGCCGAGCCGTCCGGCGACGAGTCGGCGCCGAGCCGGGAGGCCGCCCGGGGTGGCGCGGGTCGGGCCGATCCGGCGGACCGGCTCGGGCGGCTGATTACCGCCCGGGCCCGGCAGTGCCGGGTCGGGATGAGCGAACCGGTCGCGCTGCCGGACACGGCCACCGGCTACGAGCAGGCCTTCCACGCACTGGCGGTGGCCCGGGCCGCGACCGAGGGGTACGCGCGGTTCGACCGGCAGCACGACCTCGTGCCGCTCACCGGTCCGGACGGGCACTCCTGGGCCCAGCGGCTGCTGCAACCCTGCCTCGACCACGTCCCGGCCCGCCGGGCCGACCCGGGTGCGGTGGAGTTGCTCGGCACGCTCAGCTCGTGGTTGGCCTTCGACACCGCGGCCAGCCGGCACCTGAAGATCCACCGCAACACCCTGACCGGTCGGCTACGACTGCTCAACGCACTGCTCGGAATGGATCTCCTCCGGGTCCCCGACCGCTCCGCCGCCTGGCTGGCGCTGCGGGTGCGCGCCGCGCCCCGGCCGGACGATCCGCGGGCCGGTGCGGTGCCGGCCGGAACGGTACCGGCCGCCCGGGAGGTCACCCTGGACCACCTGCTCGCCGCCCCGGCCGTGACGGCGTGGGCCCGGGCCCGGCTCCGGCCGTTACGCGCGGCCGACCGGTCGACCGGGTTCGAGACGGTACGGGCCTGGCTGGCCGCCGACGCCAACCTCTCGGCCACCTCGGCCGGGCTCGACATCTCCGTGTCGGCCACCCGCAAGCGGCTCGCCCGGGCCGAACAGGCGCTCGGGCGTTCGCTGCGGCACGCCCCGGACGCCCGGCACGAACTCTGGCTCGCCCTCCGCGCGGTCGAGCTGGCGGACGGTTGACCGCCGGATCGGTGGTCACCGTTGCACGGCGGGCCGGCACCGCGGTCACTGTGCGGTGCGGGGCGGGACCACGCTGCGGTCGCTGTGCACGGCGGGTCGGCACCGCAGTCACTGTGCACGGCGGGACGGTTCGCGGGGTCGCTGTGCAGATCGCTCCCTCGCGACTGGCGTCCGGGACGTCGTACGGTTGTCGGTGCCGATGCGGGGGATGGCCACCGTCCGGCGACCCTTCGGGTGGTGCCACGAGGGCGAAGGGCAGCCGGACGGTGGCCTTGGCCACGAGGGGCGGACGGTGGTCTTGGCCACCAGACGGTGACCGGGCGGCGGACTACAGCCGGCAGGCGTGGATGTCGGTGACCAGGATCGCCCGGGCGCCGACGTCGTACAGCTCGTCCATGATCCGGTGTACGTCCTGGCGCAGTACCATCGCCTGGACCGCCACCCAGCCCTCCCGGTGCAACGGCGAGATGGTCGGGGACTCGATTCCCGGGGTGAGCGCGCTGGCCTTCTCCAGCAGGTCGGCCCGGACGTCGTAGGCGAGCATCACGTAACGGCGGGCGACCAGCACCCCCTGGAGGCGCCGGACGAGCTGGTCCACCTGCCCGTTGGCCGGGGCACCGGTCCGGCGTACCAGTACGGCCGACGAACGCAGGATCGGCTCACCGACGATCACCAGGCCGGCCTGGCGCAGCGTGGCACCAGTTTCCACGACGTCCGCGACCACGTCGGCCACGCCGAGGCGTACGGCGTTCTCGACCGCGCCGTCGAGCCGGATCACCGTCGCGGTGAGCTGGTGTTCGGTCAGATAACCCTCGACCACCCCGGGATAGGCGGTGGCGATGCGCCGGCCGGCGATCTGGTCGACCGTCGAGACGGTTTCCGGCCGGGCGGCAAACCGGAACGTCGCCGCGCCGAAACCGAGGTCGAGCATCTCCTCGGCCGGGCTGGCCGAGTCGACCAGCAGGTCCCGTCCGGTGATGCCGAGGTCGAGGTCGCCGGAGCCGACGTAGGTGGCGATGTCCTTGGGGCGGAGGTAGAAGAATTCGACGTCGTTGGCGTCGTCCCGGCAGATCAGGTCACGGTCGTCACCGCGCTGCCGGTAACCCGCCTCGCGCAGCATCTGGGCGGCCGGTCCGGACAGGGTGCCTTTGTTGGGAATGGCGATGCGCAGCATCGGGAGTGCTCCTCGCGGTCAGGGATCGGAATCGGGCTGACGGACGCGTCCGGTGCGGTCGACGGGACGCGGCGGGGCACTACAGATGTCGGTAGACGTCCTTGAGGTCCAGACCGGTGGCGAGCATCAGCACCTGCGCCTGGTAGAGCAACTGGGAGATCTCCTCGGCGGCCCGTTCCGGACCCTCGTGCTCGGCGGCCATCCACGCCTCGGCCGCCTCCTCGACGACCTTCTTGCCGATCGCGTGCACGCCGCGCTCCAGCGCGGCCACCGTCGCCGAGCCGGGGGTGCCGGCCGCGGCCTTGGCCTGCAACTCGGCGAACAGCTCCTCGAACGTCTTCACGGCATCCGATTCTCGCAGCCGGCCGGCACCGGGTCGGCCGCCGGGTCGGCCGGCGGCCCACCAGGTGGACCGTCGGCCGGTTCAGCGCACCGTCACGGTGTGGTCGTCGAGGAACCGCTCGGACCCGTCCTCCAGCGAGATCGCGTACGTGGTCAGCGTGTACCGGCCCGGCGGCAGCGTGACCCGGAACCTCGCCTCCCCCTGAGCCGGCCCGGCGACCGAGAGCGTGACCACCTGCTCCCGCACGGTACGCGTACCCCGCTGGATCCGGAGCTGGGCGGTCGCCTCCGGCAGGATCCCGGCGACGTGTACCTGGAAGCTCCGGCTGACCGCGTCGCCGTGCTGCGGCGAGATCAGCCAGACCGGGGCGAGCACCTCCATCGCCGGGGCCCGGCGCAGCACCCCGGAGGTGTCGACCCGGCCCCAGAGCCGGTCGACCGGTGCCCCGTCGAGCCGCAGCCGCAGCCCGGAGACCCCGGGCACCGCGGTGACGGTCCAGACCAGTTGCTGCACGGCCAGCCGTGTGGTGACCTCGTCGACGCCGTCGCGGGCCGCCCCGGTGAGGTCGACGGTGGCGATGCCGTCGCCGTCGACGGTCACCTCCCGCAGGTCGGTCCCCGCCGGCCACGGGTTGCGGTAGTCCGGGTCCATCCCGACCGGCCCGTCCAGCAGGTTCCGCAGCGCGGCGGTGATCCGGTCCCGGGCCGAGCCGTCGTGCAGCCACAGCCGGTGGAACTCGCGGTAGAGCCGGGGTCGGCCCGGATCGCCGCCGAGGTAGTAGACCGGCAGGCCGGCGGTGCTCTCGGTGGCGCCGGGTGCCGGCGTACCCGTGCCGGCGCCGGCCGACGGGGCGACCGCGCCATCCGGCGGGGTCGGCCCGGGCTGCACCTCGTCCGGTGTCGCACCCGCCGACCGCTGCGCGCCGACCGTTCCGGGCGGCGGCTCCACCCGGTCGGACGGCGTCGGCACGACCGTGCTGGCCAGCCCGACCACCACCGCCGCCACGCTCAGCGTGGCGACCGTCACGGCACCGGCCGCCAGTGGTGACCAGCCGCGCCACCGGCCCCCGGCGAGTCGAGGAATTGACCATTCCGGCCGGCGCCACCGGCGCCGCGCGCCGCCGCGGTCGCCGGCCCCGATCCGCCGCTGGATCTCGGGCAGCGCGCCCGGTCCCGGCTCGATCCGGTCGGCCTCGGCCGCGAGTACCCGACGCAGCAGGTCCTCGTCCCCCGGTGCCCGCTCCCCCGACCCCGACGTCGCCCCCGGCCCCGACGTCCACGCCGGCTCGGAATGCGTACCGGGTCGCCGCTGCTCGCTCATCGCTCCGCCCCCATGCTCTGCTTCAGCGCGGCCAGCCCCCGGAAGGTGTGGCTCTTCACCGCGCCCCGGCTGACACCCATCAGTTCGGCGGTCTCGGCCTCGGAGAGGTCGAGGTAGTAGCGCAGCACCAGCGCCTCCCGCTGCCGGGTCGGCAGGGTACGCAGCGCCGCCATCACCGCGTCGTGCTGAAGCAGGTCGAGTGCGCCGGCCTCGGCGCTCGGCGCGTCCGCCACCGGCCCGGCTCCGGCCAGGTACGCGGTCACCACCCGACGGTGCCGCAGCGCCGACCGGCACCTGTTCAGCACGCTGGTCCGCAGGTAGCCGAGAGCGCGGTCGGCGTCCCGCAGCCGGGACCAGTGCCCGTGCAGCGCGACGTAACCGTCCTGCACGATCTCCTCTGCCGCACCCTGGTCGTGCAGGAGCAGCGTGGCGAGTCGTACCAGCGGGCGGTAGTGGGCGGCGAAGAGGCTGGTGATCGCCTCGTCCGCCGACCACCGTGGTGGTCCCGATCGTGTCATGGTCCTCCCGCCGGGCGGGTCGGAGACCAGTTGGGTCGTCACGGCAGGATGACGCCCGACCCCCCGTTCCGGTTTACCCGCCGCGCCGGGTCGACACCACTCGACAGGCCGATCACCCACCCGACCGGCTGATATCCCGATCGGATCGAGAGAGATATCTATGGGTACCCGTCGACGTGTGCCTATGCTGTCGGCCATGGCTCGCCGATCTCTGCCGGTCGCGCTCACGACCGCCACCCTCGTTCTCGCGGCCCTCGTCGGCTGCGCGCCCCAGAACCAACCCGCGCCCGTTGCACCGCAGGCCACCTGTACCAAGGCCGAGCTGAAGACCCGTACGCCGGGCAAGCTCACCATCGCCACCGACGACCCGGCGTACGCACCCTGGTTCGCCGACAACCTGCCGGCCAACGGCAAGGGCTTCGAGTCCGCGGTCGCCTACGAGGTCGCCGAGCAGCTCGGCTTCGCCCGGATCGACGTGCAGTGGGTACGGGTCAAGTTCGACACCGCGATCGCGCCGGGGCCGAAGGAGTTCGACTTCGACATCAACCAGTTCTCCATCACCGACGAGCGCAAGCAGGCGGTGGACTTCACCTCGCCGTACTATCTGGTCCGACAGGCGGTGGTCGCCGGCAAGGGTTCCAAGATCACCGGTAGGTCGCGGCTGGCCGACCTCCAGGATGCCAAGCTCGGCGCCCAGGTGGGCAGCACCAGCTACCAGGCGATCACCGACGTGATCAAGCCGACGGTCAAGCCGCAGGTCTACAACACCAACGACGACGCGAAGAAGGCCCTGCAGAACGGCCAGCTCGACGGCATCGTGGTGGACCTGCCCACCGCCTTCTACATCACCTCGGCCGAGGTCAAGGACGCCACCATCGTCGGGCAGTTGCCGCAGGTAGGGCTGCCGGAGGCCTTCGGCCTGCTGCTCGACAAGGGCTCGCCGCTGACCGGTTGCGTGAGCGGCGCGGTCGACGCCCTCCGCGCCGACGGCACGCTCGGCAACCTGGAGAAGACCTGGCTCTCCGAGGTGGCCGGCGTCACCGACATCACGTGAGCCTGCTCGACCACCACCCCTCACCGATCGCCCGCCAGCGGACCGCCTACCGGAAACGGCAGACGGTCCGCTCGGTGCTGGTCGCCGCCGCCTCGACCGGAGTACTCGGCACCCTGCTGGTGGTCGCGGTGACCGGCTCACCCGGCTGGGAGCGGGTACGACAGTCCTTCCTCGACCCGCGCATCGGCCGGGAGGCACTGCCGGAGATCCTCACCGGACTCTGGCTCAACGTCCGGCTGCTGTTCTTCTGCGCGCTCGGGGCGCTCGCCCTCGGCCTGGTGGTGGCGGTGCTGCGTACCCTGCGCGGCCCGGTCTTCTTCCCGGTCCGGGCGCTGGCCGCCGGCTACACCTACACGTTCCGCGGGCTGCCGCTGATCATCGTGATCTACGTGCTCACTCTCGGTGTGCCTGGGCTGCGGTTGCAGGGCATGCCGTCGGTGCTGGTGCTCGGCGGGATCGCCATGGTCCTCACCTACGGCGGCTACCTGGCCGAGGTGTTCCGGGCCGGCATCGAGTCGATCCATCCGAGCCAGCTCGCCGCCGCCCGGTCGCTCGGGCTCAGCTACCGGCAGACGATGCGGCACGTGGTGCTGCCCCAGGCGGTCCGCCGGGTCGCCCCGCCGCTGCTCAACGACGTGGTCGCGCTCCAGAAGGACGTCGGACTGGTCTCGCTCGCCGGACCGATCGACGCGGTACGCGCTGCCCAGATCGCCACCGCCGAGAGTTTCAACTACACGCCGTACATTGTCGCGGGGGTGCTCTTCGTGCTGCTCGCCATTCCACTGATCGCGGTCACCGACTGGGTGACCCTGCGCGCCGCCCGCCGGCAGGCCGCCCGATGAATGCACATGTGCTGCGCTGCCGAGGGCTACGCAAGGTCTTCGGCGGGCACATCGTACTCGACGATCTCGACCTGGACGTGGCCGAGCACGAGGTCGTGGCGCTGATCGGCGCCTCCGGCTCCGGCAAGTCCACCCTGCTGCGCTGCGTGAACCTGCTGGAGGAGCTCGACGACGGCACCATCCACCTGGACGGCGAGCACATCACCGACCCGCGCACCGACCCCGATCTGGTACGCCGGCGGATCGGCATCGTCTTCCAGGCGTACAACCTCTTCCCGCACCTGCGGGTGCTGGACAACATCACGCTGGCGCCGGTCCGGGTGCACCGGCGGAACCGGGGCGAGGCCGAGGCGCAGGCCCGGGAACTGCTCGCCCGGGTCGGGCTGGCCGAGAAGGTGGCCGACTATCCCGACCGGCTCTCCGGCGGCCAGCAGCAGCGGGTGGCGATCGTCCGGGCGCTGGTCAACTCGCCCCGACTGCTGCTGCTCGACGAGGTGACCTCGGCGCTGGACCCGGAACTCGTCGGCGAGGTGCTGACGATGATCCGGGATCTGAAGGCGGACGGCATGACGATGGTGCTGGCCACCCACGAGATGGGCTTCGCCCGCGAGGTCGCCGACCGGGTCTGCTTCCTGGACGGCGGCCGGGTGATCGAAGAGGGGCCGCCGGAGCAGGTGCTCGGCGAGCCGACCCAGCCCCGTACCCGGCAGTTCCTCCGCCGGATCATCGAGGCGGGCCGGCTCCAGGTCGGCTGACCACAGCTCACGCCGACGGCCGACGCCTGACGCCCTCCGTCCGGAGACTGTCGAGCTGCCCCGCTCGTGCACCCGCCCCCAACCACAGCCGCCGGCGAACCACCCGCCAGCAGACTGTCGAGCTGCCCCGCTCGTGCACCCGGACGGCAGGCCGCCGCCGGTATGGCTGGCCGCCACCCTTGGGCCAGGCCGCGGGTAAGACCGGCCGCCACCCTTGGGCCAGGCCGCCGCCGCCCACAAGCCGGAACTGTGGCCGAGACGGTGCCCCGTCTGTGCACCCAGCTCGACAGCCTCGCGATCGGGTACTGTCCCCTGACGCGCACGCCGCCGCTCTTCAGCGCGAGCCAGGCCGACCGGTCGCCGCCGCCCGGGTCCACCGCAAGCCAAGCCAAGCCGCGCCACCGCCCCGGCTGGCGGCCGGCGGCCGGGCCTCGGGCTACGGGCGGGCGGCGATGTCCCGGATGGCCACGGCGGCCTCCAGGGTCGCAGTGGTGGCCGCCCAGCCCTTGTCCTCGGCCGAGTCGGGCAGCCCGGCCCGGTCCCGGGCCTGCTCCAGGTTGTTCACCGTCAGCACGCCGTGCGCGACCGGCTTCCCGCTGTCCAGCGCGACCCGGGTCAGCCCCTCGGTCACCGACTGGCACACGTACTCGAAGTGCGCGGTGGCACCCCGGATCACCACGCCGAGCGCCACCACCGCGTCGCAGCGCCGGGCCAGCGCCTGGGCCACCACCGGCAGCTCCACCGAGCCGGCCACCCGGACCACGACCACGTCGTCCACCCCGCACGCCTTCGCCGCGGTCACCGCCCGGTCGACCATGTGGTCGGTGAGTTCGCCATGCCAGCGCGCGGCCACCACTCCCACGGTCAGCCCGGAGGCGTCCACCGTCGACAGTCCCGGCTCTCCGAACCCCGCCATCGTCACGCCAACCTTTCCGTCATCTCCGCGAGTTCCGTCAGCTCCCCGGCGTCGGCCGGAGTCTCCAACTCGTCCAGCAGGTGCCCCATCCGGTCCCGCTTGGTACGCAGGTAACGCACGTTCTCCGGGGTGGCCCGGACCGGCATCGCCTCCCGGCCCACCACGGTCAGCCCGTACCCCTCCAGCCCGGCCCGCTTGGCCGGGTTGTTCGTCAGCAGCCGCATCGAGCGGACCCCGAGGTCGTAGAGGATCTGCGCCCCGGTCCCGTAGTCCCGGGCGTCGGCGGGCAGCCCAAGGTCCAGGTTGGCGTCGACGGTGTCCCGGCCGAGGTCCTGCAACTGGTACGCCTGGAGCTTGTGCAGCAGCCCGATGCCGCGCCCCTCGTGCCCGCGCATGTAGAGCACCACGCCCCGCCCCTCGGCGGCGACCCGGGCCAGCGCGGCGTCGAGCTGTGGGCCGCAGTCGCAGCGCAGCGAGCCGAAGACGTCCCCGGTCAGGCACTCCGAGTGCACCCGTACCAGCACGTCCTGGCCGTCGCCGAGGTCGCCGTAGACCAGCGCGATGTGCTCGGTGCCGTCCTGCCGGGCCCGGTAGCCGACCGCCCGGAACGGCCCGTACGGCAGCGGCAGCCGGGTCTCGACGACCTGCTCGACGTCCGTCTCGGTACGCCGCCGGTATGCGATCAGGTCCGCGATGGTGATCAGCGTGATGCCGTGCTCGGCGGCGAACTTCTCCAGGTCGGGCAGGCGCATCATGGTGCCGTCGTCGTTGACCAGTTCGCAGAGCACCCCGGCGGGGCGGAGCCCGGCGAGTCGGGCCAGGTCGACGGCCGCCTCGGTGTGCCCGGGACGGCGCAGTACGCCGCCGGTCTTGGCCCGCAGCGGCACCACGTGCCCGGGCCGGCTCAGGTCGGTGGCGTCGGTCGACGGGTCGGCGAGCAGCCGGATCGTGTGCGCCCGGTCGGCGGCCGAGATGCCGGTACTGACCCCCTCCCGCGCGTCCACCGTCACCGTGTACGCGGTGCCCCGCTTGTCCTGGTTGGTGTGGTACATCGGCGGCAGTTCGAGGCGGTCGCAGTCCTCCTCGGTCAGCGGCGCGCAGATGTAGCCGGAGGTGTAGCGGACCATGAACGCGACCAGTTCCGGGGTCGCCCGGTCGGCAGCGAAGATCAGGTCGCCCTCGTTCTCCCGGTCCTTGTCGTCGACCACGACGACCGGTCGGCCGGCCGCGACCTGGGCCAGTGCTGCCTCGATGGTGCCGAATTCGGTGCTCATGCCGGCACTCCGCTTCGCTCCGTGCCGTCATGAGGCACATTGGCGCTGAGCTGGCTGATTCGCTCACTACGCTCGCTCACTTCCACGGCCTCCAGTCCGCCGACCGGCAGTCGCCCACCGGTCGTCAGCAGTCGTTCGACGTACTTGGCGAGGACGTCAACCTCGAGGTTGACCGGCTCGCCGACACCCTTGCGGCCCAGCGTGGTAGCGGCCAGCGTGGTCGGGATCAGCCCGACCGAGAAGGTCTGCGCGGTCAGCGCGGCGACGGTCAGCGACACCCCGTCGACGGTGATCGAGCCCTTCTCCACGACGTATCGGGCGAGGTCTGCGGGGAGGCCGAAGGTGACCGTCTCCCACTGCTCGGCCGGCGTCCGCCCGACGATCTCGGCGACCCCGTCGACGTGGCCCTGCACCAGGTGCCCGCCGAGCCGGCTGCCGAGGGTGGCGGCCCGCTCCAGGTTGACCGGGTCACCCGGGCGCAGCGCCCCGAGCGAGGTACGCCGGAACGTCTCGCCCATCACGTCGGCGGTGAACGTGTCACCGTCGACCTCCACCACGGTCAGACAGACCCCGTTGACGGAGATCGAGTCGCCGTGCCGGGCGTCCGAGGTGACGATCGGGCCGCGGATCGCGACCAGGGCGGAGTCGCCGCCGGTGTCGTCCCGCCGGACCAGTTCGCCCAACTCCTCCACGATGCCGGTGAACATCTGATTCAGCCCTCCGTCTTCCGGGGAAACGCGGTGACCCGCAGGTCGGGGCCGACCGGTGTGATGTCGGTGAACTCCAGGTCGATGACCTCGGAGATGGTCTGTGGGCCGGCGTCGGCGAGTGCCGCCGGGCCGGCGCCGAGCAGCTTCGGCGCCAGGTAGCCGACCACCTTGTCGACCAGGCCGGCGGCGAGGAAGGCGCCGGCCAGGGTCGGGCCGCCCTCCAGCAGCGCCGCCCGGACGCCGCGCCGGTAGAGCTCCGCGAGCAGCCGGGCCAGCTCCACCCGGCCGTCCGGGCCGGTGCCGACCTCCTTGGCGGTCGCCACCCAGGTGGGCGCGGCGCCGTCCCGGACCCGGGCGTCGAGCGGGGTACGACCGGCGCTGTCCACCACCACCCGCAGCGGCTGCCGGATGGCCAGGGTGCCGTCGCGCAGGTTCCGCGCGGTCAGTCTCGGGTCGTCGGCGAGTACGGTGCCGACCCCGGCGATCACCGCGTCGACCGTGCCGCGCAGCGCGTGCACGTCGATCCGGGCCGCCTCGGACGTGATCCACATGCTGGTGCCGTCGGCCGCCGCGATCCGCCCGTCCAGGGTCGCCGCGTACTTCCAGATCAGGTACGGCCGGCCCCGGCGTACCGCGGTCAGCCAGGCCAGGTTGCCCGCCTCCGCCTCGGCGGCGCGTGTCCCGACCTCGACCTCGACACCGGCCGCCCGCAGCCGCTCGATGCCGCCGGCCGCGATCGGGTTCGGATCGGGTACGCCGATCACCACCCGGCGGACCCCGGCCGAGATCAGCGCCCCGCTGCACGGCCCGGTACGCCCGGTGTGGTCGCAGGGTTCCAGGGTCACCACGGCGGTGCCGCCGCGGGCCCGCTCACCGGCCTGGGCCAGCGCGACGATCTCGGCGTGCGGCCCACCGGCGTACGCGTGGAAACCCTCGCCGACGATCTCGCCGTGTGGGTCGAGCAACACGCAGCCGACCAGGGGATTGGGACTCGTCGTGCCCAGGCCGCGGGCCGCCAGCGCGATAGCCCGGCGCATCGCCTCGTCGGCGGAGACGCCCCCCATGCCGTTTCCCTCTTCCTCGCCCGTCGTCGTGGCGCGCGGGCGGGGTGTGGGAGGGGTGCCGGCCGGTGGCCGGGCGTGCGGCGGCGGAGCGTGGGGACGGCAGGCGCCGACCCCGGCGGACCACGGGTCGGCGCACACGCGCCGGCCGGCGGACCCATCCGTCCCGCGCGCTGTCTCCCATCCGGACTGTCTGGGTGCGGAAACTGCCCGCCCCCAACCGTCGGCCCCGGATTCTCACCAGGTCCACCGGGCGGCCGAGGCCGACCGGGTCGCGGGCTTACCGGGCTTGCGCCCGGATCACCGCCGGTTCGGAATTACACCGAGTCCCGCCAGCGCGTGGTGGGTACGGATCGAGTCTTACACGGAACCGGGGCTGTCGGGCCAGTGAGGCGACCGACCTCACAGCGACGTGACCGTGATCACTTCGCCCCGCGCCGCCGCTCCCCCGCGTCGGCCGCCGGTGCCCCCGGGGTACGCCGCCGATCCATCGCCACGTACGAACCGGGCTGGCTCTTGGCCACCGACTTCATCTCGGAGGCGGCGGCGATCACCTCGAGCGGGTCGGTGAACCGGCGCTCGGGCACCGAGAGCGAGACCCCGATGGAGAGCGTGACCAGGTGGGCCCGCTGGATGTTGCCGCGCCGGTCCTTCAGCTCCACGTAGCCGCGCTTGGCGTCCTCCGGGTCGTACAGCTCGTCGGCGGTCTTCTCGAAGTCGACCACGGCCCGCTCGGTGAGCGGCCGGACCTGCTCGGGAGCGCAGACGATCACGAAGTCATCGCCGCCGATGTGCCCGAGGAAGGCCGGCGGCAGCCCGACCGAGACCACCGCCCGGTGCAGGCTGCGGGCCAGCGCGCTGATGAACTCGTCGCCCCGGACGAAGCCGTACCGGTCGTTGACGCTCTTGAACCGGTCGATGTCGACGTAGCCGACCGCGTAGTCGACACCGCTGCGCACCCGGTCGCCGATCTCCCGGCGGACCCGGGTGTTGCCGGGCAGCCCGGTCAGCGGGGAGACCTCGCGGAACTCCTTGTTGCGGCGCAGCGTGGAGCTGATCCGGGCGACGAGTTCGGCGGTGTCGAAGGGCTTGACCAGGTAGTCGTCGGCACCGGCGGTGAGGCCGTGCACCTTGTCCACGGTCAGCCCCTTGGCAGTGAGCATGATCACCGGCAGCGCCGAGGTCATCGGGTTGGCCCGCAGCCGGCGGGTCAGCTCCAGCCCGTCGATCCGGGGCATCCGCAGGTCGACCACGGCCAGGTCGGGCCGGCGCCGCTCGATCACCTCCAGCGCCTCCTGGCCGTCGCTGGCCTGCGCCACCTCGAAGCCGTGCAGCCGCAGGTTGAACGAGACGAACCGAACGATGTCCTCGTCGTCGTCGACCACCAGGATCAGGTCGGGCCGCTCCTCGGCGACCCCGTCGACGCTCATGCTGAATGTGCGGCGCGCTCGGCGAGGCGCCGTAGCTGGATGACCGCCGCGGCCGGGTCCGCCGCGCCGTAGACGGCGGTGCCGGCGACGAAGGCGTCCGCGCCGGCCGCCGCCGCCTGCTCGATGGTGTCGGCCGCTATGCCGCCGTCGACCTCGATCCGGAGTTCGAGGTGGCCGGCGTCGGCATGCCGGCGGGCGGTGCGGACCTTGTCGAGCAGTTCGGGGATGAACCGCTGCCCCCCGAAGCCCGCCTTGATAGTCATGATCAGCAATGTATCGAAGCTGGGCAAAAGGTCAAGGTACGGTTCGATCGGAGTGTCCCGGTCGATCGCCAGCCCGGCCTTCGCCCCCGCCGAGCGGAGGTCCTTGGCCAGCGAGACCGGGTTGTCGCAGGCCTCGGCATGGAACGTCACGTTGTACGCCCCGGCGTCCGCGTAGCTCGGCGCCCAGCGTCGCGGGTCCTCGATCATCAAATGTACGTCGAACGGCAGCGTGCTCGCGGCCAGCAGACTCTGCACCACCGGCAGCCCGATGGTCAGGTTCGGCACGAAGTGGTTGTCCATCACATCGACGTGCAGCCAGTCCGCCGTGGACTCCACCGCGTGCACCTCGTCGGCGAGCCGGGCGAAGTCTGCGGCGAGGATGCTGGGCGCGACGATCGGCGCTGGTACGGTCACCGCGCCAGTGTACGAATGCCGGCCACCCCGCGTGCTCGTCACCCTCGCATCGCGGTGGCACCCGCGAAGAACCGGTCCGGGGTGATCGGCAGGTCACGGACGCGTACCCCGGTGGCGTGGTACACGGCGTTGGCGATCGCCGCGGCGGTGCCGACGATGCCCAGCTCGCCGATGCCCTTCGAGCCCATCGGGTTGACGTACGGGTCGTCCTCGACGAGCGTGTGCACCTCGACGCAGCCGACGTCGGCGTTGGTCGCGATGTGGTACTCGGCGAGGTCGTGGTTGACCACGTGACCGAACCGGGGATCGAGCACGCACTGCTCGTGCAGCGCCATCGACAGCCCCATCGTCATCCCGCCGAGCAACTGGGAGCGGCCAATCTTCGGGTTGATGATCCGGCCGGCGGCGAAGACCCCGAGCATCCGGGGCACCCGTACCTCCCCGGTCGCCTCGTGCACCCGGGCCTCGACGAACTGGGCCCCGAACGCGTACATGGAGAAGCGTTCCCGGTCCGGGTTGGCCGGCATGTCGGCGCTGGCCTCGATGCCGTGCGACGGCGGGTCGGCGTGTTCGGCGGCCATCCGGGCCCGGAGCCGGCGGGCGGCCTCGACCACCGTGCTGCCCCACGAGGTCATCCCGGACGAGCCGCCGGCGGACATCGCGGCCGGCAGGTCCGTGTCGCCGATCCGCAGCACGATCCGGTCGACCGGTACGGCCAGCGCGTCGGCCGCGATCTGGGTCAGCGAGGTCCAGGTGCCGGTGCCGAGGTCGGCGGCACCGATCGAGACGACGTACCGGCCGTCCGGCTCCACCCGGATCGTCGCCGACGAGCCGGGGAGCTGGTAGACCGGGTACATCGAGGCGGCCACCCCGGTGCCAACCAGCCAGCCCCCGGCGGCCCGCCGGACGCCGGGAGTCGGGTCCCGGCCGGCCCAGCCGAACCGGCGGGCGCCGTCGCGCAGGCAGGCCACCAGGTTGCGGGTGGAGAACGGCCGGTCCAGTTCCGGGTCGAGTGGCGGCTCGTTGGCGATCCGGAACTCGACCGGGTCCTGCCCGCAGGCGATCGCCATTTCGTCCATCGCCGACTCCAGCGCGTACATCCCCGGGGTCTTGCCGGGGGCGCGCATGATCGTCGGGACTGGCACGTCGAGCCGGACCATCCGGTGTGTGGTGGCGCGGTGCGGCGCCGCGTACATCACCCGGGTCGGCGTGACGGTCTGCTCGGCGAACTCCTTGTGCCGCGCGGTCTGCTGCACCACCTCGTGGCTGATCGCGACCAGCCGGCCGTCCGACCCGGCACCGAGCCGGATCCGCTGCACCGTCGGGGTGCGGTAGCCGACCTGGGAGAACATCTGCTGCCGGGTGAGTGCCAGCTTCACCGGACGGCCGGGCACGGCGAACGCGGCCAGCACCGCGAGCACGACGTCCGGATGGGTGTGCAGCTTGCCGCCGAACGCGCCGCCGACGTGCGGCGAGATCACCCGGATCTGCTCCAGGTCGAGTCCGAAGAGCGTGGCCAGGGACTTCCGCAGCCCGTGCACCCCCTGGCTGCCGACGTGCAGGGTGAGCCGGTCGTCGCCCCACTCCGCGATCGTCGAGTGCGGCTCCAACTGGGCGTGCTGGTACCAGGGTGTGGTGTAGGTGGCGTCCAGGCGTACCGCCGCGCCGGCCAGCGCCGCCTCCGGGTCGCCACGCACGCTGTCGGTGGCGAACCCGCCGTTCATGACCTCCGGGGCGTACCGGTCCGGATGGTCGGCCCGCAGTCGGACGTCGTGCGGACCGGCCTGGTAGTCCACCCGGACCAGGCTGGCCGCCAGGCGCGCGATCTCCGAGCTCTCCGCCACCACCGCGGCGACGAACTGCCCCCGGTACGCCACCTCGGGCGTCTGCAGGATCACCACCTCCGGGTCGTCGAACGAGGCGACCCGGGGCGTGTTCTCGTGCGTCAGCACCGCCAGCACACCCGGCTTGGCCGACGCCACCTCGGTGTGCACGGCGGTGATCCGTCCCACCGCGACGGTGGCCTGCACACCGAACAGATAGACCGGCCGGTCGACGGGGTGCTCGAAGGCGTACCGGGCGGTGCCGGTCACCTTCGCCGGCCCGTCGAGCCTGTCCAGCGGAGTGCCGATGGCCCGGACCGGCAGTGTCTTCCCGTCCACACCTGCAATGTATGTAAGGAACCATCCCCGACCACCCGCTTCGGTGGAAGTGGGCCCAAATACCGGCCGCCGCCACCCGCGGTAGCCCCGGTGCCCACCGACGACGGGTACGAGTGGGTGCGGGTCTCAGCCCCGACGCAGTACCGCCAGGAACATCGCATCGGTGCCGTGCCGGTGTGGCCAGAGCTGCACGGTCGGGCCGTCGCCGAGGCCGGGCATGCCGGCCGGCAGCAGCGGCCGGGCGTCGACGAAGTCGACCGGTACGCCGGAGCGCCGCGCCGCCTCGGTGACCGAGACGTGCGTCTCCACCACGTGCGGCGAGCAGGTCACGTACGCCACCACCCCGCCCGGGCGGACCGCCCGGAGCGCGGCGCCGAGCAGTTCCCGCTGCAACCGGGTCAGCGCCGGCAGGTCGGAGGGCTGGCGGCGCCAGCGGGACTCCGGACGCCGCCGCAGCGAGCCGAGACCGGTGCAGGGGGCGTCGACGAGCACCCGGTCGAAGGAGTTCTCCGGCAGGTCCGGATCGCGCCCGACGGTACGCCCGTCGGTGGTCAGCACGGTCACCGGCAGCCCGCGTACGGCCTGGGACACCAGTCGGGCCCGGTGCTCGGCCACCTCGACCGCGGTCAGCCGGGCGCCCCGCTGGGCGGCCAGCGCGCCGAGCAGTCCGGCCTTGCCACCCGGCCCGGCGCAGAGGTCCAGCCACCGTTCGTCGGTGCCGTCGACCTCGGCGGCGGCGAGCGCGGCGGCCACCAGTTGGGAGCCCTCGTCCTGGACGTGCGCCCGGCCGTCGGCCAGCACCGCCAGCTCCCCGGGAGCACCGCCGGGCAGATAGACGGCGTACGGCGAGAAGGCGCCCGGGGCCCCGCCCACCTCGTCGGCGACCTCGACCGCGTCCGCCCGGCCCGGGCGGGCGCAGAGGTGCACCGGCGGAGGCTGGTTGTCCTCGATCAGCAGCCGGGCGGTCTCCCCCAGGTCTCCGCCGAGCGTCTCGGCGAAGGCCCGCACGATCCACTCCGGATGGCTGTAGGTGACGGCCAGGTGCCCGACCGGGTCGGTCTCGGCCGACGGGGCCAGCTCGGCCAGCCAGGTGTCGAGGTCCTTGCCGGCGACCTCCCGGAGCACGGCATTGGCGAACCCGGACGCTCCCGGCGCGACGGACCGGACCAGGTCGACCGTGGAGGAGACGGCGGCGTGCGCCGGGACCCGGGTGTAGAGAAGCTGGTAGGCGCCGAGCCGCAGCGCGTCCCGGGGTTGCGGGTCGATCCGCGCGACGTCCCGGCCGGCGGCGGCGCTGAGGATCGCGTCCAGGGTGCCCCGGACCCGCAGCGTGCCGTAGGTCAGTTCGGTGGCGAAGGCCGCGTCCCGGCCGTGCAGCCGCCGGTCGCGCAGGATCCCCGGCAGGACCAGGTTCGCGTACGCGTCGTCCCGGTGCACCGCCTCGATCGCCTCGTACGCCGCCTGCCGGGGCAGGTCGACCGCCGGTCGCCCCGCTCGGGGCGACCGGCCGTCCCGGTCCCGCCGGTCGCCGCCCCGGCCACCCCGGTCCCGCCGGTCGCCGCCCCGGCCACCCCGGTCGGCGCCGTCCCGCGCCCGGCCACCCCGGTCTGCGCCGTCCCGCGCGCTTTCCCGGTCGCCGCCGCCCTGGCCGGTACGCCCCCGGTCGTCGCGTCGACGATCGTCGCGGTGGCGCTCGGTGCCGCCGCCCGGCGCACGCTCGTCGCGGTTCCGGTCGGCTCCGGCCCGTGCGGTGCCGTCGACCTGTCCGATGCGCTCGCTCACCCGAACTGCTCCCCACCGGCGACCCGGACGCCCCGGGCCCAGTCCGGTGCCGGCATCGCACGCTTGCCAGCCGCTCGCACCTCGCCCAACTCCACCGGCGTACTGGCGGTACCGGCCAGCACCCGGCCACGCTCGACCAGCAGCTCGCCGGGCTTGAGTTCGGGTGCGTTGCCGACCGGCCGCACCGGGCCGAGCTTGACCCGGTCGCCCCGGAACTGGGTCCAGGCACCGGGCGCCGGGGTGGCGGCCCGGATCCGCCGGTCCACCGCGAAGGACGGCTCCGACCAGCGGACCTCACCGTCGGCGACGGTCAGCTTCGGCGCCAGCGAGACTCCGTCGGCGGGTTGCGGCACCGCCCGGGCGGTGCCCTGCCCGATCGCGTCGAGGACGGTGACCAGCAGCCCGGCGCCACTGTGGGCGAGGCGCTCCAGCAGGTCACCGGCGGTGTCGGAGGGCCGGATCTCCTCGGTCACGGTGCCGAAGACCGGGCCGGTGTCCAGCCCGGCCTCCAGTTGGAAGACGCTGGCGCCGGTGACCTGGTCGCCGTGCAGCACCGCGTGCTGTACAGGCGCGGCACCGCGCCAGGCGGGCAGCAGCGAGAAGTGCAGGTTGACCCAGCCGTGTGCGGGGATCTCCAACGCCACCGGCGGCACCAGCGCGCCGTAGGCGACCACCGGTACGCACTCCGGCGCGAGCTGGCGCAGCCGGTCGAGGAACTCAGGCTCCCGGGGCTTGACCGGAGTCAGCACCTCGATGCCCCGCTCGTCGGCCCAGGCACCGACCGGTGATCGGGTCACTCCCCGGCCCCGACCGGCCGGGGCATCCGGCCGGGTCACCACGGCCAGCAGTTCGTGCCCGGAGGCGGCGATGGCGTCCAGGCTGGGCAGGGCGACGGCCGGCGTACCGGCGAAGATCAGGCGCACCGGCGGTGTCACCGACCCAGACCGAACGGGCTGGCAGAGCGGTCCGAGCCGCCCAGTCCCAGCTTGGCGCCGAGTCCCTGGCGCCGGTTGGCCGGCGGGTCGTGCGGACTGACCTTGATCACCGGTGGGGCGTCCTGGTCGTACCAGTCCGCCTGCCGGATCGCCTTCATCGCCTCCTTGCGCCCCTCGGCGTCGAGCCGGTCGAGGAAGAGCACCCCGTCGAGGTGGTCGGTCTCGTGCTGCACACACCGGGCCATCAGGCCGGTGCCGACGATCTGCAGCGGGTCGCCGTACTCGTTGAAGCCCTTGGCGATCACGTTGAGCCGGCGCTTGGTGTCGAAGTAGAGCCCGGGGATGGAGAGACAGCCCTCCGGACCATCCTGCTCGTCGGAGTCGGGGAACTCCAGTACCGGATTGACCAGGTGCCCGAGCACGTCGTCGACGTCGAAGGCGAACACCCGCAGGCCCACGCCGAGCTGCGGCGCGGCGAGGCCGGCACCGTTCTGCTCCCGCATCGTGTCGGTCAGGTCGGCGACCAGTTTGCGCAGCTCGGCGTCGAAGTCGACGACCGGTTCGGCCGGGGTGCGCAACACCGGGTCCCCGAACAGACGGATGGGCTGGACGGTCACGCGGGACGGCTCCTTCACGGATGGGTTCGGTGGTGCCGTACCCAGTCTACGGGCGCACCGGGGAGACGACCGGCGAGCCGGCCCGCGACGGTGCGCGGCGAGATCGGCGGGGCCGGCCGTGACATCGGTCACGCCCCGGGCCGGGCCGACGCGGTGGTGCGGAAGCTGTACGGCGACGGGTCAGGGTTGGGTGCCCGGCTCGCCGGCCAGCACGGCGTCGGTGCGCTCCAGGATGTGCTCGGGAAGCGGAAGCTGGGTGCCGTGCGCGGCGTCCCAGTCGTAGATCACGCTCAGCCCGACCTCGGCCCGGAAGTATTCGATCGCGCTGAGCCCGCCGACCACCTGCTCGTCGCACTCGGCGACGAGCTGCCCCGGCACCAGCTTGAAGCCGTTGCGCAGCGCCGCGCTGAGCCGCCGGTGCCCGTCGACCACGAAGAACTTCTCGCCGGTGTAGCCGATCCGCAGCGGCTCCAGGGCCTCCTCGCCGGCCTGCCCGATCTGTGCGACGAAGTCCGACTCCCAGAGACCGCGCAGTCCCTGGATCTCCTGGGTCGGATAGATCCGGGCCGGGTCGAGCAGCAGCAGCGGCGGGGAGTCGCGCAGGATCTGCTGGCCGAAGGAGCCCTCGTAGGCGGCGATGACGTGCTCGACCACCTCGTCGGCGGACGCTTTGGTGCTGTCGCAGATCAGGTCGTAGTTGCGCAGCTTCGCCTTGTCGACGCCGTAGCGGACCAGGAAGCGGTTGCGCTCGCTCTCGCTGCGCTCGTGCAGCTTGGCCCGGGCCTCCTCGATGGAGGTGTAGCTCTCCGCCGGGCCGGACGGCCGGGCGAGTACCCGGCGGGCCGCCTCGGTCGGCTCGGTGATCATATGGATCTTGAGGGCGTCCTTGAAGAAGTGCCAGGCGAGCCGGCTGTCGACGATCAACTGCTCGCCGGAGTCCGCGATGTCCTGCTGGAGCTGGTCGACGTAGCCGTCGACCGCCTGGTCCAGCTCGGCGTGCAGGTTGAGCTGAAGCGCGGTCATCTGCCGCTGCTGGGCCATCTCCCGGTAGAGGTCACCCACGCTGACCCGGCGCAGACGGAGCCGCTTGGCCAGCTCGATGGAGACGGTGCTCTTGCCGCTGCCAAGGTCACCGTTCAGGACGATCGACTGACGACCGGTCACGACCTACCCACCCCTGATCCCAGATTGCTCAAGATCAATAGTTTGAACGCCGAACCGGCGCGGTCACTCTCCGTCACGCCTCCTGCGTGGAGCATGAGGGGCGATGGTATCACCCGGATCTCCCACCACAGGTCGGACTCTGGGTGCGTCCGCCTCCGGATACCCACTGCGGACGGTAGCCGAAACAACCCTCCGTGTCGGGTTCTCGGTCGGTACCCGGTCAGAAAATGTCCTGCGGATCGACCTGGATCCGCACCGGCTGGCCGGCCTTGCGGGCCGTCCGGAG
Organism: Plantactinospora sp. KLBMP9567; assembly: GCF_033446045.1. Classification (NCBI taxonomy): domain Bacteria; kingdom Bacillati; phylum Actinomycetota; class Actinomycetes; order Micromonosporales; family Micromonosporaceae; genus Plantactinospora; species Plantactinospora sp. KLBMP9567. Next base: position 204,611 of record NZ_JAWQRR010000023.1, on the reverse strand, counting down.
CGCCGCCGCCTGGTGCAGGGCGGCGGCCAGTGCCGCCGCCCCGGACCGGGGCACCCGGACCAACATCCGCTCCTGCCCGTCCGGGGCCGGCACCGGACCGAGCACCTCGGCGGCCGGCGGCAGCCGGGCTTCGTCGAGCAGCTCCGCCACCGCCGCCGCCACCCCGGTCAGGCTGGCCATCCGGGCGGCCGGCGGAAAACCCAACTCGCGCCGCTCGGTCAGTTCCCGGCCGGCGAACCAACCCGGATCCCAGCGCAACAGCGCCTGCACCGGCGCCAGCGAACCGTCCGCGACCACCACCACCCGGCCACCGGCCGGACCGGGCCGGGCCAACGCCGCCGCCGCCAGCCAGCGGCGCAGCGCCTCCTCGCCGGCCCGCAGGTCGGCCCGGGTCAGCAGCGCCCAGGAATCCAGCAGCAGCACCGCCCCGTAACCGCCCTCGGCAACCGGCTCGGCGCCGGGTGTCGCGATCACCAGGCCCGCATCGCCGGGCACCGCGCGCAGCACCTCCTCCCGCCCCGAGGTCCGCACCGGCACGCCGGGAAACGCCCGGCCAAGCTCCTCGGCGGTACGCCGGGCACCCACCACCGCCGCCCGGAGCCGCCGTCCGCCGCACTGCGGGCAGGCGTACCCGGCGGCGACCCGGGCGCACCAGCGACAGGTGGGAGTGGCGCTGGCCGAGCGCAGCGCCAGCGGCCCGGCGCAGTGCGGGCACCGGGCCGGTGCCCGGCACTCGGCGCAGGCCACCGAGGGCAGGTAGCCGCGCCGGGGCACCTGGACCAGTACCGGCGTGTCCGCCTTCAGCGCCGCCCGGGCCGCGTCCCAGGCCAGGCTCGGCAGCCGGGCCGAGGCCGCGGCGGGATCCCGGGCCAGTTGCGGGTCGTCGCCGGTCGGCGTGATCCTCGGGGTACGCGCCCGCAGCGTCGACCGGTCGGCCACGATCTCCTTCGCCCAGCCCGTCTCGACCAGCAGCCGCGACTCGGCGGTGCGGGCGTACCCGCCGACCAGCACCGCGGCGTCACCGAGCTGCGCCCGGGTGAGCAGCACCTCCCGGGCGTGCGGGTACGGCGCCCGGGGCTCGGCGTGCAGGTCGTCCCCGTCGTCCCAGATCGCCACCAGCCCGAGGTCGGCTACCGGGGCGAACATCGCGGCCCGGGTACCGATCACCACCGGCACCCGGCCCCGGGAGGCGGCCAGGAACGCCCGGTACCGCCGGGCCGGCCCTACGGCCGCGGAGAGCGCCACGTGCCGCCCGGTGCCGAGCAGCCCGGTCAGCGCGGCGTCGAGTCGTTCCAGGTCCCGGGCGTCGGCCACCACCGCCACCACGCCGCGACCACTGCGTACCGTCGCCGCCGCCGCCTCCGCGAACCGGCTCGCCCAGTCCTCGCCGGGCAGCGCCGACCAGACCGCCCGGGGTGCCCGACCGTCGGCCAGGGCCCGCAGGAACCCCGGTCCGGCCGGATAGCTCCGCCAGGCCGCGTCGATGGGACCGGTGTCGCCCGCGGCCGATTCGGACCCGGCCGCGCCCTGCACCGCCGCCGGCCCGGCGGCGCTCTCCGGCGACTCCGACCCGGCCGGACGCCGCGCGGGCTCCGACCCGGCCACATCCTGCGCGGACCCCGGCCCGACCGAGTCCTGCGCGGACTCCGACCCGGCAACGCCCTGCGCGGACTCCGGCCCGACCGAGTCCTGCGGAGTCGCCGGCTCGGGTCCGGCGTGGGTGCCGGCCGCCGGGGGCGGGGCGGTTTCCCGTTCGACCCGGGCGTGCCGGGGCGGGACGGCCAGTCGCAGCACGTCGGCGAGGTTGCCGGCGTACCGGTCGGCGACCGCCCGGGCCAGCCGGGCGATCTCCGGGGTGAGCACCGGCTCGGGCGAGACCAGCCGTTCCAGGTAACTCAGCCGGCCGTCGTGTGCGGACAGTTCGGTCCGGTCCAACAGCCAGCCGTCGACCAACTGGCCGGCGAAGCGCACCCGGACCCGGGTACCCGGCCGCGCCTGGTCCGCCAGCTCGGCCGGGACCAGGTAGTCGAAGGGCCGGTCCAGGTGGGCCAGCGGCACGTCCACGCAGACGCGAGCGACCGGCAGCCCAGGCGCGGGCTGCCGGTCGCTGCGCTTGCTGGTGGTCAGGCTCCCGCGGCCGACTTGAGGTCGGCGGCGCGGTCCGTGTTCTCCCAGGTCAGGTCGGGCAGCTCACGGCCGAAGTGGCCGTAGGCGGCGGTCTGCCGGTAGATCGGGCGGAGCAGGTGCAGGTCCCGGATGATCGCCGCCGGACGGAGGTCGAAGACCTCGCCCACCGCGCGCTCGATCCGGTCCACCGGCACGTTCTCGGTGCCGAAGGTCTCGATGAAGAGGCTCACCGGGTGCGCCTTGCCGATCGCGTACGCGACCTGGACCTCGCAGCGCTCGGCCAGCCCCGCGGCCACCACGTTCTTCGCCACCCAGCGGGTCGCGTACGCGGCCGAACGGTCGACCTTGGACGGATCCTTACCGGAGAACGCCCCACCGCCGTGCCGGGCGTACCCGCCGTAGGTGTCGACGATGATTTTGCGGCCGGTCAGTCCGGCGTCGCCCATCGGGCCGCCGATCTCGAACCGGCCGGTCGGGTTCACCAGCAGCCGGTAGCCGTCGATGTCGAGGCCCAGCTCCTCCAGCTCCGGCGCGATGACGTGCTCGCGGACGTCCGGGGTGAGCAGCGACTCAAGCGAGATGTCGGCGGCGTGCTGCGACGACACCACGACGGTGTCGAGCCGGACCGGGCGCAGCCCGTCGTACTCGATCGTCACCTGGGTCTTGCCGTCCGGCCGCAGGTAGGGAATCGAGCCGTCCTTGCGGGTGGCGGAGAGCCGGCGGGCCAGCCGGTGCGCCAGGGCGATCGGCAGCGGCATCAGCTCGGGCGTCTCCGAGCAGGCGAAACCGAACATCATGCCCTGGTCGCCGGCGCCCTGGGCGTCCAGCGCACTCTCCGACGAGCCGGAGCGCAGCTCGATGGCGCTGTCCACACCCTGCGCGATGTCCGGCGACTGCGAACCGATCGACACGCTGACGCCGCACGAGGCGCCGTCGAAGCCCTTCTTCGACGAGTCGTAGCCGATGCCGAGGATCGTCTCGCGGACGATCGCCGGAATGTCGGCGTACGCCTTCGTGGTCACCTCGCCCGCGACGTGCACCTGGCCGGTCGTGATGAGAGTTTCGACCGCGACCCGGCTACGCGGGTCCTGGTCAAGTAGCGCGTCGAGGATGCCGTCGCTGATCTGGTCAGCGATCTTGTCGGGGTGGCCTTCCGTGACCGACTCCGAGGTGAACAAGCGACGTACCACGGTGCTCCTAAAGATCTCGAATTGAGTTGGCGCGGCAGTGTAGTCACGGCCGCCTGGTCCCCCGACCCGTGCCCGGTAGCGTGCTACCCGGTCATGACAGGCCGGTTAAGCGCGTTACTACCAGATCCCAGACGCCGTCGGCGAGATCTTCCTTGGATTGCTCGGGAAACACTGTCGCCGAACCGTCGGCGCCGAGCACGACGGCGGTATTGCGGTCGGCCCCGAACACCTTGTCCGGCCCGACCTCGTTGACCACGATCAGGTCGGCGCGCTTGCGGGTCAGCTTGGCCCGGGCGTTCGCCTCGGCGTCGCTGGTCTCGGCGGCGAAGGCGACCAGCACCTGGTCCGGCCGTCGGCGCTCGCCCAGCTCGGCGGCGATGTCGGGGTTGGCCACCAGCTCGACGGTGAGCGTGCCGCCCCGGTCCGACTTCTTGATTTTGTCGGCGGCGTAGGTCGCCGGCCGGAAGTCCGCCGGCGCCGCCGCCATCACCACCGCGTCGGCCGTCTCGGCCGCCTCCAGGGTGGCCTTGCGCAGCTCCTCGGTGGTCGAGACCCGGACCACGTCCGCCCCGGCCGGGTCCGGCAGCGAGACGTTCGCGGCAACCACCGTCACCTGGGCACCCCGGGCCACCGCCGTCCGGGCGAAGGCGTAGCCCTGCTTGCCCGACGACCGGTTGCCGAGGAACCGCACCGGGTCCAGCGGCTCCCGGGTGCCGCCAGCGGTGACCACCACCCGGCGGCCGACCAGGTCCCGGGGCTCGGCGACGCCGCGGGCGAGCACCCGGCGGGCCACCGCGAAAATCTCGGCCGGGTCGGGCAGCCGGCCCTTGCCGGTGTCGACGCCGGTCAGCCGGCCGCTCGCCGGCTCGATCACCAGGACGCCGCGGCGGCGCAGCGTCGCGACGTTCTCCACCGTCGCCGGGTGCTCCCACATCTCGGTGTGCATCGCCGGGGCGAGCACCACCGGGCAGCGGGCGGTCAGCAGCGTGTTGGTGAGCAGGTCGTCGGCGAGACCGTGCGCGGCCTTGGCCAGCAGGTCGGCCGTTGCCGGGGCGACGACCACCAGGTCGGCGGCCTGGCCGAGGCGGACGTGCGGTACCTCGTGCACGTCGGCCCAGACCTCGTCGGCGACCGGCTGGCCGCTCAACGCCGCCCAGGTCGGCGCGCCGACGAAGCGCAGCGCGGAGGCGGTCGGCACGACCCGGACCCGGTGCCCCGACTCGGTGAAGAGCCGGAGCAGCTCGCAGGCCTTGTAGGCGGCGATACCACCGCCCACCCCGAGTACGACCGCGGTCATCGCCGACGCCCGGACGACCCTACGGCTGGTCGGTCGGCTCGGCGGTGAGCAGACCTGCGTTGATCTCCCGCATCGCGATCGAGAGCGGCTTCTCCTGCGGGGTGGTCTCCACCAGCGGGCCGACGTACTCCAGCAGGCCCTCGCCGAGCTGGCTGTAGTAGGCGTTCACCTGGCGGGCGCGCTTGGCGGCGAAGATCACCAGAGCGTACTTCGAGGTGGTCTTCTCGAGCAGCTCGTCGATCGGCGGGTTGGTGATGCCTTCGGGACTGGCGATGGATCCCACGGAGATAAACCTCGGTGTCTTCTCGACCGCCGGGCGCGGCGGTCAGGTCGGAGTTGGCTCATGGTCTGTGCCCGACTCGAATCCGCGTCGACCGCGTCGGCGTTGCCTCAGGTCGGCGTCAGAAAGGACGAACCGAGCAAGCTTACCAGTTCATCCGCGGCGCGCCCGAGCACGTCGTTCACGACCGTTGCGTCGAATTCGCGACCCGCCGCGCGGGCGTGGTCCCAGGTCGGGGCCAGGTAGACCAGCCGGGCCTCCGGCATCGCCGCCCGCACCTGCCGGGCGCCCCGGAGGTCGATCGGGAGCAGCACCGGTTGGCCGGTCGACAACCGGATCCGCACCGGCTCGCCCGGCGTGCCGTACCGGTGGACGCCAATTTCCGACCACTCCAGCAACTGTCCGTCGTCGAGTAGCCGGCCGAATTCGGCGCGGCCGACGAAGCGATAGTGCACTCCGTCGATCTCGTAGCGACGACGGGGCCGGGTGGTCACCGGGACCGGTAGCCACAACTGGCGCGATCGGGCCCGGACGAGTTCTGTCACGCTGTCCTTGCCGGCCCCGGAGGGACCGGCAAGGACCGTGAGACGAGCCGCTGGGCGGACATCGTCATGCGTACCCACTGCTTGTTTCTACACGGCGAGTGGAACTAGTTCGCCGAGAATTCTCCAAGCAGTGCCTTGCGCTGCTGCTCGCCGAGGCCACGGAGGCGACGGCTGTCGGCGATCTTGAGCTTCTCCATGATCTGGGTGGCCCGGATCTTGCCGATTCCCGGCATGGCCTGAAGTACGGCCGATACCTTCAGCTTGCCGACCACGTCGTCCGACTCCGCACGGTCGAGGACGGCGGCGAGGTTGGTCTTGCCCTGCTTGAGCTCTTCCTTGAGCTTCGCCCGGGCCTTGCGGATCTCCGCGGCCTTCTCCAGCGCGGCTGCGCGCTGTTCGGGGCTCAGTTGGGGGAGCGGCACCAGTTCTCCTCAGGTCCCTATCGCGACGGGCGGGACGCGCCGTCGCATCTGTGAAACGTGGTGTGCCTGGCAACCAAAGGGGTATGTGGTTCCCAGCGCCGGGAAAACTAGCGGCCAACGGAGCTTTCGGCAACGTGGGCACGCCATGATCATGTCAGCGTAACCATGAGATCACTGACCGGCAGCGGTCAGCGCGGCCCGACAATCGGCCAGCGCCCGGTCCGCCGCGGCGCGTAACGCGGCAGGATCGGGGCCCGCGCCGAGCACCTCCCGGGAGTACGACGGGAGCACTCCGGCGAGCGCGCCACCGAAGACCGTACGCAGGTCGTCGGCGCGTCCGCCCTGCGCGCCGAGGCCCGGCGCGAGCAGTGGACCGCCCACCCCGGAGAGGTCGTGCCCGGTCTCGCCGATGGTGGCGCCGACCACCAATCCGAAGCTGCCGAGCGGCTCCGCACCCGCGTTGAGCTGCGAAATCTCTTCAATGATCGTTTGTGCGACGGTGCGCCCGTCGGTGCCGACGGCGCGCTGGACGCTGGCGCCCTCGGGGTTGGAGGTGAGCGCCAACACGAAGACGCCGCCGCCGTGCTTGCGTGCCGCGTCGAACATCGGGGCGAGCGAGCCGACCCCCAGGAAGGGGCTCGCGGTGACCGCGTCGACATACATCGGGCTGGATGGATCCAGGTACGCGTCGGCGTACGCGGCGACCGTGGAGCCGATGTCGCCGCGCTTGACGTCAAGCAGAACGAGCACGCCCGCGCCCCGCAACTGTCGGATAATTGACTCAAGTACGCCGACCCCGCGCGACCCGAAGCGCTCGAAAAATGCCGACTGCGGCTTGACGACCGCGACGCGGTCGCCGAGCGCCTCGACCACCGTCTCGCTGAACCGGGCCACCCCGTCGACGTCGTCGGTCAGGCCCCACCGGGCCAGTAGCGCGGGATGGGGGTCGATGCCGACGCAGAGCGGTCCGCGCTCCGCCATCGCCCGGTGCAGCCGACTGCCGAAGGTCTCCATTCGCCTCTCCTCTCCACCAGCGCCATGACTTTCTGTCATGTCGCCGCGACTAACCGTCATGTCTTCGGTCCGCCGCACCCGGCCGGCCGGGATACCGCGGCGGCGGGCACCACCGCACCGGGGACCTCTCGGCGCGTCCGGTCGGCCGGCCCCGGTAGCCGCGCGGTCAGCCGGCCTCGGCGGCCGCGCCGATCGCCGTACAGATCCGGGCGAGGTCGTCGTCCCCGGTGACGTACGGCGGCATCGTGTAGATCAGGTCCCGGAACGGGCGCAGCCAGACCCCGTGCGCCGCTGCGGCCTCGGTCGCCGCCCCCAGCTTCACGTCGTGGTCGAGCTGCACCACGCCGATCGCGCCCAGCACCCGGACGTCGGCCACTGCGGCAGCGCCCCGTAACGGCGCCAGACCGGCCGAGAGCCCGGCGGAGATCCTCGCCACGTCCGCCGCCCAGTTTCCGGCCTCCAGCAGCCCGATGGAGGCGTTTGCGACCGCACAGGCAAGCGGGTTCCCCATGAAGGTGGGGCCGTGCGCCAGCACCCCGGTCGCGGAGATCCCCTCGGCGACCTCGGGGGTGCAGAGCGTGGCGGCCAGGCTCAGGTAGCCGCCGGTGAGTGCCTTGCCCAGACACATCACGTCCGGGGTCACCCCCGCGTGCTCCGCCGCGAAGAGCGCGCCGGTCCGACCGAAGCCGGTGGCGATCTCGTCGAAGATCAGCACGATGTCGTGCTCGGTGCAGAGCTCGCGGAGCAGTCGCAGGTACTCCGGATTGTGGAAGCGCATCCCACCGGCGCCCTGCACCACCGGCTCGACGATCACCGCGGCGAGTTCGCCGGTATGCCGGTGCAGCGCGGCGGCGAGCGCGGCCGCGTACCCGGGGTCGACCGGGGCGTCGAAGCCGGGCGGGGGCAGGCCGGCGAAAACCTGCCGGGGCAGTACACCGGTCCAGAGCGAGTGCATCCCGCCGACCGGGTCGCAGACGCTCATCGGATGGAAGGTGTCCCCGTGGTAGCCGCCCCGCCAGGTGGCCAGCCGGTGCCGCTGGGGGCGCCCCCGGCCGCGCTGGTACTGCACCGCCATCTTGACCGCCACCTCGACGGAGACCGAGCCGGAGTCGCAGAGGAAGACGTGTTCCAGCCCGGGTGGGGTGATCTCCACCAGGGTGCTTGCCAGCCGGACGGCGGGCTCGTGGGTGAGGCCGCCGAACATCACGTGGCTCATCCGGCCGAGCTGGTCGGTGACGGCGGCGTCCAGCACCGGATGCCGGTACCCGTGGATCGCCGCCCACCACGACGACATGCCGTCGACGAGTTCCCGGCCGTCGGCCAGGCGCAGCCGGACCCCCTCGGCGCTTTCCACCACGGAGGGGTCGGTGCTGGCCGGCATCGGAGCGTACGGGTGCCAGACGTGTGCCCGGTCGGCCGCGACGATCTCCTCGGGGGTCACCGGCGCTCCTCCGCCCCCGCTGTGGCGGGCTCTCCCGGGCTCATCGCCGGGTCGCCCGGGCCACCGCGCGGACCAGCCCCGGCCCGCCGTAGACGAAGCCGGTGTAGAGCTGCACCAGGCTGGCTCCGGCGTCCAGCAGCGCGGTGGCGTCCGCCGGCTCGAGGATGCCACCCACCCCGACCACCGGCAGCGCGCCGTTCGTCTCGGCGTGCACGAACGAGACCACTTCCCGGGTACGCGTGGTCAGTGGCCGCCCGGAGAGCCCGCCCGCCTCGCCGGCCCGGTGCGCGTCGGACGGGGCGATCCCGTCCCGGCCCAGCGTGGTGTTGGTGGCGATCACCCCGGCGGCACCCCGGTCCAGGCAGACCTGGAGCAGCTCGGCGATGGCCGCCTCGGTCAGGTCCGGAGCGATCTTGACGAGGATCGGCTTCTCCCCGACCAGCGCCGTCAGCAGGGCGTCGAGGTGCGCCCGGTCCTGCAGCGCCCGCAACCCGGGGGTGTTCGGCGAGGAGACGTTGACCGCGAAGTAGTCGCCGTACGGCGCCAGCGCCCGGTACGAGGCCAGGTAGTCGGCGACGGCGTCGTCCAGCGGGGTGACCTTGGACTTGCCCAGCGAGATGCCGAGCGGCACCCCCAACGGCCGGCGCAGCGCGGCCAGCCGGGCGGCCAGCGCCTCGGCACCGGCGTTGTTGAAGCCCATCCGGTTGATCACCGCCGCGCTGCCCGGCAGCCGGAACAGCCTCGGCCGGGGGTTGCCCGGCTGCGGGTGCGCGGTGACCGTACCCACCTCGACGAAGCCGAAGCCCAGCGCCGGCCAGGCCGGCAGTGCGGCACCGTCCTTGTCCATCCCGGCGGCCAGCCCGACCGGGTTGGGGAAGCTGACCCCGAAGACGGTGCGCGGGGCGGAGACGGCGTACCGGGCCCGCAGCAGCGCCAGCGCGGCCGGGTTGCGGGACAGCCCGGCCAGCCGGCGCAGCGTCCACTCGTGCGCCGTCTCGGCGTCCCCGCCGCCGAGCCGGAACAGTGCCGGCCGGACGACCCGGTCGAAGACCGCTCCCCCGCCCGCCGTACGCCGGCCCGGTTCCGCCGTCGCCGTCGGCGCGCTCACTCGCCGGCCCGCAGCGCCGCGTGCAACTCCTGCAACGGCCGGACCGACATGTCGCCCCGGATCAGTGCCTCGATCCCCATCACCGCAGCCGCCGCGCCGGGCACGGTGGTGATGCACGGGATGTCCGCGCCGACCGCCGCGCTGCGGATCTCGTACCCGTCGGAGCGGGCGCTCGCCCCGGAACCCTGCGGGGTGTTGATCACCAGGTCCACCTCGCCGGCCGCGATCAGCGTGACCGCGTCCGGCGAGTCGGCGCCCTCCTCGTAGTGCTTGCGGATCAGCTGACAGGAGATGCCGTGCCGGCGCAGCACCTCACCGGTTCCGGTGGTGGCGACGATCTCGAAGCCGAGGTCGGCGAGGCGCTTGACCGGGAAGATCATGCCGCGCTTGTCCCGGTTGGCCACCGAGACGAAGACCTTGCCCCGGACCGGCAGCGAGCCGTACGCCGCCGCCTGCGACTTGGCGAAGGCGTGCCCGAAGGCGGTGTCGATGCCCATCACCTCGCCGGTGGACTTCATCTCCGGACCGAGCAGCGAGTCGATGCCCTTGCCGGTCGGGGTGCGGAACCGCTTGAACGGCAGCACCGCCTCCTTCACCGCCACCGGGGCGTCGACCGGCGTCGTCGTCCCGTCGCCGGTCGGCGGGAGCAGCCGCTCGGCGCGCAGTTCGGCGATGGTGGCGCCGAGCATGATCCGGGCGGCCGCCTTGGCCAGCGGCACCGCCGTCGCCTTGGAGACGAACGGCACGGTACGGGAGGCCCGCGGGTTCGCCTCCAGCACGTAGAGGGTGTCGTCCTTCAGCGCGTACTGCACGTTGAGCAGGCCGCGTACCCCGATCCCCCGGGCGATCTGGACGGTGTAGTGGCGTACCGCCGCCAGGTGCGAGCTGGCCAGGGTGATCGGCGGCAGCGCGCAGGACGAGTCGCCGGAGTGGATCCCGGCCTCCTCGATGTGCTCCATCACCCCGCCGACGTAGACCTCGCCGTCGGCGTCGCAGAGCGCGTCCACGTCGATCTCGATCGCGTCGTCGAGGAAGCGGTCCACCAGCACCGGATGGTCCGGCGAGATGTCGGTGGCCCGGGCGATGTACCCGCGCAGCGTGTCGTCGTCGTAGACGATCTCCATGCCCCGCCCGCCGAGCACGTACGAGGGCCGGACCAGCACCGGATAGCCGATCTCGGCGGCGATGGCGTGCGCCTCGGGGTACGAGGTGGCGGTGCCGTGCGCCGGCGAGCGCAGCCCGGCCCGGTCCAGCAGCGCGCCGAACGCGCCCCGCTCCTCGGCCAGGTGGATCGACTCCGGGCTGGTACCGACGATCGGCACACCGGCGTCCTTGAGCCGCTGCGCCAGGCCCAGCGGGGTCTGCCCGCCGAGCTGCACGACCACCCCGACCACCCCCGGCCCGCCGGCCGCCCTGCCCGAGCTGTCCTCGGAGTGCCAGACCTCCAGCACGTCCTCGAAGGTCAGCGGCTCGAAGTAGAGCCGGTCGGCGGTGTCGTAGTCGGTGGAGACCGTCTCCGGGTTGCAGTTGACCATCACGGTCTCGTAGCCGGCGCCTTCTGCGCCGGGACCGGACGCAACGGCTGAGCCCAGCGGCGCGCTCCGCAGCGCCTGTACCGCGTGCACGCAGGAGTAGTCGAACTCGATGCCCTGGCCGATCCGGTTCGGCCCGGAGCCGAGGATCAGCACCTTGGGCCGGTCCGACGGGGACACCTCGGTCTCCTCGTCGTAACTGCTGTAGTGGTACGGCGTACCGGCGGCGAACTCGGCGGCGCAGGTGTCCACGGTCTTGTAGACCGGTCGTACCCCGAGCCGGTGCCGGAGCGTCCGTACTCCGTCCTCGGCGGCCAGCTCCGGGCGGAGCGCCGCGAGCTGCCGGTCGGAGAGGCCGGCGCGCTTGGCCCGGCGCAACAGCTCCTCGTCGAGTACGGCGGCGCCGACGATTTCGGCGCGCAGCTCGACCAGCCCGGCGATCTGGTCCAGGAACCAGGGGTCGATCCCGCCGGACGCCTCCGACACCTGCGCCACCGAGGCGCCGAGCCGGAGCGCCCGCTCGACGCTGTAGAGCCGCCCGTCGTGCGGGGTACGCAGCGCGGCGAGAGTGCCGTCAAGAGTGGCGCCCTCCGGGTCGGGGACGGTCCAGAAGCCGCCCTCCTTCGTCTCCATCGAGCGCATCGCCTTGTTCAGCGCCTCGGGGAAGTTCCGGCCCAGGCTCATCGCCTCGCCGACCGACTTCATCGTGGTGGTGAGTTCCCTGTCGGCGGCCGGGAACTTCTCGAAGGCGAACCGGGGGATCTTCACCACCACGTAGTCGAGGGTCGGCTCGAACGCGGCGGGAGTCTTCAGGGTGATGTCGTTCGGGATCTCGTCCAGGGTGTAGCCGACGGCCAGCTTCGCGGCGATCTTGGCGATCGGGAAGCCGGTCGCCTTGGAGGCCAGCGCGGACGACCGGGAGACCCGGGGGTTCATCTCGATCACGACCAGCCGGCCGTCGCGCGGGTTGACCGCGAACTGGATGTTGCAGCCGCCGGTGTCCACCCCGACCTCGCGGAGTACCGCGATGCCGAGATCGCGCAGCCGCTGGTACTCCCGGTCGGTCAGGGTCATCGCCGGTGCGACGGTGACGCTGTCCCCGGTGTGCACGCCCATCGGGTCGACGTTCTCGATCGAGCAGACCACCACGACGTTGTCGTGCCGGTCCCGCATCAGCTCGAGTTCGTACTCCTTCCAGCCGAGCACGCTCTCCTCGATGAGCACCTCGTGCACCGGGCTGGCCGCCAGGCCCGCCCCGGCGATCCGCTCCAGGTCCTCGTCGTTGTGCGCCATCCCGGAGCCGAGCCCGCCCATCGTGAACGACGGCCGGATCACCACCGGCAAGCCCAGCTCGGCGACGGTGGAGCGGACCTCCTCCATCGAGTGGCAGACCCGGCTGCGCGGGGTCTCGCCGCCGGCCTTGGCGACGATCTCCTTGAAGAGCTGCCGGTCCTCGCCACGCCGGATCGCGTCGATGTCGGCGCCGATCAGCTCGACGCCGTACTTGGCCAGCACCCCGGACTCGTGCAGCGCCACGGCGGTGTTCAGCGCGGTCTGGCCGCCCAGGGTGGGCAGCAGGGCGTCCGGCCGCTCCTTGGCGATGACCAGCTCGACGAACTCCGGGGTGATCGGCTCGACGTACGTGGCGTCGGCGAACTCCGGGTCGGTCATGATGGTCGCCGGATTGGAGTTGACCAGACTGACCCGCAGCCCCTCGGCGCGCAGCACCCGGCAGGCCTGGGTGCCGGAGTAGTCGAATTCGCAGGCCTGGCCGATCACGATCGGCCCGGAGCCGATCACCAGGACGTGTTTCAGGTCTGTCCGCCTAGGCATGCTTGCCGCCTTCACTCTGCCTGTCGCCGATCAGCTCGGCGAAGCGGTCGAAGAGGTAGTCCGCGTCGTGCGGGCCGGCCGCCGCCTCCGGGTGGTACTGAACGGTGAACGCCGGTACGTCCTTGGCCCGCAGCCCCTCGACCACGTTGTCGTTCAGGCAGACGTGGCTCACCTCGACCCCGCCGAAGTCGGTGTCGATCACCTCGTTGAGCGGCGCGTCGACCGCGCCGAGCCCTTGTTCGCGGCCCGGCCAGGCGACCGCGAAGCCGTGGTTGTGGCTGGTCACCTCGACCTTGCCGGTGGACCGGTCCAGCACCGGCTGGTTGATGCCCCGGTGCCCGTACCCCAGTTTGTAGGTGCCGAAGCCGAGCGCCCGGCCGAGGATCTGGCTGCCGAAGCAGATCCCGAAGAGCGGGAGCTGCCGGCGCATCACCTCGCGGGCCAGCCCGGCCGGATGGTCGGCGGTGGCCGGGTCGCCCGGTCCGGGCGAGAAGAAGACCGCGTCGGCGCCGGTGGCCAGCAGGTCGTCGATGCTGGACGAGGCGGGCAGCACGTGCGTGGTGACCCCGCGCGCGGCGAGCCGGCGCGGCACGTTCCGCTTGATCCCCAGGTCGAGCGCGGCCACCGTGTACCGGTGCTCCCCCTCGGCCTGCACGACGTACGGCTGCGCCGTGGTCACCTCGGCGGAGAGGTCCGCCCCCTCCATCCGGGGCGCCTCGCGCACCCGGGCCAGCAGCTCCGTTGGGTCCTCGGTCAGGCTGGAGACCCCGACCCGCATCGCGCCGCGCTCCCGCAGGTGCCGGGTGAGCGCCCGGGTGTCCACCCCGGCGATCCCGACCACGCCCTCGGTGGCGAGCCGGTCCTCCAGGGCACCGGTGGCCCGCCAGTTCGAGCCGATCCGGGCCGGATCCCGGACGACGTACCCGGCCACCCAGATCCGGCCCGACTCGTCGTCCTCGGCGTTCACCCCGGTGTTGCCGATGTGCGGCGCGGTCTGCACCACCACCTGGCGGTGGTACGACGGGTCGGTCAGCGTCTCCTGGTAGCCGGTCATCCCGGTGTTGAAGACCGCCTCGCCGAAGGTCTCCCCCACGCTGCCGTACGCCTCGCCGCGGAAGGTCCGGCCGTCCTCCAGGACCAGGATCGCCGGTCGCCGCCTCATCGAACAGCCTTTCCGTCCAGCACCGTCGGCTCGCCGCGCAGGAAGGTCGCGACGATCCGGCCGGGCAGGGTGAGCCCGGCGTACGGGGTGTTGCGGCTGCGGCTGGCCTGCTCGCCCGGGTCGATCGTGCGGCGGGCCGCCGGATCCACCAGGGTCAGGTTCGCCGGTACCCCCGGTGCCGGGTTGCGGCCGTGCTCGGCCAGCCCGGCGATCCGGGCCGGGGTCCGGGACATCCGCTCGGCGATCAGGTCCCACCGTTCGCCGAGTACGTCGAGCAGCACCGAGAGCGCCGTCTCCAGCCCGAGCATGCCCGGCCGGGCGTACGCCCACTCGCACTCCTTGTCCTCCAGCGCGTGCGGGGCGTGGTCGGTGGCGACGATGTCGATGATCCCCTCGACCAGTGCGGCACGCAGCGCGGTGACGTCGGCGGCGGTGCGCAGCGGCGGGTTCACCTTGAAGACCGGGTCGTAGCTGGCGGCGCGTTCGTCGGTCAGCAGCAGGTGGTGCGGGGTCACCTCGGCGGTGACCCGTACCCCGCGCTTCTTGGCGTGCCGGAGCACCTCGACGCTGCCGGCGGTGGAGAGGTGGCAGACGTGCAGCCGGCTGCCGACGTGCTCGGCCAGCAGCACGTCCCGGGCGATGATCGCCTCCTCGGCCACCGCCGGCCAGCCGGTCAGGCCGAGCCGGGTCGAGACCTCGCCCTCGTGCATCTGGGCGCCCTCGGTCAGCCGGGGCTCTTCGGCGTGCTGCGCGATCACCCCGTCGAACGCCTTGACGTACTCCAGGGCCCGGCGCATCAGCCGGGGGTCGGCCACGCAGTGCCCGTCGTCGGAGAAGATCCGCACCCGGGCCGCGGACTCGGCCATCGCACCCAGCTCGGCCAGGCGCTCGCCGGCCAGCCCGACGGTGACGGCGCCGATCGGCTGCACGTCGACCAGCCCGGCCTCGCGGCCGAGCCGCCACACCTGCTCCACCACGCCGGCCGTGTCGGCGACCGGCGAGGTGTTGGCCATCGCGCAGACGGCGGTGTAGCCCCCCAGCGCCGCCGCCCGCGAGCCGGACTCGACCGTCTCGGCGTCCTCCCGGCCCGGCTCCCGCAGGTGCGTGTGCAGGTCGACCAGGCCGGGCAGCGCGACCAGCCCGTCACCGTCGACCACCCTGGCCCCGCGGGCGGCCAGGCCGTGGCCCGCCTCGGCCACCACCCCGCCGGCCAGCAGCAGGTCGGTCGGCTCGGCGCCGAGCACCCGCACTCCCCGGATCAGGTACGCCGGCGTCGCCGCCCCCGGGCCACCTCCGGTGGTCACGTCGGTCATCACTTCATTCCCCCCAGCAGCAGGTACAGGACGGCCATCCGGACGGAGACTCCGTTGGCGACCTGTTCGACGATCGTGGAGCGGGGCGAGTCGGCCACCTCGGGCGCGATCTCCATCCCGCGGTTCATCGGACCCGGGTGCATCACGATGGCGTGGTCCGGCAGCCGGGCCATCCGGGGCCCGTCGAGTCCGTAGCGCCGGGCGTACTCCCGGGCGGACGGGAAGTAGGAGTCGGCCATCCGCTCCCGCTGCACCCGCAGCATCATCACCACGTCCGAGGTGGGCAGCACCGCGTCGAGGTCGTACGACACCTCGGTGCCGGGCGCCAGCGCGGTGCCGATGTCGACCGGGATCAGCGTCGGCGGCCCGACCAGGGTCACCTTGGCGCCCAGGGTGGCCAGCAGCAGCACGTTGGAGCGGGCGACCCGGCTGTGCAGCACGTCGCCGACCACCGCGACCGACAGCCCGGCGATCCGCCCCAGCCGGGCCCGCATCGTGTACGCGTCCAGCAGCGCCTGGGTCGGGTGTTCGTGGGTACCGTCGCCGGCGTTGAGCACGGAGCCCTCGACCCAGTTGGCGAGCCGGTGCGGCGCCCCGGAGGCCGGGTGCCGGATCACCACCGCGTCGGCCCCCATCGCCTGGAGGGTCAACGCGGTGTCCTTCAGGCTCTCACCCTTGGAGACGCTGGAGCCCTTGGCGGAGAAGTTGATCACATCGGCGGAGAGCCGCTTGGCCGCCGCCTCGAAGGAGATCCGGGTCCGGGTGGAGTCCTCGTAGAAGAGGTTGACCACGGTACGGCCGCGCAGCGCGGGCAGTTTCTTCACCTCGCGGCCGGCCACCGTCGCCATCTCGGCGGCGGTGTCCAGGATCAGCGTGGCGGTGGCCGCGTCGAGATCCGCACCGGAAAGCAGGTGTTTGAGCTTCATGCCGCCCCTCCGATCAGCTTGACCTCGTCGGTGCCGTCGGTCTCCGCGAGAGTCACCTTGACGCTCTCGGCGAGCGCGGTCGGGATGTTCTTCCCCACGTAGTCGGCCCGGATCGGCAACTCCCGGTGGCCCCGGTCGACCAGCACAGCGAGCTGCACCGAACTGGGCCGGCCGAGGTCGCTGAGCGCGTCGAGGGCGGCTCGGACGGTCCGGCCGGAGAAGAGGACGTCGTCGACCAGGATCACCCGTTTGCCGTCGATCCCCTCCGGGGGGACCTGGGTCGGGCCGATCGCGCGTACCGCGTGCCGACGGAGATCGTCACGATAGAGAGTGATATCGAGCACACCCACCGGTACGGCGATGCCCTCGAAGGCGTTGATCCGGGCTGCCAGCCGGCGGGCCAGCGGAGCGCCCCGGGTGGGTATCCCGAGCAGTACGGTACCGGCCGCGCCCTGGGTCTTCTCGAGGATCTGGTGTGCGATTCGGTCCACCACCCGGGCCAGTTCGGCGCTGGTCAGGATGACCTTCACGGACGGTGGTGAGACCGGCTGCGGCTGAGCAGCCTGCGGGTACGCCACGGCGGACCCCCTTCCCCGCCTCACGGGACGGGTCGTTAAAGGACGTCGGATTCCGGCGCTTGCCTGACGCGGCCCGGGCCGGGGCTCTAGCCACGTTACCACTGGCCACGGGGCCGGCCCCGGCGGGTCGCTGACCTCCGGATCAGCGAGCCGAAACCGCCCGGCTGAACACGATCTTTGTAATAGGTAGGTAACTAGCACTTGACCACGTGTCGTTATCCCCGTACCGTCACGCTCCGTAGCGATCGCTGGGGAGATCCCCGACCAGCACTGGGAGTGCCGAATGCCCTCTGAATACGCCAAGTCGTTGGGCGCGCGCCTGCGCTCTATCCGTCAGCAGCAGGGATTGTCCCTGCAGGGGGTGGAGGAGAAGTCAAACGGACGGTGGAAAGCCGTCGTGGTCGGCTCGTACGAGCGGGGCGACCGGGCGGTGACGGTCTCCCGTCTCGCCGAACTCGCGGACTTCTACCGGGTGCCCGTCTCGGAGCTGCTGCCGGACGGCAGTGGCGTCCGTCACGAGCCGACGAACAAGATCGTGCTCGACCTCGAGCGGCTGTACGACGAGGCCTCCGAGGACCTCGCCTATGTCGCCCGCTATGCCCGCGCCATCCAGCAGCAGCGCGGTGACTACAACGGACGGGTGCTGTCGATTCGCGCGGACGACCTGCGGGCGCTCGCGATCGTCTACGACTCCTCCCCCTCCGGCCTGATCGAGCGGCTCACCGAGCATGGTGTGCTCGTCGCCGACCCCCGGGCGCTCTTCGCGTCCTGATCCCCCCGACTCGCGGGGTCCGTGCCTACTGGGCGCGGGCCCCGCGAGCCGTTTCGCCCCCGAGCCGCCCTCACTGCCCGTCGCCGCTCCTCGCCAGGTCTGGGCCGGAGACGGCCCTCGCGTCCCCGTCGCGGTCTCCCGGCACCAACCACCCGCACACGTCCGAGCCGGAGACGATCCCCGCGCCCCCGCCGCGGTCCCCCACCAACCACCCGCACAGAGTCCGAGCCGGAGACTGTCGAGCTGCCCCGTCTGTGCGCCCCGCTGTCCCGGTCGCGAAAGGTCCAGTGACCCGGCCCGTCGGCCGCAGCGCGGCCGGCCCCGGCCGGCGTCGGTCCCCCGGGCCTCCCGGCCGGCATGGAATGGCAGCACCCGCGCGACAAGAGCATCGCGAACCGGCTCAGGGTCGCAAGGGAAATCGCCGGGGAACACGACGACCGTTGGGTGCACAAACGGGGCAGCTCGACAGTGCCGTGCACAGACGTCGCCCGGTCGGCGCCGACACCGGCACCTCGGCGGCCGACCGGGTCGTCGCGCCGGCCGGAACCGACCGGAACGGCTCCGGCCCGGGTGAAACCGCGATGCCGGGAACACAGGAACCCGGAACCACCACACCGGGCGGAAACCCACCACACCGGGCGGAATCTCGCCACGCCGGACGGAACCCACCACGCCGGGGAACCCCCCACGCCGGACGGACCGGCTACCGAAGGCTCAGCGGGTCGCGTACTCGGCGATCCGGCCCAGGAGGCCGTTGAGGAACCGGGGCGAGTCGTCGGTCGACATCTGCCGGGCCAGCTCGACCGCCTCGCTGATCGCCACCGCGTCGTCGATCTCGTCGACGTAGAGCAGTTCGTAGATGGCGGTCCGGGCGAGGTTGCGGTCGACGACCGGCATCCGGTCCAGCGTCCAGCCCTCGGCGTAGCTGTCGATCAGCTCGTCGATTCGGGCCTGGTGCTCCGCCACACCCTCGATCAGGCCCACCGCATAGCCCAGGTGCTCGGGGCGCGGCTGTTCCAACCGTTGGAGATAGCCGGCCAGCACCTCGGCGACGGGCCGGGCCCGCATGTCCGCCTCGTAGAGGACGTCCAGGGCCCGCTTGCGTGCCTTGCGGCGCGCCGGCATCTGCTGTTTGGGACCCTCCGCCATCAGGCTCGGCCGAGATAGCGGCCGTCGCGGGTGTCGACCTTGATCTTCTCGCCGGTGGTGATGAAGAGCGGCACCTGGACGGTGGCGCCGGTCTCGACCGTCGCCGGCTTGTTGCCGCCGGTGGAGCGGTCGCCCTGCAGGCCGGGCTCGGTGTAGGTGATCTCCAGCACGACGCTGGTCGGCAGTTCGACGTAGAGCGGCACGCCCTCGTGGGTGGCGACGATCGCCTCCGCCTCGGGCAGCAGGTAGTTGGCCGCCTCGCCGACCGTGCCGCCGGGCACCGGGATCTGGTCGTACGTCTCCAGGTCCATGAAGACGTAGTCCTCGCCGTCGATGTAGAGGTATTGCATGGTGCGCTTGTCGACGGTGGCCGTGTCGACCTTGGTACCCGCGTTGAACGTCTTGTCGACCACCTTGCCGGACAGCACGTTCTTCAGCGTGGTGCGCACGAAGGCACCGCCCTTGCCGGGCTTGACGTGCTGGAACTCCACGACGGCCCACAGCTCGCCGTCGAGGTTGAGAACCAGCCCGTTCTTCAGGTCGTTGGTGGTGGCCATTTCCTGCCTTGATCTTTAATTCGGGCGGACAGACCCGGCAAGTCTACTAGGGGCGTCCAGTTGATCAGGACCAGCCCGTTTCGACGGGACGGGACGGCCGGTCAGCCCCGGGCGGAGCGGTCCCGCAGTGCGGCCAGGTGCAGCAGGGCCAGCCGGTAACCGTCGACCCCGAGGCCGCAGATCACCCCGGTCGCGACGGCCGAGACCACGGAGTGGTGCCGGAACTCCTCCCGGGCGTGAATGTTGGAGATGTGCACCTCGACCAGCGGGCCGCGCAGCATGGCGCAGGCGTCCCGGACCGCGTAGGAGTAGTGCGACCAGGCGGCCGGGTTGAGCACCACCCCCGCCTCCTCGTCGGCCGCCTGGTGCAGCCAGCCGATCAACTCCGCCTCGGCGTCGGTCTGCCGGACCTCCACCTCCAGGCCCAACTCCTCGCCGGTGGCCTGGCAGCTCGCCACCAGGTCGGCGTAGCTGGTGGCGCCGTACACCTCGGGCTGCCGGATGCCGAGCCGGCCCAGGTTGGGCCCGTTGAGCACGTAGACCCTCATGCCGCCACCTCGGCGTACGCGTCGTACAGCAGCTCGTCGTCCGGGCCGTCCAGGATCCCGGTCTCGGCCAGCCCGTCCAGCACCACGAACCGCAGCCGGTTGCCCCGGGCCTTCTTGTCCACCCGCATTGCGGCCAGCAACTCCGGCCAGGCGTCCGCGCGGTAGCTCGTCGGCAGCCCGAGCGTGGTCAGCACCGTCCGGTGCCGGGCCACGGTCGGCTCGTCCAGCCGGCCGGCCCGCCAGGCCAGCCCGGCGGCGTAGACCAGGCCGACGGAGATCGCGTGCCCGTGCCGCCAGCGGTAGCCCTCGACCTTCTCGATCGCGTGTCCGAGGGTGTGTCCGTAGTTGAGGATCTCCCGCCGGCCCGCCTCGCGCAGGTCGCCGGAGACCACGTCCGCCTTCACCTGGATCGCCCGCTCGACCAGTTCCCGGACCACCGCTCCGGACGGGTCCGTCGCCGCCGTCGCATCCGACTCGATCAGGTCGAGGATCGCCGGGTCCGCGATGAAGCCGCACTTCACCACCTCGGCGAGCCCGGCGGCCAGGTCGACCGCCGGCAGCGAGTCCAGCATCGCCAGGTCGCAGAGCACCCCGACCGGCGGGTGGAACGCACCGACCAGGTTCTTGCCGGCGGCCGTGTTGACCCCGGTCTTGCCGCCCACCGCCGCGTCGACCATGCCGAGCAGCGAGGTGGAGACCGGCACCCAGCGGACCCCCCGCAGCCAGCAGGCGGCGACGAAGCCGGCCAGGTCGGTCACGGCGCCGCCGCCCACCCCGACCACCGCATCGGTACGGGTGAAGCCCGCCGCACCGAGCCGCTCCCAGCAGCCGGCCGCGACCTCGATGTCCTTGCCGGCCTCGGCGTCCGGCACCGGCACGGTCAGCGGGTCGATCCCGGCGGCGCGGAGCCGCTCGGCCAGCTCGTCGGCGTGCGCCTTCAGCGGCGGGGCGTGCAGCACGGCGGCGCGCTCGGCACCGTCCAGCAGCGGCGGCAGCGCGGCCAGCAGGTCCCGGCCGACGAGGACGTCGTACGGCCGGTCGCCGCCGACCGGAATTCGGGTCAGTTCGTCCATCGGGCTAGAGCCTAGAGGATGGGGTCCGCCGCAGGCGGTGGTCGCCGGGCGGCGTACCCGGCGAGGAGCTGCGCCATCCCGGTCAGGTCCTCGGCCCGGGTCCGCAGCAGGATGCCGTCGGCGGTGGGAGCCAGCTCGCCGATGCTGGGCGGCACCCGGCGGCGGACCTGTTCCAGGTCGGTCTCCAGCAGCACCCACCCGCCGGAGGAGCAGGACCGGCTCCGGGCGCTGATCGGCGACGGACACCTGCCGCCGCCGGCCTGGGACCCGGCCGCCGACCCGGTCAACCTGGCCGGGCTGGACGACGAGTCCCTGGACCTGCTCCGGGAGCGTGCCACCGGCCAGCCGCTGCGCGCCGCCACCGACCCGGTACGCCTGCCGCACGGCGGCTCGGGCGTCCCCGCCGGGTAGGGGTGGCCGGTAGGTGTCCGGCGGGGAGGCTGTCGAGCTGCCCCGCTTGTGCCCCCACACCGTCGAAAGGGCCGAGCCCAACGGGCCGAACCCTAGCCGACCCGGTCGCCGGCCAGCCCGGCCAGGATCTCGTCGGCCACCTGCTCCGGGGTCCGCCCGTCGGTGACCACGGTCCAGGTGGCCACCTCGGTGTAGAGCGGACGCCGCTGGTCGAGCAGGTGCTTCAGGGTGGCCCGGGGATTGATCGCGAGCAGCGGCCGGCCGGTGCCCAGACCGACCCGCTTGACCGCGTCCGACAGCTCCACCGAGAGATAGACGACCCGGTGACCGGCGAGCGCGGCCCGGTTCTCCTTGGCGAGGATCGCGCCGCCGCCGAGCGCCAGCACCCCGTCGAAGGAGGCCAGCGCGGTCGCCACGGCGGCCCGTTCCAGGGTACGGAAGTGCTCCTCGCCGTCGTCGACGAAGATCTCCGGGATCGGCTTGCCGGCCGTGACCTCGATGTCGCTGTCGGTGTCCCGGAAGTCGACCCCGAGTCCCTTGGCGACCAGCAGCCCGGTGCTGGTCTTGCCGGCGCCCATCACGCCCACCAGCACACAGACCGGCGCCATCAGCGGATCACCAGATTGTCCAGGTAGCCGGCGAGGTTGCGGCGGATCTCGGTGACCGAGTCGCCGCCGAACTTCTCCAGCGCCGCCTCGGCCAGCACCAGCGCGACCATGGTCTCGGCGACGATCGCGGCGGCGGGTACGGCGCAGACGTCGGAGCGCTGGTTGATCGCGGTCGCCGGCTCGCCGGTCGTGACGTCCACGGTGGACAGTGCTCGGTTGAGCGAGGAGATCGGCTTCATCGCGGCACGTACCCGCAACGGCTCGCCGGTGGTGATCCCGCCCTCCAGGCCACCGGCCCGGTCGGTGACCCGGCGTACCCCGGTCGCGGTGGGGACGATCTCGTCGTGCGCCACCGAGCCCCGGGACCGGGCCTGCTGCCAGGCGTCGCCGATCTCCACACCCTTGATCGCCTGGATGGACATCAGCGCCGCGGCGAGCCGGGCGTCGAGCTTGCGGTCCCACTGCACGTGGCTGCCCAGCCCCGGCGGTACGCCGTAGGCGAGCACCTCGACGATGCCGCCGAGGGTGTCGGCGTCGGCCTTGGCGGCGTCCACCTCGGCGACCATCCGGGCACTCGCCTCCGGGTCGAGGCAGCGCAGCGGGTCGGCGTCGATCCGCTCGGCGTCCTCGGGCCGGGGCTGGAGCCCGGGCTTGGCGGCCACCGAGCCGAGTTCCACCACGTGCGAGACGATCTCGATGCCGAGCGCCTGCCGGAGTAGGGCCCGGGCGACGGTGCCGACCGCGACCCGGGCGGCGGTCTCCCGCGCGCTGGCCCGTTCCAGGATCGGCCGGGCGTCGGTGTGGCCGTACTTCTGCATGCCGGCCAGGTCGGCGTGCCCGGGTCGGGGGCGGGTCAGCGGGGCATTGCGGGCCTGACCGGCAAGCAGCTCCGGGTCGACCGGGTCGGCCGCCATCACCGTCTGCCACTTGGGCCACTCGGAGTTGCCCACCCGGATCGCCACCGGGCTGCCCAGGGTCAGGCCGTGCCGGAGACCGCCGACGATCTCGACCTCGTCCCGCTCGAAGGACATCCGGGCGCCCCGGCCGTAGCCGAGCCGGCGGCGGCCCAACTGGCGGACGATCTCCTCGCTGGTCACCTCGACCCCGGCCGGCAAGCCTTCCAGCACCGCAACCAGGGCGGGACCATGGGACTCCCCCGCCGTCAACCAGCGCAACACGACCAACCCTCTCCTCGTGGCGACCGGGCCGGCCGCCCGCCGGTCAAGTTTGGCACGGCCCCGGTGTGCTGCCGCCCACCGCCCGTACCGTCCCGCTCTACGGACGGGCAGCACCCGGCGCCCCGGGCGGCTGGTCGGCCCGCTCCTGGTCAACCAGCAGGTCGGCGAGCCGGTGGAGCTGGCCGGCGGCCCGCACGATGTCCCGGCGGGCCGGCTCGTCGAGCCGGTGCAGCGCGTCGAGCAGCAGGTCGCGCCGGTGCGCGACGTACTCGGCGATCCGCAGGTGCGCGGCCGGGGTCAGCCGGAGCCGGACGATCCGCCGGTTGTGCGGATCCCGGGCGCGTTCCAGCAGGCCGGCACCGGCGAGGTCGCCGACCAGCGTGCTGACCGTGTTGGCGGCGGTGTGCAGCCGTTCCGCCGCCTCCTTGACGCTGATCTCCGGGCAGCGTTCGACCAGCCGCAGCACCTCCACCTGGGCGTCCGGCAGCGGTGCCCGGCCGATCCGTCGACTCGTCGACCGGCGCAGCACCCGGTGCAGGTCGGCCACGGCGCTGCCGAGCGCCTCCGCCGCGCCGGCCGTCACGTCGTCGGTCATCCTCGATCCCGTCACCGTCACGATCCCCTGTCACCGTCTCGTCCGGCACCGTCCTGGTCCGGCACCCCTGCCGTCGTCACCCGGGCGCCTCGGTGCCTCCGGGGTCGGCTACTTCACATCGCAATACCTCTGCCCACAGAGCTAAAGTGTCGGCTATCCCAAGACTAGGGGGACCGCAGTGGGCAGAGCGCGCTCCGCAGCACCGCCCCGCCGCGCCTCGGGAGTCGGACAACTGCTGCTGCTCGGTACCCTGACCGCGGTCGGTCCACTGTCCCTGGACATGTACCTGCCGGCGTTCCCCGAGATGACCGGCGACCTCGCCGCCACCCCGGCGCAGGTGCAGTTCTCCCTCACCACCTTCCTGTTCGGCCTCGCCCTCGGCCAGCTCGTCACCGGGCCGCTCAGCGACCGGTGGGGACGCCGCCGGCCGGTACTGGTCGGCGTCGTCGCGTACACCGTGACCAGCCTGCTCTGCGCGTTCGCCCCGTCGGCCGAGGCACTGGCCGCGCTCCGGCTGCTCCAGGGGGTGGCCAGCGGGACGGGCGTGGTCGTCGCCCGGGCCATCGTCCGGGACCTCTACTCCGGCGCGGCGGCGGCGAAGTACTTCTCCCGACTGATCCTGATCTTCGGGGTCGCCCCGGCCGCCGCGCCGGCCCTCGGCAACCTGGTACTCCGGTTCGGCTCCTGGCGGGCCGTCTTCGTCGCGCTGTCGGCGATCGGTCTGCTGGTGCTCGCCGCCGTGGCCTGGCGGCTGCCGGAGACTCTCCCGCCGCAGCGGCGGCACACCGGCGGGCCGGCCGCTACCGCCCGGGTGATGTGGGGACTGCTCACCGACCGGGTCTACCTCGGCTACGTACTCACCCAGGGGCTGGCCTTCGCCGCGCTCTTCGCGTACATCTCCGGGTCCTCGTTCGTGATCCAGGACGTCTTCGCGCTCTCCGCCGGCTGGTTCACCCTGGTCTTCGCGGTGAACGCCGTCGGGATGACCGCAGTTGGCCAACTCAACGCCCGGCTGCTCGACCGGTACGGCACCCGCCGGCTACTCGGCACCGCGCTGGTCGCCAGCCTGCTGGCCGCCGCCGCCCTGCTCGGCGGGGCGGTCACCGAGAACGTCCCGACCGTCCTGGTCGCGCTCTTCGTCTTCGTCTCGTGCATCGGGATGACCCTGCCGAACGGACTGGCCCTGGCCCTGGACCGGCACCCCGGGCACGCCGGCAGTGCCGCCGCGCTGCTCGGCGCGCTCCAGTTGTCCATCGCCGCCGCCCTGGCACCGCTGGCCGGGCTCGGCCCGGAGGACAGCGCGGTGCCGATGGCCGTACTCATGCTCGGCAGCACCGCCCTCTCCGCGCTGGTGGTCTTCACCATCGCCCGGGGACGGGAGCCGGCCGAACCGACGGCGGACCGACCGGAGCGCCTGAGCCGACGGACACCTGAGCGGTCGCGTACGTCCGCCAGTCCCGCTCCGGCGGAACGCAGATGAGCGCCCCACCGGCCGGGTAGCGGGGCGCTGGTCGTGACTCTGGCGGTTACGGCCGCCGGGCCATCTCGCCGACGAACGCCCGCCAAGCAGCCGGCCCGAACGTCAGGGGTGCCGCTGCGACTGCTCTTCCGCCAGTTCGGCGTAGGTGTACTCATACGCGATCCCACCGATACCCGGCAAGCCCGGCCGGCCCCCGACAACGTCCTGACCTGCTCTTCGCCGACCGTGGCTACGACTTCGACACCCACCGGCAGCGCCTACGCGACAGGCATATCGTTCCGGTCATCGCCCGACGCGGCCAACCGCACGGGTCCGGGCTCGGCACCCGCCCGCTGGGTAGTCGAACGGACCATCGCCCTGCTGCACTGGTTCCGCCGGCTCGGGGCCAGGTGCCGGGCGGCTGGTGTGGCGTACCAGCGGGTGCAGCCGCGCGACCGGCGGCGCGTCCGGCCCGGTCGCGGAGTGCCAGGTTAACTTGACACTTCCTCCCGTCGCCGGTCGTCGCCGGCTGTGGCGGGGATGGCGTTGTCGATGAGGACGGCGGCGATGGCGGCGGCGGTGGGGAAAGCGTCGGCGTCGAGGACCCGGGTGCGGGTCGCGGCGCCGTCGATGAGCAGCGCGAGCTGCTCGCCGAGCTGTTCAGGGTCGGCGGCGCCGGCTTCCCGGGCGGTGTCGGCGAGCCGCGCGGCGACGGCTTTCTTGTAGTCGCGCGCGTACTGGGATGCGGGGTGCTGGGGGTCGTGGAGTTCGACGGCGGCGCCGATGTAGGGACACAGGGGGGTGGTGGGGGGGATGTCGAGGGCGGCGAGGAGCCGTTCGCGGGGCGTGAGGTCGGTGCGGTCGAACACGCCGGACAGAACGGAGGGGTCGAACCGGCGCAGGTACTCGGCGACGAGTTCATCCTTTCCGGGGAAGTGCTGGTAGGCCGTGCGCTTGGACACCTGGGCCGTTGCGCAAAGCTGGTCCATGCCGGTGCGGTTGATCCCCTGCTCGCGGAACAGCTGCTGGGAGGCGCTGAGGATGCGCTCGCGGGCGCCCCGGCCGCGGCGGCGGCCCGTGGGGCCCTTCTCCAACTCCGTCATAGCCTCCATGGTACCCCAGTTGGGTAACGACCGGTGTACATAGTTTGCGCCCCGGCGGCCTGCCCCGTACCGTAGGCACACAGGGCGGTGTACATAACATCGTCGCCTCAGGTACTTACGGCACCACCGACCCAAGGGAGCGATCATGGGAAAGCTTGACGGCAAGGTAGCGGTCATCACTGGCGGCACCACCGGCATGGCGCTGGCAGGCGCGAAGCTGTTCGTCGACGAGGGAGCGCACGTTTTCATCACCGGCCGC
Source organism: Plantactinospora sp. KLBMP9567 (assembly GCF_033446045.1). Lineage (NCBI taxonomy): Bacteria > Bacillati > Actinomycetota > Actinomycetes > Micromonosporales > Micromonosporaceae > Plantactinospora > Plantactinospora sp. KLBMP9567. Next base: position 178,131 of record NZ_JAWQRR010000023.1, on the reverse strand, counting down.
CGCCAGGACGCCCTGGACGAGGCCGTGAAGCAGATCGGCCGCAACGTCACCGGCGTCCAGGGCGACGCCGCCGACCTGGACGACCTGGACCGCCTGTACGACACGGTCAAGCGGGAGAAGGGCGGCCTCGACGTGCTATGGGCCAGCGCCGGCGGGGGCGAGCCCGCCCTGCTCGGCGAGATCACCGAGGCCCAGTTCGACACCTGGTTCGGGCTCAACGCCCGGGGCACCCTGTTCACCGTCCAGAAGGCCCTGCCGCTCTTCAACGACGGCGGCTCCATCCTCATGACCGGCTCCAACGCCTCCCTCGGCGCCTTCCCCGGCTGGAGCGTCTACGCCGGCAGCAAGGCCGTCCAGCAGGCCTGGGCCCGCGTCTGGCTCAACGAACTGCGCGACCGCAAGATCCGGGTCAACGTCCTGACCCCCGGCCAGGTCGCCACCGCCAAGCAGGAAGAACTCTTCGACGAGGCCACCAAGCGCCAGTTCGAGTCCCTCATCCCCCGCGGCCAGATGGGCCGACCCGACGAAATCGCCACCGTCGCCCTCTTCCTCGCCTCCGACGACTCCAGCTATGTCAACGGCATGGAACTCGTCGCCGACGGCGGCACCACCGCCATCTGAATCGAACAACCACAACCAGGGCAGGACATCTCATGAGCAACATCAGCATCATCGGTACCGGGAACATGGCCCGCACCATCGGCGCGCGGGCGTTAGCGGGCGGCAACACCGTCGAGGTCATGGGACGCGATCAGTCCAAGGCCGCTGACCTAGCCAAGGCTCTCGGCGGCGGCACCACGACGGGAGAATGGGGCACCGCCCCGGCCGGGGACATCGTCATCGTGGCCCTGTTGTACGACGGTGTCGTGCCGGCCGTCACCCAGTACGGAGACGCTCTCGCCGGCAAGGTCATCGTCGACATCAGCAACCCCTTCAACGCCACGTTCGACGGACTGGCCCACAGCGAGGAAACCTCGATCGCGCAGGAAGTCGCCAAGGCGGCCCCGGCCAGCGCCAGCGTGGTGAAGGCGTTCAACACCATCTTCCGTCATGTCCTGGAGAAGGGTCGGCCCGACGTCTTCATCGCCGGCGACAATGCGCAGGCCAAGGCAAGTGTGGAGGCGTTCATCGAGAGCCTCGGGCTGCGCCCGCTGGACGTCGGCGGCCTGAAAATGGCGCACTGGCTGGAAGGAGCGGGCGTGGTCACGGTGGGCCTCGCCAACCACGGGGTGGGAAACTTGGACTTCGCCCTCAGCATCACCGAACTTCCCGGCTGAACAGACGGGAACCGGTGCCGGCATGGTGGGCGGGGTGGCATCAGTGGTTCGATCTCGGCCCACAACTCGTCCGAGACGATCCACGGCGGCTGCTCACCCCTCCTCACGTCCGGACAGAACGATCCTCGCAACCGTCGGACACGCCCAACGTCATTCTGCTAGGAGTTCTAAGGCGCGTATGTCATCGACGTGCGAGTCCGCCCAGGTAGCTGGTCGTCGAGCTACGAACCGTCCTCGAACCATCAACGACCGTCCCGCAGCAGCACCCGGGGAAGCAACCGTTAGGTGCCGACGCTGGGCCTCCAGGCTTGACACCCCGCGTGGCGAGGTGTTGCCCCACACGGCTAGAGACGACGGAACGCCCCACCACCCGGGCTGACCGGATAGCGGGGCGCTGGTCGCGGCTCCGGCGGTTACGACCGCCGGGCTACCTCACCGACGAACGCCCGCCAAGCGGCCGGCCCGAACGTCAGGGTCCCGCCATCCCGGTCCTTGGTGTCCCGAACCAGCACCCGGCCCGGAAGGTTGTCGGCAACCTCCACGCAGTTGCCCTGGTTGGTGCCGCTGCGGCTGCTCTTGTGCCAGTTCGGCTCAGTCATGGTTGTTGACCGCCTTCATGATCAGGTCTTGCGACAAGCTTACCGGCAGGGCCAGACCGCGGACGATCTCCCACGATCGCTCCAGTTCGTCCACGTCCGCCCCGTCGGTCACCGAACGTCCTCGAAGCTGGTCGTCAAGATAGACGGCCCGGCCCCGTGCCGGAAGGGTCGCCAGCACGAACGCTCCCTGGAGGCCAGGATGGAGGCCAGCGGCCCGGGGCACAACCAGGATCTGCACCTGCGGCCGGCGACTCACCTCGATCAGATGCTCTAGCTGCTCCTTCATGACGTCGACAGGCCCATAGCTGAGGGCAACCTCACAGATGAGCGCAGACAGCATCGGAGGGTTGGGCCGGTCGATCGTCGCGGCCTGTCGTTCACGCCGCACCTGCGTTGTCCGGTCGATCACCTCCCCGGGCAGCCTCCCGCTGGCCAGCAGCGCCCGGGTGTACGCCTCGGTCTGGAGTAGTCCGGGAATCAGGCTGTGTTCGAAGCAGCGCAACATGGTTGCCCGCTGCTCGTGCTCCGTCCACGGGCGCAGCCAGGTGGGCCGGGCATCCTCCCGCGCCTCCCTGGCTGCACGCTGGATCTGGTCTCCGGTCTTGAAATGTTCGTCAAGGCGTTCGGCGGTGTCCGGCTGAGGGATCATCCGGCCCTGCTCGAACGCCGCGATCGACGCTCCGCTCAGGCCAACGGCCGCCCCCACCTGATCCCGGGTTCGCTTCGCCCGTGTTCGCTGTGTCCTGAGGATCTCGCGTAGGTCATTCACTTAATCCACCCGACTCCAGATCAACTAGTCGATATCCTCCGATACTCTCGCTCGCTTATCTTCCGCTCCAGGCGGCTTTCAGTCCAGGGTGGAGGGCAGACGAAGAGACTGAGAGGTGACCCAATGACGCAGGGAAGGCGGCCCCACCGACGAGACTGGCGGCGACTGTGGCGCTATTGCCGATGCGGTCACCGCTGGGTCTGCCCAGACTCACTCAACCGGATACCGCTGCCATTCGGCCCCCCGCTGCGACCGATGACCGAGGCGGAGTACCGGGCCGGCATGGAGGCGTTCTCGCCCAAGGTAACCCGCTCGGCTCCGATCGGACCGCCGCCGGCCAATGTGCACTGGACACGACAGGGCAGGGACGGCAGAGACGACCCGATCTGGAACTCGCCGTCCGGACGGCACCAGATCGGCCGGGCCGGCGCGCTGACCCCCGCCCAGATCCATCGGGGCCGCTACGGAGAGCGGTCACACCGTGCCGAGCGAGCCGGCCCGATCTAGCCGTGATCGGGCCGCAGGAGCGCTGGTACCGGCACATGCGGCGGCTCGCCCAGCGGCGCTACCCGACCGGCAGACACACTCCGGCCCAGTCGTATGACTGCGAGACCTGTCGGGACCCCTGGCCCTGCGCGCCCGCCCGGCTGGCCCTGCTGATCGGCTTCAAGGGCAACCGGGTCGGACTGATGATGTATCTCGGCGTACACCTCACCCGGGCGCTGCAAGCCATGCCCGACACCCACCCCGCGCTGATCGCCGGACAGATCCTCTACTGGGTGCCCCGGCGCCGCCAATGACCTGCCTCGTCACCCGACCGGCCTGCCTCGGTCCGCCGCCTTCCCCTCGGCGTTCCGGGGCGGGCCTTTGTCCGGGCGAGTCTCCGAACTACATCGACCTCGCGGCGAGGGCGGCGGCGAGGGCGGAACGCATCTCGGACACCGGGGCGGACACCCCGGTGAACTGCTCGAACTGCCCGATCGCCTGGGCCAGCAGCAGGTCGAGGCCGGAGACGATCCGGCAGCCGGCCGCCGCCGCAGCGGCGGCGAGCGGGGTCGGCCACGGGTCGTAGACGACGTCGAAGAAGACCGTCTCGGGCCGCCAGGACCGGGCCGCCGCCGTGAAACCGTCGGCGGCGCCCTTCGGCACGGTGGAGATCACCAGATCCGCGCCGTCCCGCTCGGCCGGCGCCGCCCAGTCCGCGATCTCGAACCGCAGCCCGAGCGTGTCGGCCAGCCGGGCCAGTTCCACACCGGCGGCGGGCCGGCGTACCCGGCAGGTGACCCGGCGGGCGGCCAGGTGGTCGGCGGCGGCGAGCGCGGCCCGGGCGGTACCGCCGGCACCGAGCAACACCACCTCGGCACCGGCCGGCACACCGGCGCCGGTCAGCACGTCGACCATCCCCGGTACGTCCGTGTTGTCGGCGGCCCAGGAGCCGTCCGGTCGGCGTACCAGAGTGTTGGCGGCGCCGATCGCGGCGGCGACCGGCGAGACCTCGCCGGCCACCGCGAGCGCCGCCTCCTTCAGCGGCATGGTCAGGGAGAGCCCCGCCCACTCCGGGCCGAGCCCGGCCACCAGGTCGGGCAGTTCGGCCTCGGCACACTCGATCGCACCGTAGGACCACCCGGTCAACCCGGCCGCCGCGTAACCGGCGTTGTGGATCACCGGGGAGAGCGAGTGGGCGATCGGCTTGCCCAGCACCGCCGCCCGGCGCTCGTGCGTCACCTCGCCGTCACCTCAGAGCACGCCGTTCTCTCGGGCCTTCTGGATGTTCCGCTCGTGTTGCTCGTTCGTCTCCGCGAACGCCGAGTGGCCTTCCTTGTCGATCGCCACGAAGAACAGCCACTTGCCCGGCGGCGGGTTCATCGCCCCCTCCAGGGCCTGCTGGCCCGGACTGTTGATCGGCCCGGGGGGCAGACCGGCCTTGCCGTGCATCCGGTACGGGTTCTTCGAGTCGAAGAGTTCCGCGTCCGTCATGTCCCCGGACCGCTTTGTCTTCTTGCCGGTCAGCTCCCAGTAGTAGTTGACCCCGACGTCGAACTCCAGGCAGCCGGTCAGGCCGTCGCCGTTCTTGCAGTAGTGGTCGCCGCTGTAGATCCGGTTGTACGCCACCCGGGCGACCTTGCCGAGGTCGTCGGCGTTGCCCGCCTCGGCCTGGGCCAGCGACGCCACGATCAGCGCCTCGTACGGGCTGATCTCGCGCTCCTTCTGCACCCGGTCGACGAAGTCGATCTCCTCGGCGACCGACATGAAGCGCTGCACCATCAGCTTGAGGATCGCCTCGGCGGTGGCGTTCGGCGGTAGCTCGTAGGTGTCGGGAAAGAGAAAGCCCTCGATCGACTTGCGTACCGACTGCTTGTCGTCGCGGTTGAACCAGAAGTCGGCGATGCCAAGCCCCTTCAGGTCCTTGGCGGCGGTCTCGAAGTCCTTGACCGGAAGTTTCGTCTCGGCCGCCAGCGCCTTGAAGATCTGCTTGGCGGTCGCGCCCTCCCTGACCAGGAAGCCGTTGACCAGCTTGTTCTTCGGGTCGAGCAGCAGGCCCAGCGCCGCCTTCGCGTTCATCTCCTTGCGGATCTTGTAAACACCCGGCTGGATGTTCTGGCTCCGCGAGTTCTCCTGGGCCGCCTCGATGAACGCCTTGGTGCTCTTGACGACGCCGGCCGCGACCAGCGTGTTGGCGATCTCGGCGATGCTCTGGCCCTGTTCGACCTGGACCTGGACCTCACCGCTGCCGCTGCCGTCGTAGTCCGGGGTGACGAAGTATCCCTGCACCCGGTCGAAGCCGTACCAGCCGGCACCGCCCAGGACGCCGAGCAGCACGAACGTCATCAGCAGTGCCGCGACGGTACGCCCCCGCCCGCCACGCTTCTTCTTGCCGTTGCGTTTGCGCTGCGCGCCGCGGCGGTGTCGTCCCTTCTCCGCACGCTCGTCGAACGCGAGCTCCAACTCGTCGATCATTCCGTCCGCCTCCGCTGCCTGTCTAGCCAGCTCTGCAGAATCTCCACCGCGGCCGCCTGATCGACCACCGCCCGTTGACGTCGTCCTCGGACGCCCCGCTCGGCTAGCCTACGAGAAGCCACGACGGTCGACATCCTTTCATCCACCAGATCGACCGGCACCGGCGCGATCGCCGCGGCCAGCCGCCGGGCGTACGCCTTCGCCTGGGTCGCCGCCGGTCCGTGCCCCCCGGCGAGTGTCACCGGCAGACCGACCACCACCGTGACCACCTCGTGGAGTTCGACGAGCCGCGCGATTTCTGAGATATCGGCGGGAATCGCCTCAATACCGGTCTTCAGGTCCCGGGCCAGCGTGACCAGCGGAGTCGCCAGGATGCCGTCCGGGTCGGAGAGCGCCACGCCCACGCGCACCTGGCCGACGTCCACGCCGAGCCGCACGCCACGAGGAAGAGCCGTCATCGTGCCGCGCCAGGGGAAGGTCGGTTCATCGTGTTACGCACCGGAAAACTGGATCATCCGTATCCTGTCGGCCGGCTCCGGGCAGATCCGCCCGAACCGGCGGGCCGTCGTGGCTGAAGATCCAATCACAACGGCCCGCCGGGGAGCAACCAGAGCCCGAACTCACGCCTCGGCGAGTGCCTTCTCGACCGCCGCCAGCAGGCTCGGCGCCTCACCGGCCGGCAGGCCGCCGCCCTGGGCCAGGTCGGCGTTGCCACCGCCCCGGCCGGAGAGCGCACCCTTGACCAGGGCCGCCGCCGAGACGTCCCGATCCTTGGCCGCGCCGTTCACCGCGACCACCAGCGACGCCTTGCCGTTCGCCCGGGCCGCCACCGCGACCACCGCCGGACGGGCCGGGTCGATCTTGCCCCGGATCTCCTGGGCGAGGGTACGCACGTCGTTCCCGGCCGCGCCCTCCGGCGCCTCGGTGCCGACGAAGGCCACCCCACGGACGTCCCGGGCCGCCGCGGCGAGCGCCGCCGCACCGCCGAGCACCAACTGGGCGCGCAGCTTCTCCAGCTCCCGCTCGGCGTCCCGCAGTTGGGCGACCGTCTGCTCGACCCGGTCGGCGACCTGGTCACCCGGGATCCGGTAGAGCTCGGCCAGCCGGGAGACCAGCAGGTGCTCCTTGGCCAGGAACTGGAACGCGTCCAGCCCGACCAGCGCCTCGACCCGGCGTACCCCGGAGCCGATCGAGGACTCGGAGAGGATCTTCACCAGGCCGAGCTGGGCCGACCGGGCCACGTGGGTACCGCCGCACAGCTCCCGGGCGTACTCGCCGACCTCGACGACCCGCACCTCGTCGCCGTACTTCTCGCCGAACAGCGCCATCGCGCCCAGCCGGCGGGCCTCCTCCTGCGAGGTGATGAAGGCGTGCACCTCCAGGTCGGCCAGCAGCACCTCGTTGACCTGCTGTTCGACGTCGTGCAGCACGCTCGGCGCCACCCCGGTCGGGGTGTTGAAGTCGAACCGCAGCCGGCCCGGTGCGTTCAGCGAACCGGCCTGGGTGGCCGACTCGCCGAGGAAGTTGCGCATCGTCTGGTGCACCAGGTGGGTGGCGGTGTGCGACCGGGAGATCGCCCGCCGGCGTACCACGTCGATCTCGGCGAGCCCGGCCTCGCCGGTGCGTACCTCGCCGCGGACCACCCGGGCCCGGTGCACGATCAGCCCCGGGATCGGCTGCTGCACGTCGAGCACCTCGACCTGACCTGCGCCGACGGTGATCAGGCCGACGTCCGGCTGCTGGCCACCGCCCTCGGCGTAGAACGGGGTCGCGTCCAGCACCAGCTCGATCGTGTCGCCCTCACCGGCCACCTCGACCGGCGTGCCGCCGGTGCCGAGCAGCGCCCGCACCGACGACTCCCGGGACACCTCGGTGTAGCCGGTGAACTGCACCGGCCCGCCGGAGTCGAGCACCGAGCGGTACGCCGACAGGTCCACGTGCCCGGTCTTGCGGGCCTGCGCGTCGGCCTTGGCCCGGGCCCGCTGATCGGCCATCAGCCGGCGGAACCCGTCCTGGTCCACCGACAGGCCCTGCTCGGCGGCGATCTCCAGGGTCAGGTCGATCGGGAAGCCGTACGTGTCGTGCAACTGGAACGCCTTGTCCCCGGAGAGCTTCGCACCACCCGCCGAACGGGTCTCCGCGATCGCGGTGTCCAGGATCGTCGTACCGGCCCGCAGGGTGGAGAGGAACGCATCCTCCTCGGCGTACGCGTACGACGAGATCCGGTCGAACTCGGTCGCCAGCTCCGGGTAGGACGGGGACATGCAGTCCCGGGCCACCGGCAGCAGCTCGGGCAGCGCCCGGTCCTGCCAGCCGAGCAGCCGCATCGCCCGGATCGCCCGGCGCATGATCCGGCGCAGCACGTAGCCGCGGCCCTCGTTGGCCGGGGTCACCCCGTCGCCGATCAGCATCAGCGCGGTCCGCACGTGGTCGGCGACCACCCGCAGCCGTACGTCGTCCGGGTGCGACTCGCTCGCCGCGTGCCCGGAGTGCGCGCCGTACCGCCGGCCGGTCAGCTCGGCCGCCCGGTCCAGGATCGGCCGCACCTCGTCGATCTCGTAGAGGTTGTCGACACCCTGCAGGATCGCGGCCATCCGCTCCAGGCCCATGCCGGTGTCGATGTTCTTCGCCGGCAGGTCACCGAGGATCGGGAAGTTCTCCTTGTCGGTGCCCGGCCCCCGCTCGAACTGCATGAAGACCAGGTTCCAGAACTCCAGGTAGCGGTCCTCGTCGACCGCCGGCCCGCCCTCGGCGCCGTACGCCGGGCCCCGGTCGTAGTAGATCTCCGAACACGGGCCGCACGGCCCCGGGATCCCCATCGACCAGAAGTTGTCCGCCTTGCCCCGCCGGACGATCCGCTCCGCCGGCACGCCGATCCCGCGCCACAGCGCCTCGGCCTCGTCGTCGTCCAGGTAGACCGTCGGCCAGATCCGCTCCGGGTCCAGCCCGAAACCGCCGTCGGCGACCGGCTTGGTGACCAGCTCCCAGGCGAGCGAGATCGCAGCCTCTTTGAAGTAGTCACCGAACGAGAAGTTCCCGTTCATCTGGAAGAACGTGCCGTGCCGGCTGGTCTTGCCGACCTCGTCGATGTCCGGGGTACGGATGCACTTCTGCACCGACACCGCCCGGCGGAACGGCGGCGTCTGCTGACCGAGGAAGTACGGCACGAACTGGACCATGCCGGCGTTGACGAAGAGCAGGTTCGGGTCGTCGATCGCCGGCAGCGGAGCGGACGGCACCACCGTGTGCCCGTTGGCCTCGAAGTGCGCCAGGTAGCGCCGCTTGACTTCCGCCGTTTTCATCTGGTGCCTTCCTCCGGAAACAACTCACGGTCGCCGATCCTGGGGTCCTCGCGCAGCTCCTCGAACTGGTCGTCGAACGCGACACCCTCGGCGAACGCCTGGTGGATCTGCTGCTCACGCTCGGCCATGCCGTCCCGAACGTCGTCCGCGAAGTCCCGTAGGGACTGCACCAGACCACCGGCCGACTCCGCCACCGAATTCGCGATGCCACCCGGCGTGTACGCCTGGGCGGTGCGGGTCAGCTTGCGGACGACCAGCGCGCCGACGGCCAGCCCGATGCCCAACCAGAGCAGTCGTTTCATGGCCTCATCCTTCCTCCGCACCGGCCCGGCGCCCGCGCCGGGATGCCGCCCGGCGCTGCTGCTTGATGGTGGTACGGACCTCGCGCTCCTGTTCGGCGTGCCGTCGGGCGGCGGCGGCCCTGCGCACGCCGTACCCGAACGCGGCCACCTTGACCAGCGGGTTCGCCGCGGCGGCCGAGACCACGGTGCTCAGGTTGGCGATGTTGGCGGTGACGTTCTGGGCGTGACCGGTCATCGTGTCGATCTTGGCGAGCTGGATGTTCACCCCGTCCAGTGAGGTGTGCACCTGGCCCAGTGCGGTGTTCACGTTCTCCACCGTGACGTTCATGTTGGCGAGCAGCGGCGCCGTGCGGTCGTTGATGTCGTTGATCGCCTGGGTCGCCGCGTCCACCGTGTTGCCCAGCCGCCATATCGGCCTGACCAGCACCAACACCAGCATCAGGAACGCCCCGGCCGCGACGAGCGCGGCGATCTGGCCGATCTCTCCAGCGTCCACCCGTGTCCTCCTCTATGCACCGTCTCGGAAATCGCGCGCGACGCGTCTCACCCGGACGTCCGGCGCCGTGTCACGACGGTTACCCGGAATGCCCTTCGGAGTACCAACCCCGAACCCTACCGTCGGTGACGACCACCGGCCTCACGACGGGGTCGGTGTGGGCGCCAGCCCGCCGAGCGGATCGTCGGTGAAGAGCGGATCGGGGTCCACTCCGGTCAGCGACGGGTCGGTGCTGGGCTGCGGGCCGATCCGCTCGTCCGCGATCGCGTTGCGGACCTTGATCGATACGAGCGCACCCTCGCAGTTCACGCCCTCCGGCCCGGTCGCGGCGGGCGACGGGGCCGCACCCGGGGCGGTGAACGCCGGGTCGGGGCAGGCCGGCTGCCGTACCCACATGTCGAGGGTCAACTCGTCCCGCCGCCAGCAGGTGTAGTGCCCGTTGACCGGCTGTTCCGGGCAGAGCACCACCTTCCACGGTCGCCACCCCTCGCGGGTCAGGGCGGCCTCGTAGGCCTGCGCCGTCTCCTCCCACTTCCGGTCCGACTCGACGGTCCGCTCCCGGAAGCGGCACTCGATGAAACACCACCGGCTGCCGCTCACCCCGTCGACCGTGTCGGTGGCGGCCCAGGCGGGCACCGCCAGCGCGTCGAGGGAGTTGAAGACCGGATCCCGGGTCGCGGCCCGGACACCGAAATACGTCGGGAGCGCACCGAGCACCAGCAGGCTGGCCAGCAGCAGGGCGATCGTCTTCAGCCGCCGCTGTTCGCGGAGCTGGCGTCGTAGCTCCGCCCGGGCACCCCGGGCCGGTTCCGCCACCGGCTGCGCCGGATCGGACCGGTCCGGTCCGCCGTCGGGGTGCAGGCCGGCGGTGGCCGGCGGCATGCCGGAACGCATCGCCGCATCCGGACGGGGCGGGCCATCGGGGCGGGCGGCGCCGTCCGGACGTACCGGCGGGCGGGTCGGGGCGTCGGGCCGGACCGGCGGGTCGGGCCGGACGGCCTCGTCCCGGCGCGGACCGTCCAGCCGCGCCGGAGCCGGACGGGGCGTGGCCGCCCGGCCAGCCTCGGCCGGCGTGGGGCGGGCGGGCGTACCGGCGCCCGGATCCCGGGTCGGCCCGGCCTGCGGTGCGGAACCGGGTCCGGGATGGACCGGCACGGCCGGCCCCCGGGCGGACGCCCGAGCGGGGCCGCCTGGCGCCACGGCAGGGCCGGAGCGCCCCGGTACCCCGCCGTCGAAGGCGGCACCGCCCGGTCGACCGGCCGCGCCGCCGTCGACGGGCGCACCGGCACGACCGGCGGTCGGGCGGCCGGCGGGACCGTCGCCGCGGCCCGGTCCCGGTGCCGGCGGGCCGCTCCGGTCGGCCGGCTCGACGGCGTACCTGCCGCCCGGCGCACCGCGCCGCTCCGCCGGTTCGACCGGAGGTCGGCCGAGCCCGGCGGCCCGCGGCGACCCTGGCTCGCCAGCCGGTTCGACCAGTCGGGGGACACCGCCGCGCGTCGACGCTGCCCGGGGACCACCACCCGGCACCGGCGCAGCGCCGGCTCCGGACGGACTTCCGGGGGCGGGAAGATCACCGCGTGGTCCGGCGCCGGCCGGTGGTGCGACCGCGCCGTGCCGTCCCGGTACGACCGGTGGCGGCCCACCGTGCCGCCCGCCGCCACCCGTACCTTCGGCCCCGAACGGCGGACCGGAGGGGCCCGCGCCGGGGCGACCCCGGGCGACCCGGCCGCCGTCCCGGAGGTCCTCGGACGACGGCGTCCCGTGCCGGCCCGGTCCCGGCTGCCCGCCGTCGAAGCCGTCCGGCCCGGACGGTGGCCGGTTGGCCGCCCGGCCCGGCCCGCCCACCGAACCCGGCCCGCCCACCGAACCCGGCCCGGTGACCGGACCTGGTCCGCCGGCCGACCGGCTGCCCTGCTCCACCGGACCGCCGGGGACCGGCGGAGAACCGGGAGCCCCGGCTCCGGACGCCGGAGCCGGTGGCCCGTATCCGGCGGCCGGGGTGACCGGGCGTACCCCTCCCCGGCCGGCCTTGCGGATCCAGTCCGCCGGCCGCTCCGGATGGTCGGACGGGCGGGTCTCCCGCTCGCCGACGGCGTGTTCGCCACCCGGGGCGGACTGCGCCGCCACGCCGGGCGGTCCGCTGACCGCCGCATGTGCACCGGCGCCGGCCGAGTGTGCTCCACCGGCCGGGTGCGTCCCACCGCCTGCGGAATGCGCGCCGGAGTCTGCGGAGTGCGCCCCGCCGGAGGCGGCATGCGTACCGGGTCCCGGGGAGTAGCCGCCCGGGCCGGAAGGCGTACCGGTGCCGACGGCGTGGGCGCCGGAGGGCGTCGGGGCGGCACCGGGGCGGCGTGCGCCCAGGACCGGACCGCCGCGTCCCGGACCGCCCGGATCACGCTCGGGTGCACCCGGACGGCCCGGTGCGGGCGGAGCGGGCGGGACCGGTGGCGCGTTGCCGGTGGCCGGTACGACGAATTCCCCGCTGGGGGGCGCGGCCGCTGCCCCGAACCGCCCGCCGGGACCGGCCGGGCTGCCCGGACCGGTGAAGTCACCGGGCGCGGGGCCGGCCGACCGGCCGTGCCGGCCGTCGCCGGGTTCGGTCGGCGGCGCCCCCCGGCGTGCCGGGGACGACTCCTCGCCCCGGGCACCCGCTGCCCGCCGCCCCGCACCCGGTTCGACCGGGGCGGCGCCGTGCCGCGGCTGGTGACCGGCGGACGGTACCGGCTCACCCGGCCACGGTGTGGCCCCGGGCCGCACCGCAGGCTCGCCCCGGTCGCCGGCCGGGCGACGCTCCGGTGGCCCGGACCACGCCGTCGGGTGGACCGGCTCGGCCGCGCGACCCGGCCGACCGAGCGGTGGCGCCGGCACGACCGGCGGCACCACGGACGGCGTCGGCGGTACGGCCGGGGGCCTCGGCTCGGCGCGCGGCGGTTGGGGCCCGGCGCCCCGGGCGGGCTGGGCCGGATCCGGCGGCTCCGCTGCCCGCCGGGGCGGCGGTACCGGTGCTCCCGGCTCCGGCTCGTCGCCCCGACGGCGACCGGACCCGGCGATCGGATCCGCCGACGGCGCCCCGGGAGACGGCACCGATCCGGTGTCGTCCGGTCCCGCCTCCGGCAACCGCTCGTAGGCGGCGGGGACCCGGGCCGGCGGGTCGGCCGGGCTGGTGCCGTCGGCCGGACCGATGTCGGCCTTCTGCTCCTTGGCGGTACGCAGGTCGGTGATCCAGCCCAGCTCCTCGCCGCTGACCTCGGGCTCGGCGGGCGGAGCCTCCTCCGACCTGCCCCGGCCCCAGCGGCGTCCCTTGCCCCGTGGTTCCCGCCGCTCGTCGTGGCCGTCCTCGCCCCGGTCCGAACCGCGCGATCTCACTGGTGTTCCTCCCCCTCTGGTGTCCCGCCGCCATCTGCTGTCGCCGTGCCGCGCCCGGCATCCTCCGGCACCGTGCCGCGCCCGGCATCCTCGGGCGCCCTGGCCCGCACCGCGTCTTCCGGCGCCGCGCCGTTCACGGCATCTTCTGGCACCCTGCCCCGCACCGCGTCTTCCGGCGCCGCGCCGTTCACGGCATCTTCTGGCACCCTGCCCCGCACCGCATCTTCCGGCGCCGCGCCGTTCACGGCATCTTCTGGCACCCTGCCCCGCACCGCATCTTCCGGCGCCGCGACAGCCGGCTGACCTCGTCGGGCGCGGCTGCCGGGTACGACATCTGCGGGCATCCTGCCGTTCACGGTCTCCTCCGGTGCGCTGCCCGACGCTGCTGCCATCGGCCCCCCGCCGGGACCGCCCCCACCCCCGGCCTGCCCTCCGGCGCCCGCCGGCACCTCTTCGTCGGCGCCGGGCGGCCGTACGGCCTCGCGGGCCGGCGGCCGTACGCCGTCGGTGGGCGGCGGTGTGGGCTGTCCCCGGACGATCCGGCGCAGCAGTGGCAGCCGGGTGCCGACGGCACGCTCCGCACCGTGTCCACTCGGCCGGTAGTAGTCCACCCCGACGAGGTCGTCCGGGGCGTACTGCTGGGTGACCACCCCCCGGTGGTCGTCGTGCGGATAGCGGTAACCGGTGCCGTGCCCCAGCCCGCGCGCCCCGGGATAATGGGCGTCACGCAGCGCCCGGGGCACCGAACCGCCCCGACCGGCCCGTACGTCGCCGATCGCCGCGCCGATCGCCGTGGTCGCCGAGTTGGACTTCGGTGCGGTGGCCATGTGGATCACGGCCTGGGCGAGGTTGAGCTGCGCCTCGGGCAGGCCGACGTACTCCACGGCGTGCGCGGCGGCGGTGGCCACGCTCAGCGCGGTGGGGTCGGCCATCCCGACGTCCTCACTCGCGAAGATCACGATCCGCCGGGCGATGAACCGGGCATCCTCGCCGGCCACCAGCATCCGGGCCAGCCAGTGCAGGGCGGCGTCCACATCGGAGCCCCGCATGCTCTTGATGAACGCGCTCACCACGTCGTAGTGGGCGTCGCCGTCCCGGTCGTAACGCACCGCCGCCACGTCGACGGCCTGCTCGGCGGTGGCCAGGTTGATGACGGTCTCGCCCAGCGCCGTGGCCGAGCCGGCCGCCGCCTCCAGCGCGGTGAGCGCCTTGCGCACGTCTCCGCCGGCGAGCCGAACCAGGTGCTCCTCGGCATCGGGGGCGAGGGTGAGCGCGCCGGCCAGCCCGCGCTGGTCGGCGACGGCGCGGCGGAGCAGACCCCGTACCGCGTCGTCGTCCAGCGGTTGCAGAGTGAGCAGTACGCACCGGGACAGCAGCGGCGAGATGACCGAGAAGTACGGGTTCTCCGTGGTCGCCGCCAGCAGGGTGACCGTACGGTCCTCGACCGCGGCCAGCAGGGAGTCCTGCTGCGTCTTGCTGAACCGGTGCACCTCGTCGATGAAGAGTACCGTCGGGCGCCCGCCGGCCCGCCGCTCACGACGGGCGGTCTCGATCACCGCTCGGACGTCCTTGACCCCCGCGGAGAGCGCCGACATCGCCACGAAGCGCCGCTCGGTGGCGTGGGCCACCAGGTGGGCGATGGTGGTCTTGCCGCTGCCCGGCGGCCCCCAGAGGATCACCGACATCGGTGACGTACCCGTCACGAGCTGTCGCAGCGGCGCGCCGGGCGCGAGCAGATGATCCTGTCCGACCAGCTCGTCCAGGCTGGCCGGACGCATCCGGACCGGCAGCGGCGAATCGGCGGAGGGTACGGTGAAGCCGTCGGCGGCGGTCCCGGCCGGCGCGGGGCGCCCACCGGCGGGATCGACAAGAGAGAATAGGCCGTCGGACTCCATCAGGAAGACATTACCGGCCCGGTTTCCGGTGCCGGAAATGCACCGATAACCGGGCCGGTCGTGATTCCGACGGACATCAGCCCCGACCTGGCCGGCGGCCCCGGTACCAGCGTCCGCCACCACCGCCTCCCGCGGTACGCGGGCCACGGCCCACTCCGGCGAGATACAGGGCGAGGCAGAGCAGCCCGATCAGCACCAGGGTGGAGAAGTTGAACAGGTCGGGCGCGCCCAGGTCCTCCTCGAACAGGTCCAGCAGCAGCGCGAGGGCGAAAACTCCGGCGGCGATGTAGGCGAGCATGCGTTCCTCCCGGCGGGGGTCCCAGTAGGTCGGCCAGGATGTACCCGACGGCGCCGCCGGCCAATCCACGGCACCGGCCGGCTCTACGCGTGGCGCGGCTGCACCGGCCTCCCGTCCGGACCTCGGTGACGGTCGGTCAGGCGACCGGCTCCGGCTCGGCCGGCGCTGGTCGGGCCGGAGGGGCCCCGCGGCGGGTCGCCCACCAGGCGGGCAGGTAGAGCGGTGCGGCGGCGGCCAGTACGACCCCGCCGACCACCATCGCCGTGCTCACCGAGGTCGCCGCGGCCAGGGAGGTGAGCACGACGCCGCCGAGCGCGCCGGCCGGCTGGGCCACCATCGAGTTCAGTGAGATGACACTGTTCCGGTACGGGCCGTCGACCTGCCGGTGCAGCAGTCCGGAGTGCAGCGGGTTGGACGCGCCGTGCACGGCGTAACAGAGCAGGTAGGCCGCGATGATCCCGACCGGCCCGGCGAGTAGTCCCATCGCGACAACCGTGGCCCCCTGGAGGATCCGGAGCAGCCCGGCGCTGAGCGGCACGCCCAGCCACCGGCTCGCGTACGCGATCAGCGCCGCGCCGCCCGCCGAGGCGAGCCAGGCCACCGAGGCGGCCGGTCCGAGCAGCGCCGCCGCCCGGTCCGGGTCGCCCAGCACCTCGGCGAGCCGGACCGGTAGCAGCGCCTCGAAGGTGACCATCCCGAAGCCCCAGAACAACTCCACCGCGATCAGCGCGAGCACGATCCGGGAGCGGCGGACCAGTCCGAGTGCGCCGCCGATCACGCCCGGTACCGCCCGGAGCGAGGTGCGCAGCGCGGCGACACCGGCGGCCGGGCGCACCTCCACCAGCAGCAGGAGCAGGGCGACCAGGCCGACGACCTCCAGGGCGATCGACGCCAGCACCGGCAGGGTGAGCGCGCTGACTCCGCCGAGCGGACCGAGCGCGACGAGGCCACCGCTGAGCAGCGCGCCGGCGCCGATGCAGACACCGAGGACGACTCCGCCGGCACTGAGTCCCCGCTCGATCGGCGCCTCCGGATCGGCGGCCAGGGCGGCGTCGACGTACCAGGACTCGAGCGGACCGCTGTCCAGGGCCCGGAAGATCCCCAGGAGTACGAAGGCGAGGAGGAACAGCACGAAGGAGTCGGCCACCAGCAGGAGCAGCAGCGATCCGAGGTTGACCAGCCCGGCCGCGACCAGCAGGGGTTTGCGGCCCAGTGCGTCGGCGAGCCCGGCGGTCGGCAGCTCCAGCACGAGCACCACCAGTCCCTGCGCCGCGGCGACGACCCCGACCTGCGGCAGGCTGAGCCCGCGTTCCAGCAGCAGCAGCACGAGCACGGGAATCAGCAGGCCGACCGGCAGCCAGCGCAGCCCGTGCAGGATCAGGTAACGCCGCCGGACCTGCCGGCCGGTCAGTGCGGTCACGACTACTCCCCCTTCTCGGCGATGCCCCCGGCCAGGGGAACCGCTCCTCGTACCGGAAAGCTGTGCAGGTAGAGCAGGACCTGCTCGGTGCCGTCACCGGGCTCGGGCAGGTTCGCGCCGTCGACCGTCGGCACGGCGTGCCGGTAGCGGTCGACCACCGCGAGCAGTTCCTTGTTGAGCTGCCGCAACTGCGGCGGGGTCAGCCGGAGCAGCACGTCGGAGAAGCTCGCCGCGTCACGCCACTCGGCCGGGTAGTCGCGCTGCTCGGTGATCCAGCGCTCGGTCAGGTCGGCGTGCAGCCGTACCGCGTTCCGGTGCAGCCAGTCGGCTGCGGCCAGCGCGTCCGGGTCACCGGCGAAGTCCTCCCGGCGCCAACTGCTGAACTGGTGCACCGCCCGCCACCAGCGCTGCCGTCCGGTCCCCCGGTCCGGCTCCTCCACCACCAACCCCGCGTCGGCGAGCTGCCGCAGGTGGTAGCTGGTGGCGCCGGTGTTGGTGCCGAGCGCCTGGGCCAGCCCGGTCGCCGTGGCCGGACCGTCCGAGCGGAGCGCGATCAGCAGCCGGGCGCGCAGCGGATGGGCCAGGACCCGGATCTGGGTGCTGTCCAGCGTCACCACCGAGGGCGACTGCTCGGCAGGACGTGACGGCTCAGGTTCCATGGATGCACAATAACTGTGCACAGATTCTATGCACAATAGTTGTGCATAGAATCTGTGCATGAGATCGGCACTCCGGCCGGGGCCGGCAGGCAGCGCAGGGATCAGGTGGGCGGCGAACAGCCGCGGAGGTTCAACGGGCCGGCGCGGTGGGCGGAGCCGGAGGCCGGACAGGCGTACCGGCCGGATCCGTGGACCCGGCCGGTACGCCGTCAGCAGGCACCGTCCCCGCCTCCCGTCGGGAGGGCATCATCGCGCGCCGGTCAGCCGCCCGGGAACGAGTTCGGGTCGACCTCGCTGGTCCGCGCGTTGCCACCCGCGACCGGGGTCAGCGTGATCGTCCAGATCGTGTACTGGCTGGAGGTGGTGGTGAACTTGAAGGTGTCCTCGAACCGCTGGAAGTTGCAGTTCCGGCTGAACGCCTTGGCCCGGCCGTCCCAGTCCTTGCCACCGGTCATGTAGATCCGGTAGGTGCCGTCCTTGATCGAGGAGACGGTGTGCTTGCCCTTGGCCCGGACGTAGACGCTGACCGTCGGGGTCTTGGCGCTGCCCAGCACCAGGTTGATGACCGCGTCACTGCTGCCGCCATTTTCGATCTTGAGCTGCCCCTGGCCGCTGCGCACCCGCTTGATGTACGCACCGTTGCCCAGCCGCCGGTTGCTGTCCGCCGTCTTCTTCGGTACGAACGTGCCGACCTGGTACGGCTGCGCCGGGTCCGCCGCCGCCAGCGCCTGCTGCGCGGTGCGTACGTCCTCGGCGGCCGGGTCCCGGCTGAGCCGGGCCAGCGCCGACGCACCGAGGCAGACCTCACCGGCCCCGGCGGCGGAGCCGGCCTCGGTGATCGAGTCGACCATGCCCTCCAGCCCGCGCAGCAGGTCGGCGTGCGCCGCCGAGGCGTTCTGCGGCGGCACCACGTTGGACAGCGCGGAGATCTGCTGGTCGAGTGCCCGCCCGATGGTGCCGGCGGCGGTACCCACCGCCTTGGGGTTCCTGGCCGCACCGAGCTGGGTGAAGCCCGGCGCCACCGCCTTGTCGACCTCGGCCAGCAGCGCCTGGTATTCCTGGGCGCTGATCGGCGCGGCGCTCGGCGAGGGCTCCCCGCCCTGGCCGGCGGTCCTGGTCGAGGGCGAGCCCCCGGAGTCCCGGTTGCCGGCCCAGATCAGCAGCGGCACCGCCAACGCGACCAGCAGGACCACGGCAACGGCAGCGCCGACGATGGCGATTATCTTGCCGCGCCCGGACTTGGCGGGCGGTGGCGGCGGGAACGCACCAAACTGTGGCGGCCCACCGAACTGTGGCGGCCCACCGAACTGCGGCGGCCCACCGAACTGCGGCGGCCCGGGGGGCCCGGCACCGAACGGGGTGGTCGGCGGACCCGAGACCGGCGGCGGCGCACCGAACGGCGTGGTCGGCGGACCCGAGACCGGCGGGGTGCCGTAGGCAGCGGTCGGCGGCGCCGAGACCGGAGGGCCGGCACCGAACGGGGCGGTCGGCGGGGCCGAGACCGGCGGCGGCGCACCGAACGGCGCGGTCGGCGGACCCGAGACCGGCGGGGTGCCGTAGGCAGCGGTCGGCGGCGCCGAGACCGGAGGGCCGGCACCGAACGGGGCGGTCGGCGGGGCCGACGTCACCGGTGGGACCGGACCGGGCGTGCCGAAGGGGGCGGCTCCGAAGCTCGCGGGGACCGCACCGCCTCCGCCCGGCACGATCCGGATCTGGACGTACGCGTCCCGGGGCGGGCCGCCGGGCACACTCGCCGGTCCGATGCCGGGCAGCCGCAGCACGGTGCCGTCACCGAGCCCGGCCGGAATTCGCAATGGGATGCTCTGACCCGACCAGGGCAGGATGACGGTCTTGACGACCTCGGATCCCGCCTCGCTCGGGTCTAAGTCGATGATCAGATCAGGGTTGGGCGCCATGGACCGAGTATGAGCATCCGAAGCAAGTCGATTGCCGCCCACCCCCGACGCTCCCGGATCACCGCCCCGCAACCGTGCAGCCGATGCCTCCCGGGACCCGGCGCAACGTCCCGGGAGGCATCGCCTCGGATATCTCGGAAGGACCTCGGATGCCCCGGGCCCGCCGCATCAGCTCGACGTCGGTGGCCACGCCTCCGCCGGCCGCTGCTCTCAGGACGGCTCGACCGGGGCGGCGACTCCGGCGGTACCGCCGTGCGACGGTGCCGCCGGCTTCGGCTTGGCGTCGATGCCCGCCTCGGCGCGCTGCTGCGCGGTGATCGGGGTCGGTGCGCTGGTCAGCGGATCGAACCCGCCCCGGGTCTTCGGGAAGGCGATCACCTCGCGGATCGAGTCGGCCCCGGCCAGCAGCATGCAGACCCGGTCCCAGCCGAACGCGATGCCGCCGTGCGGCGGCGGCCCGTACTTGAACGCCTCCAGCAGGAAGCCGAACTTGTCGGCCGCGTCCTCCGGGCTGATCCCGAGCAGGTCGAAGACCCGACGCTGTACGTCGGCCCGGTGGATACGGATCGAACCGCCGCCAATCTCGTTACCGTTGCAGACGATGTCGTACGCGTACGCCAGTGCCCGGTCCGGCGCCTCCTCGAACCGGTCCACCCAGTCGGCGTTCGGCGAGGTGAACGGGTGGTGCACGGCGGTCCAGCCACCCTCGTCGGTCCGCTCGAACATCGGCGCGTCGACCACCCAGCAGAACGCCCAGGCGCTCTCGTCGACCAGGCCGGCCCGCCTGGCGATCTCGATCCGGGCCGCGCCGAGCAGCTCCTGCGCCTCGCGCCGCTGCGCGCTCGCGGCGAAGAAGACCGCGTCGCCCGGCTTCGCCCCGACCGCGTCGGCCAGCCCGGCCAGGTGCTCGGCCGACAGGTTCTTGGCCACCGGCCCCCGGGCCTCGCCGGACTCGGCGTCGAGCACCACGTACGCCAGGCCGCGGGCGCCGCGTGCCTTCGCCCAGTCCTGCCAGCCGTCGAGTTCCTTGCGGCTCTGCCCGGCGCCGCCCGGCATCACCACCGCGCCGACATAGCCACCGGCGTCGATCGCCCCGGCGAAGACCCGGAATTCGGTGCCGCGCAGGTAGTCGGTCAACTCGGTCAGCTCGACCCCGTAGCGCAGGTCGGGCTTGTCGGAGCCGTACCGGTCCATGGCGTCGTGCCAGGTGATCCGGGGAATCGGCCGGCTGATCTCGTGCCCGGCCAGCTCCCGCCAGAGCGTGGCGACGATCTCCTCACCGAGGTCGATCACGTCGTCCTCGGTGACGAACGACATCTCGATGTCGAGCTGGGTGAACTCCGGCTGCCGGTCGGCCCGGAAGTCCTCGTCCCGGTAGCAGCGGGCGATCTGGTAATACCGCTCCATCCCGCCGACCATCAGCAGTTGCTTGAAGAGCTGCGGGGACTGCGGCAGGGCGTACCAGGTGCCGGGCTGGAGGCGTACCGGCACCAGGAAGTCGCGGGCCCCCTCCGGCGTCGACCGGGTCAGAGTCGGCGTCTCGATCTCCAGAAAGTCGCGGGAGTGCAGCACACCCCGGGCGAGCTGGTTGGCCGCCGAGCGCAGCCGCATCGCCCGGGCCGGGCCGCTGCGCCGCAGGTCGAGGTAGCGGTATTTGAGGCGTACGTCGTCGCCCGCCTCCACCTGGTCGTCCACCGGCAGCGGCAGCGGGGCCGCCTCGGAGAGGATCTCCAGCCGGTCGACCGTCACCTCGATCTCGCCGGTGGCCAGTTCGGGGTTGTCGTTGCCCTCGGGGCGGCGGGTCACCTCGCCGGTGACCCGGACACAGAACTCGTTGCGCAGCGCGTGCGCCGAATCCATCCCCTCGCGGAAGACCACCTGCACGACGCCGGAGGCGTCCCGCAGGTCGACGAAGATGACTCCGCCGTGGTCCCGCCGGCGGGCGACCCAGCCGGCGAGGGTCACCGTGCGGCCGGCGTCGCTCGCGCGCAGGGTGCCGGCATCATGGGTACGGATCACGACAGGTGTCTCCTCACGTCTGTCCGGGCGGTCCGGGCTGCTGCCCTGACATTCTGTCAGGACGGCCCGGACCGCCCGGCGCCCCACCCGCCCCGGTCCCCGCACACCGGCCGGGTACGCCCACCGGCCGTCCAGCGCGCTCCGCGGGTTCCCGTGGCGACCGGTCCCACCCACACCGACGTCCGGTTCGTACGTGCGTTCGAGCAGGGCTAGCATGACCGCATGACGTCCGGTGCCTACCAGCCCTCGATGCTGGATCTCGCCACCGGCGACGGGATCGCCGGGGACGGCGCCGCGCTCGGCCCGCTGGCCGGGGCACTCCGTCGGCACGAGCTGACCTCCAGCGCCTGGGTCGACCATCTGCCCGGCTGGGTCCGGGGCTCCGACGCCGTGCTGCGCACCCTGCTCGACGACGTCGACTGGCAGGCCGAGCGCCGCCGGATGTACGACGGGGTGGTCGACGTCCCCCGGCTGCTCCGCTGGTACGCCGGCGGCGAACCGCTCCCGCACCCGGTGCTCGGCACCGCCCGGTCACGGCTGAGCCGGCACTACGCCGCCGAGCTGGGCGAGCCGTTCGTCACCGCCGGGATGTGTCTCTACCGCGACGGGCGGGACAGCGTCGCCTGGCACGGTGACACCCACGGCCGCTCGGCCCGCGAGGACACCATGGTCGCGATCCTCTCCTTCGGCTCGCCCCGCGCGTTGCTGCTGCGCCCGCGCGGCGGCGGCGCGAGCCTGCGCTTCCCGCTCGGGCACGGCGACCTGATCGTGATGGGCGGCTCCTGCCAACGCACCTGGGAGCACGCCGTGCCGAAGACGTCCCGGCCGGTCGGTCCCCGGGTCAGCGTGCAGTTCCGGCCGGTCGGCGTGGCCTGAGGAGAGTCCGGCGGGGCCCCACCGCCGGGGACCCCGCCGGACAGCTCGACGCCGTCAACCCTGGTAGATGTCGTCGTGCCAGGGCCTGGTGTCCGAGACGAGGGTACGGATCTGCCCGATGGTGGCGTCCGGGGCGAGGATCGCCGTGCGCCATCGCCGGATCATCGTGGTCGCCTCCCTGACCACGGTCCGCAGTTCGGAAACCTCCCGGGTCGCCTTCTCCACCTGCTGCCGGGCCACGATCGTCTCCGCCTCCAGCTCCGCGACCCGGAGCTTGAGCGGTTGGACCAGGGTGAGTGCGGTGTCGGTCAGCACGTCGGCGGCGTCCGCCCGGAACCTGCGCCGTTGCAGCAGGACGGCGGCAGCCGAGGCGACGCCGCCACCGCCACCGAGGATGCCGATGGCGGAGAGCAGGATCTGGACCCAGGGCGGGCCCGACTCAGCGGGCACTGGAGCGGTCATGGGGGGCTCCCTCTACGAGTGTCGGTACCTCGATGGCGGCACGCTGCTGTTGTGCCTGGGCCATCCGGTAGAGGTCCCGGGTGATCTGCGCGCACCGCCACCACGAGGCGACGGCCACCGCGGCGATGAACAGACCGGCGGTGAGCCCCGGCTGGCCGGAGATGACGAAGACGGCTATGGCGTACATCCCGGTGACGGCGCCGAACGACAGCAGCGCACCGAGTTCCACGCCCATACCGGTGGCGGGTTGGCCCCGCCAGGCGACCCCGCACAGGCCCGCGATGCCGGCGACGATGAGGCCGACCGCCCAGACCTGCTCCAGCAGGGTGGGCATGGCGATCGAGACCGATCGGGGACGGCTGTCCAGCACGATCAGGAGTACGCCGCAGACGACGGCGGTGGCCAGCGAGGTCACCTCGAACGGGTGCCGGCCGGAGACCCCCCTGGCGTGCCGGATGCGCCAGCGCTGCCCGGGACGCGGGACCGTCCGCTCAGGCATGCCGGACCGGCCGGCCATTGTCGAACCAGACGTTGGACCCTTCCCAGACCACTCCTTCATGGACGGTGCTGGTGACGACCCCGGTACGGTAGTTCCGGCCGAACACGTTGCCCCGGAACACCACCGACGAGGCGGCCAGGTCCGGACGGATCCCGATGGTGTAGTTGCCGCCGTCGCAGTAGTTCCCCTCGAAGCGGAGGTTGTGCACGGCGAACCCGAGGGAGAGGCAGGAGTTCATCGTCTCCGCCGTACTCGGTCGCCAGGCGTCCAGCCGGTTGTGCCGGATGAGCACGTCGCCGGCGCCGATCACCCGGATGCAGTCGTTGTGCGAACCGGGCCCCCCGACCAGGTCGTGGATCCACGAGTCGAGGACTTTGACCCGGGAACCGATCCAGAGCCCGTCCTGGACGGAATGGAGGTTGACCCGGCGCAGCGTGTAGTCGTCGAAGCAGACGCCGACCGGCGAGACTCCGCTGCCGTCGATCTCCACGTCCTCGACGAGGAGGTTGACCGCCGGGTCGAAGGTACGGATCGGAAAGGCGGTGCCGTCGGAGGTGATCCTCGACCGGCGGAGCGTGACGTTCCTGGCGTGGACGCTCACCCGGCCGGTGATGTTCAGGTCGCTGATCACCTGACCATCGCGACGCAACTCCAGGGAACCGGACGGGGTGAGGGCGGTGTCGGCCGGTACGCCGGTGGTGGCCGGCCCTGGCCAACGGGTCAGTGGTACGAGCGGTGCAGGCATGGTCTCTCCCGAACAGACCTCATGGGGTGCGGGTTACCGCGACAGGTGGACGCCCCGAACGCGCTCCGCCCGCCCCGGCGGGTCTCTACAGGTCGCTGCCTTGACCGCCGGCCGGGTCGCCAGGTCGATGATCGACGGACTCGGTCACCCCGGATATCACTCATGTTACAGATGTACCGGTCACGGGACATTTGCTTGCGCAGACAAATCACGGACAGATCGGGGCCATTCGCGCAGCGTGCGCCCCATCGACGACCACTGTGGAGGATCCAGCCGAGCGGGAATGCCGGTGCCGGCCGGCGGAGTCAGCCGGCCCGCTCCCCGTGCTCGCGCCGCCGGGTCTCGTTCCACCGCTCGACGAGCGCGGCCACCTCGTCCTGGACGAAGAACAGGAAGTCGCGCATGTCGGCCAGCCGGGTACCGGACGGCGACACGTCGCCGCCGACCGCCAGTACACCCTGGTGCATCAGGTCGCCGAGTTTCTGGTAGACCCCGCTCTGCACGGCCGCCGTGTACCAGATGTCGTCGGGGGCGTGGTAGCGGTCGCGCCGGGAGTTCGGTACCGGCTCCCGCAACACTCGTTGCCGGCGAACGCGTCCGCCACCGTGCCGGCCAGCGGGCCGATGGTCACTCCGAACAGGCCGATCGCGACGGCCCAGCCGAGCGTGTCTGCCGTCCACCCGGGCGTCGTGCACCCCGGCCAGTCCGACCAGCCCGGTGATCGATCGGGCCGTCTCGACCGAGATGGAGGTACGGGTCAGGTGCCGCAGCTCGGTCAGCGTGCCGGACTCCACGGTCCGACCCTGCCGGATGATGCTCACCCGGTCGCAGAGCGCCTCCACCTCGGAGAAGATGTGGCTGGAGAGTAGTACCGTCCGGCCCTGCCGCTTCACCTCGCGTACGCACTCCTGAAAGACCGCCTCCATCAGCGGGTCGAGCCCGGAGGTCGGCTCGTCGAGAATGTAGAGCTCGACGTCGGAGGCGAACGCGGCGACCACGGCGACCTTCTGCCGGTTGCCCTTCGAGTACGTCCGGGCCTTCTTGGTCGGATCGAGTTCGAAGCGCTCCAGCAACTCGTCGCGGCGTCGCCGGTCGAGCCCGCCGCGCAACGCCCGAACAGGTCGATCGCCTCGCCGCCGGTGAGGTTCGGCCAGAGGTTCACGTCACCGGGCACGTACGCCAGCCGCCGGTGCAGCGCCACCGCGTCCCGCCACGGGTGCCCGCCGAGCAGGCTCACCTGGCCGGCGTCGGCCCGGAGCAGTACCAGGAGCACCCGGATGGTGGTCGACTTCCCGGCACCGTTCGGACCGAGAAACCGTGCACCTCGCCGACATCGACGGAGAGGTCCAGCCCGTCCAGCGCGCCGCTCCGGCCGAAGGACTTGACCACGCCGGAGACCGAGATAGCAGTAGTCATGAGGCTGACTTCATAAGTTTGTGAAAACTCAGAAGCGTCAGGATTTCGTCAAGATACCGGCCCTGGTCGCCCCTCCGCCAGGCCCCGTCCGCCGTGACTCCGTCCGGCCCTCGCCGTGGCTCCGTCCGCCCCCGCCGTGGCTCCGTCCGGCCGACCCACGGCATCCCGGCGAGTCACCTCCGGCCCGCGGTGGTCGTAACCTCATCGAAATCTCTGACTGACACGATCCGCTGAGTCCTCGCCCGCTGCGGAGGTGTAGATGTTCCTCACCCGTCACGAGCAAGAACGGCTGATGGTCCATGTCGCGGCCGATCTGGCGTGGCGCCGGCGTGAGCGCGGGCTGCGACTCAACCACCCGGAGGCGGTCGCTGTGATCACGGCGTTCCTGCTGGAGAGCGCCCGGGACGGGCGTACCGTCGCCGAGCTGATGGAGACCGGGCGGACCGTGCTCGGCCGCGACGACGTACTCGACGGTGTTCCGGAGATGATCGCGGAGGTGCAGGTGGAGGCGACCTTCCCGGACGGTACGAAGCTGGTGACCGTACACGAGCCGATTCCGTGACGGGGGCGGGCGTGATCCCCGGCGAGCTGCTGCCCGGTACGGGCGACGTGACGATCAACCCCGGCCGCCCCGTCCGCACCCTGGCCGTGGTGAACACCGGGGACCGGCCGATCCAGGTCGGCTCGCACTACCACTTCGCCGAGGCGAACCCGGCGCTGGAGTTCGACCGGGCGGCGGCCTGGGGGCACCGGCTCGGCGTACCGGCCGGCACGTCGGTACGGTTCGAGCCGGGCATCGGCCGGGACGTCGACCTGGTGCCGCTCGGCGGCGCCCGGATCGTCCCCGGACTGCGTGGCGAGTGCGCCGGCCCACTCGACCGGACCGACCTCGGTCCCGAGCCTGGTCCTGCCGCCTCGCACCCCGCCGGGGAGGTACGGTGAGCACCCTTGATCGGCGCCGGTACGCGGCCCTGTACGGCCCCACCGTCGGCGACCGGGTCCGGCTCGCCGACACCAACCTGCTGATCGAGGTCGAACAGGACCACTGCGGGTACGGCGACGAGGCGGTCTTCGGCGGCGGCAAGGTGATCCGCGAGTCGATGGGCCAGTCCCTGGCCACCCGCGCCGACGGCGCCCCGGACACGGTGATCACCGGCGCGCTGGTGCTGGACCACTGGGGCGTGGTCAAGGCCGACGTCGGCATCCGGGACGGCCGGATCGTGGCGCTCGGCAAGGCCGGCAACCCGGACACCATGGACGGGGTCCACCCCGAGCTGGTGATCGGGCCGGGCACGGAGATCATCTCTGGTAACGGCAGGATCCTCACCGCGGGTGCGATCGACAGCCATGTACACCTGATCTGCCCGCAGATCCTGGAAACCGCGCTGGCCAGCGGGATCACCACGATCATCGGTGGCGGCACCGGCCCGGCCGAGGGGACCAAGGCGACCACGGTCACCCCGAACCCCTGGTATCTCGGGCGGATGCTGGAGGCGCTGGACCCCTGGCCGGTCAACGTCCTGCTACTCGGCAAGGGCAACACGGTCAGCGAGGAGTCGCTCTGGGAGCAGTTGCGCGGCGGGGCGGGCGGCTTCAAGCTGCACGAGGACTGGGGCACCACCCCGGCCGCGATCGACGCCTGCCTGCGGGTCGCCGACGCCTCCGGCGTGCAGGTCGCGATCCACACCGACACGCTGAACGAGGCCGGCTTCGTCGAGGACACCCTGCGGGCGATCGGCGGGCGATCGATCCACGCGTACCACACCGAGGGGGCGGGCGGTGGGCACGCGCCGGACATCATCCGGGTCGCCGCCGAGCCGAACGTACTGCCGTCGTCGACCAACCCGACCCGGCCGTACACCCGGAACACCCTCGACGAACACCTCGACATGCTGATGGTCTGCCACCATCTCAACCCGACCGTGCCGGAGGACCTGGCGTTCGCGGAGAGCCGGATCCGGCCGAGCACCATGGCCGCCGAGGACGTGCTGCACGACCTCGGCGCGATCTCGATGATCGGCTCGGACTCCCAGGCGATGGGGCGGGTCGGCGAGGTGATCCTGCGTACCTGGCAGACCGCGCACGTGATGAAGGCCCGGCGCGGCGCGCTGCCCGGCGACGGCACCGCCGACAACCTGCGGGCCCGCCGGTACGTCGCCAAGTACACGATCTGCCCCGCCGTCGCGCACGGCATCGACGGCGAGGTGGGGTCGGTCGAGCCGGGCAAGCTCGCCGACCTGGTGCTCTGGGACCCGGCCTTTTTCGGGGTACGCCCGCACCTGGTGCTCAAGGGCGGCATGATCGCGCTTGGCCAGATGGGCGACGCCAACGCCTCGATCCCGACACCGCAGCCGATGCTGCCCCGGCCGATGTTCGGTGCGTACGGCGCGGTGCCCGCCGCGACCAGCCTCGCCTTCGTGGCTCCGGCCGCCATCGACGCGCTGCTCGGCGACCGGATCGGGATCCGCCGGGCGTTGGCACCGGTGGCCGACACCCGGTCCCGGGGCAAGGCCGACCTGCCGGGCAACGACGCCCTGCCGCGCATCGAGGTCGAGCCGGACACCTTCACGGTACGCATCGACGGCGCGGTCGTGGAGCCGGAGCCGGCGGTCGAGTTGCCGATGGCCCAGCGCTACTTCCTCTTCTGAGCGTGACCGCCGTGACCGGACTCGCCACCCTGCTGGTGCTCGCCGACGGCCGGCTGCCCGCCGGCGGCCACGCCCACTCGGGTGGACTGGAAGCGGCGGTGACCAGCGGCCGGCTCCGCGACCTGGCCGGGTTGACCGCCTTCCTGCACGGCCGGCTCGCCGGCACCGGCCGGGTCGCCGCGGCATTCGCGGCGGCCGCCTGCGCCGCCGGGTCGGCCGACAACACCGCCGGGTCCGCCGACAACACCGCCGGGAAACCAGCGGACAGCGCAGCCCGGTTTCCCGGCGAGCCTCCCGGCAAGGCGGGCGATGCGACCCCTGGCGACGGGCCGGACGGCGCAGCCGGGTCTTCCTTCGAGGCTCCCGGCGCGGCGGGCGATGCGACCCCCGGCGACGGGCCGGACGGCGCAGCCGGGTCCAGGCTCGACGCGCTCGACCGGGGGATGGACGCCCGGACCCCGTCTCCGGCGCTGCGTCGGGCCTCCCGGGCACAGGGTCGGGCGCTACTTCGGGCCGGCCGGGCAATGTGGCCGGTCGATCCGGTGATCCGGAATCCGCACCATCCGGTGGCTCTCGGCGTGGTGGCTGCCGCCGCCGGACTCTCCCCGGCCGAGGCGGCGGTCGCCGGGGCGTACGGGACGGTCAGCGGCCCGGCCAGCGCCGCCGTACGGCTGCTCGGCCTGGACCCGTACACCGTGCATGCCCTGCTCGCCGAGTTGGCCGGCGTCTGCGACCGGCTGGCCGCGCTGGCCGTGACCGGTGCGGACGATCCGGTCGACCAGCTTCCCGCCGACTCCACCCCGCTGCTGGAGATCGGCGCCGAGGTCCACGCGAGCTGGGAGGTGCGTCTCTTTGCATCCTGACCGACCCGACCACGGGACCGGCCTCCATCAACACCCCGACGGCGGGACACCGCACCGGCACCCCGACGGCGAGGTGCCGCACCGGCACCCGGACCCGGAGGTCGACCCGCATCCGCCGGTGGACCGGTCGGGCGGCTCCGGACCGGTCCGGGTCGGCATCGGTGGCCCGGTCGGCTCGGGCAAGACCGCCCTGGTTGCCGCGCTGTGCCGGACCCTCGGCGACGAACTGCGGCTGGCCGTGGTCACCAACGACATCTACACCACCGAGGACGCCGACTTCCTGCTCCGCAACGGCGTACTGCCGGCCGAGCGGATCCGGGCGGTGGAGACCGGCTGCTGCCCGCACACCGCGATCCGGGACGACATCTCGGCCAACCTGGACGCGGTGGAGGAACTGGAGGCTCTGCTGGGGCCGCTGGACCTCGTCCTGGTGGAGAGCGGCGGGGACAACCTCACCGCCACCTTCAGCCGGGGACTGGTGGACCGGCAGATCTTCGTGGTCGACGTTGCCGGCGGGGACAAGGTACCGCGCAAGGGTGGCCCCGGGGTGACCGGTGCGGACCTGCTGGTGGTGAACAAGACCGATCTCGCTCCGCTGGTCGGCGCGGACCTGTCGGTGATGGCCCGGGACGCGGCCGCCCGGCGCGGCACGCTGCCCACGGTCTTCCTCTCCCTGGTGGAGGATCCGGCCGGGACGGCGGTGGCCGACTGGATCCGGACGCTGCTGCCGACACCGGCGGTGTCGGTGGACGACCACCCGGGGCACCGGGGCTGATGCGGGCACTGGCCCGGATCGTCGCCGAGGCCGACCCGCTGCGGGGAACCCGGCTGACCGTGCTGCGCGGCGAACCGCCGCTGCTGCCCCGGCGGACCGGACCGGTCGGCCCGGCGGGTCCCGAGCGCGAGGTCCAACTTCACCTCGTCGGTGGGGCGGCCGGCCCGCTCGGCGGCGACCGGCTGCGGATCGAGATCGAGGTCGGGCCGGAAGCACGGCTCTGCGTACGGAGTGTGGCCGCGTCGCTGGCGCTGCCGGCGCGGGGCGGCGCCGAGTCCCGGCTCGTCGTACGGGCCCGGGTGGCGGCCGGTGGACGACTGCGCTGGCTGCCCGAGCCGCTGATCGGGGCGGCCGGCTGTGCGCACCGGACCACCTGCGTCGTCGAGCTGGCCGAAGGGGCGGCGCTGTGCTGGCGCGAGGAACTGGTCTGCGGCCGGCACGCCGAGCCGGTCGGCGACGTCCGGCTGGAGATGACGGCGCGGTACGGCGGTCGTACCCTCTTCCGCAACGATCTCGCGGTCGGACCCGCCGCCGCCGGCTGGTCCGGCCCGGCGGTGCTCGGCGGCGCCCGGGCGGTGGGCTCGGTGCTGATGGTCGACCCGGCCTGGACCGGATCTCCACCCCCCGGGCCGGCCGGCTACGACTCGGCGGTGCCACCCGGCCCGGGCGCGCCGGAGCGGGCCGGGTCGCCGGGTGGGGCAGCGCCGGAGCCGGCGGCCGGGCCGGGACGGCCGGAGCCGGCGGTGGCGGCGGCGGTGCTGCCGCTGGCCGGTGGGCCGGCCGTGCTGGTCAGTGCGGTCGGCGCGGACGCGCGGGCGGTCCGGGCACAGCTCGACCGGGCACTCGGCTGGCCAGCCGGCTTGCCCTAGCCGACCATCGAGGTCATCTCCGCCTGGGCTGATGCCCTGGCCGACCGACCGGTCCCCGGCGACGAAGTGGCGATCGGCCGCACCGCGAACTGGGACGATGCCAGCAATTCGGGGTCGTCATCCCCTCGGCCTCCAGTGGCCGCCGCAGGGGATGGCGGGATCGGCAGCAGAGCGGCATATCGACACGTACCCGAGCATGCCGTCACGTAGGGTGACGACATGCCTGCGGTGCCCTGGTGGGCGGTCTTCTCGGCGGCAGCGCTCCCGATGCTGTTGGTAATCGGATGGACCACCGCGACCGTGCGGCAACCGCCCGGGTACGACCCGTGGGCGGACACCGTCAGCTCGCTCTCCTCCTACGGGATGCTCGACCGGCAGATCCTGGTCGGCTGCCTCGCCGGGCTCGGGGTGGCCCACCTGGTCACCGCGGTCGGTCTGCGCCCGGTCCGCAGCGGTGCCCGAACGCTCTACGGCATCGGCGGGGCGGCCACGATCCTGGTAGCGGCGGTGCCGAAGACCGACTCCCAGACTCCCCCGGTGCACGGGATCGCCGCTGTGGTCGCCTTCGTCGCGCTGGCGGCCTGGCCGGCGGTGGCTACCCTGCCGGTCCCCCGGCGCGACCGGAACGGGCATCGGCAGGGCCCGCCCCGGCACGACCGGCGGGGCTGGGCCGCTCCGCGCCGCTCCCCGGTGGACCAGGCGGCGGACCGATCCGGCCGCCATCAAGGGCACGGAATACGCGGCGAGCCACCCGCAAGGGCTCGACCGGCTCGCCAAGCCGCTCGGCCCTGGGTGCTGCGTCCGGCGGCCGGCGGCGCGGCCTCGCTGGTGATGCTCGGCTTCGGGCTGTGGTTGGCACTGCAACTGCCCGACGGCGACTGGGCGGGGTTGGCCGAACGGCTGATAGCCGGCACCGAGGCAGTCTGGCCGCTGGTCGTGGTGTTGACCCTGTTCCGCCGGGCCCGCCGCCGACCGGGGACGGCACCCGGCTGACCCTGATTGCGCCGTTGACCTCGTCGGCCGACCGGCGGCACCCGATTCGGGACCGAACCCGCCCGGGACCGAACCCGCCCGGGACCGACGGCGCCCGACCCGGGACCGAACCCGCCCGGGACCGACGGCACCCGACCCGGGACCGAACCCGCCCGGGGCCGACGACACCCGCGCCGGGACGGCGGGACCGGTCCGGTCGCGCCGATCGGCGTGACCGGGAGGGCGGGTGCCGGCCGTTCGCCGGACCACCGCCGAGGATCCCGATCACGCCGATCGATCGTCGTCCTGGATCAGCTCAGTAGATGCTCACGCCGTACGCGTTGAGCGCCTCGACCACCGGCTGGAAGAACGTCGTGCCGCCGGTGCTGCAGTTGCCGCTGCCGCCCGAGGTCAGGCCGAGCGCGGTGTTGCCGGCGAAGAGCGGGCCGCCGCTGTCGCCCGGCTGGGCGCAGACGGTGGTCCGGATCAGGCCGGAAACGGTGCCGCTGCCCTGGTAGGTGACGGTGGCGTTGAGCGCGGTCACCCGGCCGCTGCGCAGCCCGGTGGTGCTGCCGCTGCGCTGCACCGACTGGTTGACGGTCGGGTTGGCCGCACCGGTGATGTCCCGGTAACCGCCGTAGAGGTAGACGTCACCCGGCTGCTGGGCGACACCGCTGGCGTACCGGACGATGCCGTAGTCGTTGCCGGGGAAGCTGCTGCCGGCACGGGTGCCGATCACCGAGCCGCCCGAGCTGGCCGACCAGTTCGCGCCGGCGTTGGTGCAGTGGCCGGCGGTGAGGAAGTAGTAGGTGCTGCCGCTGCGGACGTTGAAGCCCAGCGAGCACCGGCTACCGCCGGTGTAGATCGCGTTGCCGCCGGAGATGGTGGTGCTCAGCGTGCCGGGGATCGACTGGATCCGCACGGCGCCGCCGAAGCGGGCGGTGACGGCCTTGATCTTGGCCAGCTTGGCGCCGGTGACCGTGCTGTCCACGTCGACCGCGACCTGGTTGGTGACCGGGTCGACGTACCACGCGGTGCCAGGGATCCTGGCCGACCGGTCCAACTCGGCGGTGACTTCGGCCAGTTCGGCGGCGCCGCGGGCGACGACCTTGGCGGTCGCCCCGGAAGCCCGGACCTGGCGGGCCGCCGCCTCGTCGGTCACCGTGACGACCATCTTGCCGTCGGCGTCCAGGTACGTCCCGGCGGAGCGGGCACCCAGCCGCTCGGAGAGCGCCGTCGCGGCCTCCGGCGTGGCGACCGGGGCAGCCTGTGCGGGTACGCCGATCAGCATGCCGGCGACGAGGGAGCCGGCCGCGGACGCGATCGCGACAAGGCGGATCGAAGACCTTGTGGGTCGCATGTAGAGCCTCCCAAGGGGGGTTTGGAGGAGTCTGCGCCGAGTTGGCACATCTGATACGAGTATTCAGACATCTAAGATCATGAACAAGATGCCTAACATATCGCCTGCAACAGGGCGTTCGCCTTATGGTCATCTCCGTTGTGGAGACTCAGGCTGCTCTATATGATTCGCCCACTCCCCCGCTGGCTCAGGCAACCGCGATCCGGAGGCCGCCCATGTCTGCTCCCCGCCGCACCGCCACCCTCCTGTCCACCCTCCTCGCCGCCGTCGTGTTCGTCACCTCCGTCGGGTTGGTCGCCAGCCCGGCGCACGCCGATCCCGGTCCACCGCCCGCCTCGATGGCCAGCCTGGGTGACTCGATCACCCGAGGATTCAACGCCTGCGGCTGGTACGTCGACTGCCCGTCCCGCTCGTTCAGCACCGGCGACGACGCCGGGGTCAACAGCCACTACCTGCGGATCCGCGCGGTGAACCCGGCGATCAACGGGCGCAACCACAACGACGCCGAGTCCGGTGCCGAATCCGCGGACATGGCCGGCCAGGCCGACGCCGCCGTCTCGCAGGGCGTCGGCTACGTGACGATGCTGATCGGCGCGAACGACGCCTGCGCCAGCTCCGAGTCGGGCATGACTCCGGTGAGCACCTTCCGGAGCAACATCGACGCCGCGCTGGGCCGGCTCCGCTCCGGGCTGCCGAACGCCCGGGTGTTCGTGATCAGCGTGCCCGACATCCAGCGGCTCTGGTCGGTCGGCCGGGGCAACTTCGCCGCCCGTACGGCGTGGTCGCTCTTCGGCATCTGCCAGTCGATGCTGGCCAACCCGACCTCCACCGCACAGGCCGACGTGGACCGGCGCAGCCGGGTACGGCAACGGGTGGTCGACTACAACAGCCAGCTCGCCCAGGCCTGCGCCGCGTACGGGTCGAACTGCGTGTTCGACGGCAACGCGGTGTTCAACTATCCGTTCGCGCTGGGCCAGTTGTCCGGCTGGGACTACTTCCACCCCAACGCCTCCGGGCAGCAGGTACTGGCCGAGATCTCCTACGGCGCCGGATTCCGCTGGTAGCAGCCGTCGGGCGGGAAGGGTCGGAGACCGGTCCGGCGCTTCCCGCCCGACGGCTCGTCAGCTCCGGCGGTGTGCGCCGGGCCCGGGGCGGGGCAGCACGTCCCGGGGCGAGGTCACCTCGTGACCGTCCGCGCAGCGGAGCACGACCCGCACCTGCGCGGCACAGTCCCGGTGCACGGTGGTCAGCGGTGGCCCCTCCGGGTCGGCCAGATAGCGGTCACCCCACTCCAGCACCGCCACCAGCACCGGCCACAGGTCGAGCCCCTTCGTGGTGAGCCGGTACTCGTGCCGCGATCGCGCACCCGGCTCCCGGTACGGCTCGCGGCGCAGCAGACCCTCGTCGACCAGCATGGCCAGCCGGTCGGTCAGCACCTGTCGGGGAATCCCGGTGCGCTGGCGCATGTCGTCGAACCGCCGGATCCCGTTGAACACCTCGCGCAGCACCACGACGGTCCAGCGCTCGCCGAGGATCGCCATCGCCCGCCCGATGGTGCAGTTGTCGACCGACCAGCCCAGCGCCTCCGGTGCCATCATGTGACCTAGGCTAGGTCTCGTTGACAGACCCAGCAACCCCCTGGGAAGCTGCCCTCTGACCGGGCGAAACGGGGAGACGACGTCACCGTGCCCCGCGAGGTCACCAGGCAGCACAGGTTGCCAGGTCATGGCGACGACGAGCGAAGCGAGGGGACGACGTGACCGACACGCGGGCGGACGAACGCCACCGCACCTTCTCCTGGGCCGATCCGACGGACAGTGCAGCCCAACTCGGACGGCGGGCCGGACTCGACCTGCTCCGCGCGATGATCGCCGGCGAACTGGCCGCGCCGCCGGTCACCGAGCTGATCGGGATGGGTCGGATGACCGCCGACGAGGGCCGGGTCTCGGTCGAGATGACCGCGCGGGAGTTCCACTACAACCCACTCGGCACGGTGCACGGTGGGGTGCTGTCGATCCTGCTGGACACCGCCGCCGGCTGCGCCGTGCACACCACGCTGCCGGCTGGGATGGGCTACACGACGATGGATCTCAACGTGAAGTTCCTCCGCCCGGTGACGGTGCAGAGCGGGATGTTGCGCTGCGAGGGCAGGGTCATCCAGCGCGGTCGCCGGACCGCCCTCGCCGAGGCGCGGCTCACCGACGGGAGCGGCCGGCTGGTCGCGCACGCCACCTCGTCCTGCCTGCTCTTCGAGACCACCGAGGAGGATGCCGGGCCGGTCGCGACCACCTCCGGCAGCCAGCCCGGCGGCACGCCGGTCGGCTAGTTCGGACCGCCTCCGCCGGCCGAACTATCCGGCCCGGTCGGGCGGGGGGCGGTAACCGACAAGTCCGTCCCCGGTCGCCACCACCAGCAGCCCGGACAGCGCCACGAGATCGGTCACCGGGGCACCCACCTCGATCGTCTGGCCCGGTGTCCCCGGCTCACCGACGGGCTGCCAGCG
This sequence comes from Plantactinospora sp. KLBMP9567, assembly GCF_033446045.1. Classification (NCBI taxonomy): domain Bacteria; kingdom Bacillati; phylum Actinomycetota; class Actinomycetes; order Micromonosporales; family Micromonosporaceae; genus Plantactinospora; species Plantactinospora sp. KLBMP9567. Next base: position 142,867 of record NZ_JAWQRR010000023.1, on the reverse strand, counting down.
CAGCACGCTGCCGTCGGCCGCCACCAACCAGCTGGTCCGGTCGGTCTGCACGACGGCAAGCGCGCGTACCGGCCGGGTGGCGGTCAGCACGACGACGGGTTCGGGCGGCAGATCGTCCACCATCGGCGCGACCGGAGCGTCGGGCTCGCCGCCGGTCCCGGACTGCGCACCGCCGGGCCGGCCGGCCCGCTTCGACCGGATCAGGTCGGTGACGTCGACACAGCGGACCTGCCCGTTGCGGCCGGCCCCGAACACCAGGCCGCGCCCGTGGACCGTCCCGGTCGTCACGGCGTACGCGGCACCCCCGTGACCGTCCAGCACCGTCCACCCGGGCGACCCCCAGGCGTCCAGGTCCCAGAGTCGTACGGTGTCGTCCTCGGCGGCGGTCAACCCGACCGGTACTCCGGCCAGCTCGCCGATCGCCACCCCCCGGATCCGGGCGGAGTGCCCGGTCGCCACGCCGTCCAGCCGGCCGGTCGGGATGTCGGCCCGGAACAGCGCGGCGCCGTCCGCCACCAGCAGCACCCGGCGGTCGTCCAGTAGTCCCGTGGCGAGCGGCCCGGATGGGTAACCGCCGGCCGCACCCGCCGCGTCCCGCGATTCCGGCCCCGGGCGGCGCGCGTGGTTCCGGCCGAACGGCACCGCGCCGATCGGGTCCCCGGTGCCCGGGTCCCAGAGCGCGACCCCGTCCGGCCCGATTTCGGCCAGCACCGGGTGCTCGCCCGGCACCAGCACTGCCCCGTCCGGGACCCGGTCGAGCGGCAACCCGACCTCGGCCCCGGTCACGGGCTCGAATCCCCGGACCCGGTACCCGGACAACGCCGCGAGCAGCACCGGCCGCCCCGCCGGCCCGCCGACCGCCAGGCGATGCCCGGAAACGGCCGGTGGCTCCGGCGCAACGCCGTCCCGATCGCCCGACGGCGGGTCGCGCCGGAACGGGTACGGCCGCTCCGGGTCCCACACCCAGACCAGGCCCGCACCGTCCCCGGTGACCAGCGTCGACCGCCCGCCGATCTCGACCGCGATCGTCCGGGTCGGCGCCGCCTCGTACGGGTAGCGGAACGCCTCGCCCAGTTGCCGGCCGCTCTCCGGCAGCCAGGCCCGTACGGTCGCGTCGTCGCCGCTCCACAGCACCGTACGCTCGCCGAGCCGGCCGGCCAGCACGGAGTTGACCTGGCCGGTGTGTCCGGCGAACGCCGGCCCGAGAGGTCGCCCGGCGCGCAGGTCCCAGGCCCGGGCCACCCGCCCGGCGGCACCGAGCAGGATCGGCCGGCCGTGCCAGTCCGCGAACCCCAGCACGGTCACCAGTCCGGAGACCTCGAAGCCGTACTCGCCGAGCGACTCGACCCGGACGTCTTCGCCGCCGGCCGGAGTCGACTCCAGCCGCCACAGCCACACCCGACCGGCGCTGGTGCCGACCGCCAACACGGCGGCCTGGCCCGCCTCGGTCGCGGCCAGCACGCTGATCCGCTCGCTCCCGGTCCGCAGAGTGCGCAGCCGGGCACCCCGGTCGGCGCCGAGCGACCAGACCTCCAGGTGCGGCGATCCGCCGGTCAGCACCGCGAAGGGGCGGCCGGCCAGTGTGACGGTGGCCAGGGAGCGCACGTCGCCGCACCACTGCCGCCAGCGGGACCGGCCGGTGTCGAGGTCGCTCACCTGGAGGTAGCCGGCCCCGGCGCCGGAGACGACCAACTGCTCGCCGTTGATCCGGGCGGTCGCGGACGCCCGCGCGTGGGCCCGCTCGTCCACCGCGCCGACCAATCCACCGTCGGGCAGGTCGAGCACCACCCGGGCCCCGGCGTAGCTGGTGACCAGTGCCCGGGGGCGTCCGGTCCGGTCGTCGGTGAAGCCGACCAGCGCGGTGACCCAGGCCGGCACCGGCTGGTACGGCCCGGGTCGCGCCGGCAGCGGTCGCGGTCGCCGGCCGGGCGGGCCCCAGATCCAGAGCGGCAGGCCGGTCCAGGCCGGTTCGTCGGCGCTACGGCGGGCGGACCGCTCCGGCGTACGCCGGCCCGCCCCGTCGGTCATCGGCGGCTCGCCGTCCCGGGATGCCGCCCCTCGGCCGCGGCGACAGCCAGCGAAACGATGGACAGAGGAGGCAGGTACACGATTGTGAGGATCCCTCGTGGAGGCTCGGCCGGCGCCAGCTCAGGTCAGCGGAATCGACGGGCGAATCGATGGGAATGAACGACGGAGAAATGATCGGGCGACGTCAGCGCATCGACGATCGTTTACAGCATGTTAGTCGGGTGGGCACGCCGGCCGGATCCCGCGAAAGGAGCGGCATGCCCGACACGGGCGGCATACCCGACACGGCGGCATGCCGTGGACGAGCCGACCGGGAATCCGCGGGATCCGGGGTACCCGATTCCGGACCGTGCCAGATCCCTAGACCGAGAGCAGTGAGCGCACCGACGGGTCGCGTAGGTCGTCCCGGTCGCCGGCCCGGACCACCTCGCCGGCGTCCAGGATCACAAACCGGTCGGCGAGCCGCAGTGCCAGGTCCAGATACTGCTCGACGAGCAGAATGGCGAGCCCGAGTTCAGTGTGCAGCCGCTGGACCGCCTCCTCGATCTCCAGGATGATCGACGGCTGGATGCCCTCGGTCGGCTCGTCCAGCAACAGCATTTTCGGCCGGCTGACCAACGCACGGGCGATGGCGAGTTGCTGCTGTTGCCCGCCGGAGAGGAAGCCGGCCCGGCGCTTGCGCAACCCGGGCAGCGCCGGGAACAGGTCGAGGGCCTCGTCCACCGCACCCTGGCTGACCCGGCCGGCCGCCTCCGCCGCCACCTGGAGGTTCTCCGCGACGGTGAGCTGCGGAAAGGTCTCGTGGCCGGGCGGCACGTAACCGAGCCCCCGGCGTACCCGTTCGTGGGTCTTCAGCCCGGTGATGTCCTCCCCGGCGAAGCGCACCCGGCCGGTCCGGACCGGCAGTACGCCCATGATCGCCTTGAGTAGGGTCGTCTTGCCCACCCCGTTGCGCCCCATCACGCAGACCAGGGAGCCGGCCGGCGCTTCCAGATCCACCCCGAAGAGCACCTGCGCCCGCCCGTACGCCACGTCCAGGCCCTGCACGGTCAGCATTTACGACGCCTCCTTGACCAGGTCGGCACTTTCCTCGCGGGTCCGGCCGAGATACACCTCCTGCACCCGGGGGTTGGCCTGCACCTGGGCCACCGTCCCCTCGCAGAGCAGCCTGCCCTCGTGCAGCACCGTGACGGTGCTGGCGAACCGGCGCAGGAAGTCCATGTCGTGTTCCACCACGATCACCGTGTGCTCCCGCGCCACCTGCCGGAGCAGCTCGCCGGTCCGGGCCCGCTCGTCCCGGCTCATCCCAGCCACCGGCTCGTCCAGCAGCAGCAGGCTGGGCCGCTGGGCGAGCAGCATGCCGATCTCCAGCCACTGCCGCTGCCCGTGCGAGAGCACTCCCGCCGGCCGGTCCGCCAACTCGGCCAGCCCGGTGGTCTCCAGCGCCTCCGCCACCTGGTCGGCGATGCCCCGGCGGCGCCGCAGCAGGGTGCCGAGCGGTCGCCGGAACGTCGCCGCCAGATCCAGGTTCTCCAGTACGGTCAACTGCTCGAAGACGACCGACGTCTGGAAGGTACGGCCGATGCCGAGCCGGACGACCTGGTGCTCCCGCCGCCCCAGCAGCTCGGCACCGGCGAAGCGTACGGAGCCGGAGGCCGGTCTGGTCAGCCCGGTGATCACGTCGATCAGCGTGGTCTTGCCGGCCCCGTTCGGCCCGATCAGGAAGCGCAGTTCGCCGGCGCTGACGGTGAGATCGAGGTCGGTAATGGCCCGGAACCCGGAGAAGACCACGTTCAGCCCGCGCACCTGCAACAGCTCGGTCATGCCGGCTCCTCCCCCCGGTTGGCGACCACCGCCGGTACCCCGGCCGCCGGGCGCCCGACCAGCTCCGCCGGATCGACGTGGCCGGAGCCGTTCGCCGCCGCCGTACCCGAGCCGACCGGGACCGTCACGGCCCGGGGTGGACGGCGGCGCCGGTGCCGCACGGCGGCCCGGACGTCCGCGGTGAGCCCGGCGAGCCCGCGCGGCGCCCAGAGCATCACCACCACGAACATCGCGCCCTGGAGGTAGATCCAGTTGTCCGCCGACTCCTCGCTGAAGATGGTCTTCGCGTAGTTGACCAGCAGGGCGCCGCCGACCGCGCCGGCCAGCGAGAACCGGCCGCCGATCGCCACCCCGATCAACAGTTCGAGCGAGGCGACGACGCCCAGGTTGGCCGGGCTGAGCAGGCCGACCATCGGCACGAAGAGCGCACCGGCGATCCCGGCCATCCCGGCGGAGACGGCGAACGCGATGGTCTTCACCACGGCCGGTTCGTAGCCGAGGAAGCGCACCCGGTCCTCGCCGTCCCGGACCGCGACCAGCAGTTGCCCGAAGCGGCTGCGCGAGAGCTGCCAGGCGAGCAGGAACATCGCCCCGAGCACGGCCACCACGACCAGGTAGAGGATCCGCTTGTCGCCCGGCTGGTAGAGGTCGAGGCCGTAGAACATCTGAAAGTTGGTCAGCCCGTTCGTGCCGCCGGTCAGCCCCTGCTGGCCGACCAGCAGGATCACGAACGCGGCGGCCAGCGCCTGGGAGAGCACGGCGAAGTAGGCGCCCCGGACCCGCTGCCGGAAGACCAGCAGGCCGAGCAGGACCGCGACGGTGACCGGCAGCACCACCACCATGGCGAGCGCGAAGACCGGGTTGGCGAACGGCCGCCAGAGCGCCGGCAGGCTCTCCACCCCGCTCCAGACCATGAAGTCCGGCAGCCCGCCGGGGCCGGCCTCGCGCAGCTTCAGGTGCATGCCCATGGCGTAGCCGCCGAGGCCGAAGAAGACGCCCTGGCCGAGGGTAAGCATGCCGCCCCGGCCCCAGGCCAGACCGATCCCGACCGCGACGATGGCGTAACAGAGGTACTTGCCGAGCAGGTCCAGCCGGAACGGCGACAGTACCGCCGGGGCGACCAGTACCAGTAGCAGGCCGACCGCGACGAAGAGCGCCGGACCGGCCAGCCGCCGCCGGACCGGAGCGGCGGGCGCGGTCGCGGCGGTCCCGCTCACGACAGTGCCCGGGTACGGACGACGAACATCCCCTGCGGGCGGAGCTGGAGGAATGCGATGATCACGGCAAACACCACCACCTTGGCGAAGCTGGCCCCGTTGTCGACCCAGAATTCGACGAAGCTGTTCAGGATGCCGAGGGCGAAGGCGGCGATGACCGCGCCCCGGAGCTGCCCGAGGCCGCCGGCGACGACCACCAGGAACGCGTCCACGATGTAGTTGGTGCCCAGGGTGGGCCCGACCGGGCCGATCAGGGTGAGCGCCACCCCGGCCACCCCGGCCAGGCCGGAGCCGATGAAGAAGGTGAGCTGGTCGACCCGTTCGGTGGCCACCCCGCTGACCGCGGCGAGCTGCCGGTTCTGCATCACCGCGCGCATCCGCCGGCCGTGCCGCAGCCGGGTCAGGTAGAGCCAGATCGCCAGCACGCAGCCGACCGCGAGCACCATGATGAAGACCCGGTTGTACGGCAGCCGCACGCCACCGAGGTCGAGCCCGCCGGTGAGCCAGCCCGGGGCGCGTACCTGCACGTTCGGCGCGCCGAAGATGTCCCGGGCGACCTGTTGCAGGATGAGGCTGATCCCCCAGGTGAGCAGCAGGGTGTCCAGCGGCCTTCCGTAGAAGTGCCGGATGGCCAGCCGTTCGAGGATCAGCCCCATCACCCCGGCGACGGCGAACGCCACCGGCAGGGCGACCAGCACCGACTGGGTACCGACCAGCGGTTGCAGCAGGTACGCGGTGTACGCGCCGGCCATGATGAACTCGCCGTGGGCCATGTTGATCACGCCCATCTGGCCGAACGTGAAGGTCAGACCGAGGGCGATCAGGAGCAGCACCGCTCCGATGCTCGCCCCGATCACCAGTTGGTTGAGTGTCGCCATGGCGCCGGCGCCTCCGTCCCGGTTCGCAGCCGTCAGTCGGTCGTCAGCCGGGCCGGTGCCCGGTGGTCGGTCGTCGGCCGGACCGGTGCCCGGTGGTCGGCCGTCGGCCGGACCGGTGCCCGGTGGTCGATCGCGGTCGGTGCCCGCTGCTCAGGAGAGCCCCGCGGCCCACGGGTAGCCCTTCAGGTAGGGGTCGGGCTTGATCGGCTGACCGGAGTTCCAGACCTCCTTGATCTGGCCGTCCGGCTGCACCAGTCCGATCCGGGCGGTCTTGAAGACGTGCTGGTTCTCGCCGTCGATGGTGACGGTCCCCTCGGGGGTCTCCAGCGCGATGCCGGCCGATGCCTTCTTCACCGCCTCGACGTCCACGCTTCCGGCCTTCTTGACGGCCTCCGCCCAGAGGTAGACGGCGTTGTAGCCGGCCTCCATCGGGTCGGACGTGACCTTGGCGGCACCGTACTTGGCCTTGAACGCCGCCACGAAGGTGTCGTTCCGGGCCCCGGCGGTGGTCTGGTAGTAGTTCCAGGCGACCAGGTGCCCGGCCACGTTCTCCGGACCGATGCCGACGACCTCCTCCTCGGCGACGCTGACCGAGACGGTCGGCATCGCCTCGGCGGTTATGCCGCTGCTGCGCAACTGCTTGAAGAAGGCGACGTTGCTGTCCCCGTTCAGGGTGTTGAAAACCGCGTCCGGCTCGGCCTGCTGGAGCTTGTTCACCACCGTGCTGTACTCGGTGTGCCCGAGCGGGGTGTACTCCTCGCCGAGCACGGTCATCCCGTTCGCCGCCGCGTACGCCTTGATGATCTTGTTTGCGGTACGCGGGAAGACATAGTCGCTGCCGACCAGGAAGATGCTCTTCTTGCCCTGCTCCTTCAGGTAGTCCAGGCCGGGCACGATCTGCTGGTTGGTGGTCGCCCCGGTGTAGAAGATGTACGGCGAACTCTCCAGCCCCTCGTACTGGACCGGATACCAGAGCAGCGCCTTGTTGCGCTCGAAGACCGGCAGCATCGCCTTGCGGCTGGCCGAGGTCCAGCCGCCGAAGACGGTGGCGACGCGGTCGGCGGAGATGAGTTTCTGCGCCTTCTCGGCGAAGGTCGGCCAGTCCGAGGCGCCGTCCTCGACGACGGGCTCGATCTTCTTGCCGAGTACCCCGCCGGCCGCGTTGATCTCCTCGATGGCGAGCAGTTCGGCATCCCGTACGGTCACCTCGCTGATCGCCATGGTGCCGCTCAACGAGTGCAGGATGCCGACCTTGATGGTGCTTCCACTGCCAGCACCCGACGCCGTCGTCGGATCTTCGGCACATCCGCCCACGGCCAGCACCATCGCCGCCGCGGCCAGCATGACCAGCCGTTCCCGTACGCCTCGTGGCATCCGCCTCCCCTTTCACCGAGGACTGCTGCGTAGTGCCACGAACCGTAGGAATGAAGGATTTCATGAATCTGAGTGCATCGATGTCTGTCGTGTTAACGAACCCTCACAACGCAGATCGATCATCGGAGTCACGGAACCGGTACGCACCCCGGCTATACATTAGGTGTATACGCGTGGTGTACAGTCCTCCGCATGTCGATCGGACAGACTTTCCTGGGCCTCCTCGAGGCCAGCCCCCGGCACGGTTACGAGCTGAAACGGGTCTACGACGAACGGTTCGGCCAGGGCCGCCCGCTGCACTACGGGCAGGTCTACTCGACGCTGGCCCGGCTGCTGAAGAGCGGTCTGGTCTCCGTCGACGGGGTGGAGCCCGGCGCCGGCCCGGAGCGCAAGCGCTACGCCATCACCGCGGCCGGGGTCACCGACGTGCGCCGCTGGCTGGCCCAACCGGAGAAGCCCGACGCCTACCTGCAGAACACCCTCTACGCCAAGGTGGTGCTCGGACTGCTCACCGGTCGGGATGCCGCGGACATCCTGGACGTGCAGCGCGCCGAACATCTGCGGCTGATGCGTACCCTGACCCGGCGCAAGGCCGACGGTGACCTCGCCGACCAGCTCATCTGCGACTTCGCGCTCTTCCACCTGGAGGCCGACCTGCGGTGGCTGGAGCTGACCGCCGCCCGCCTGGACCAGCTCGCCACCACGCTCTCCGCCAGCACACCGGCGGCGCGGACCGACGCAGCGGCACCGCAGACCGAACCAGCGGCGCCGCAGGCCGACGCAGCGGCAGCGCAGGCGCCGCAGCCCGAGGCAGCCGCGCAGCCCGGCGGACCGACCGGACGCGAGGTGCCGGCGTGAGCACCGGGGAACAGCCGCTGCTGGCGGCGGTCGCGCTGCACAAGGCGTACGGGACGACTCCGGCGCTCGACGGGGCGAGCCTGGCGATCCGGGCCGGTGAGGTGGTGGCCGTGATGGGTCCCTCCGGCTCGGGCAAGTCGACCCTGCTGCACTGCCTGGCCGGGATCGTCCGGCCGGACGCCGGTGCGGTGCGCTACCGCGACCGGGAACTCTCCGCCATGTCGGACGCCGAGCGCAGCGCCCTGCGCCGCAGCGAGTTCGGCTTCGTGTTCCAGTTCGGCCAACTGGTGCCCGAACTGACCTGCCTGGAGAACGTCGCGCTGCCGCTGCGGCTGTCCGGGGTACGCCGCCGCGAGGCCGAGCGCCGGGCGGCGGAGTGGCTGGCCCGCCTCGAGGTCACCGACGTGGCGGGGCAGCGCCCCGGCGAGGTATCCGGCGGGCAGGGGCAGCGGGTCGCGGTGGCCCGGGCCCTGGTCACCGCCCCCCGGGTGGTCTTCGCCGACGAGCCGACCGGTGCGTTGGACTCGCTCAACGGCGAGCAGGTGATGCGGCTGCTCACCGGGACGGCCCGGGAGGCCGGCGCCGCCGTCGTACTGGTCACGCACGAGCCGCGGGTCGCCGCGTACGCCGATCGGGAGGTCGTGGTGCGGGACGGCCGCACCCGCGAGACCGTGCTGGCGGACCGGTGAGCCGGCCTCGCGCCACCGGGTGGGCGGCCGACCTGGCCCTCGGTGCCCGGCTGGTCTTCGCCGGTGGCCGCAACGGACTGCTCCGGACCCTGATGACCGCCCTCGGGGTGGGCCTCGGGGTGGCGCTGCTGCTGACCAGTACCTCCGTCTCCACCATGCTGGACGCCCGCTCGGAGCGGACCGCCGCCCGCGACGACCAGTTCATCGGGGTCGACCAGCCGCCGCCCGGCGACCGGACCCTGCTGGTCACGGCGGCCGACACCGTCTACCGGGACGAGGCGATCCGGGGCCGGCTGCTCCAGCCGGACGGCGCGCATCCGCCGGTACCCCCGGGGCTGACCCGGCTGCCCGGCCCCGGTGAGCTGGTGGTCTCCCCCGCGCTGGCCCGGCTGCTCGACTCGCCGGACGGGGCACTGCTCCGGCCCCGGCTCGACCATCCGGTCGTCGGCACCATCGCCGACCAGGGCCTCTCCGGCCCCAACGAGTACGCCTACTACCTCGGTACGGACCAGCTCCGGCCAGGCGGCGGCACGCTGCGGATCGACCACTTCGGTGCCGAGTCCAGTGCCGAGGGGCTGGACCCCGTGCTGATGCTGCTCGTCCTGATCATCTTCGTGGTGCTGCTGCTGCCGATCGCGGTCTTCATCGCCGCCGCCGTACGCTTCGGCGGCGAGGCCCGGGACCGCCGCCTCGCCGCACTTCGGCTGGTCGGCGCGGACGCGGTGACGACCCGCCGGGTCGCGGCCGGCGAGGCACTGGTCGGCGCGCTCTTCGGTCTGCTCGGCGGTGCGGCCTTCTTCCTGCTCGGCCGGCAACTCGTCGAACGGGTCACGCTGGAGGGGATCAGCGTCTTCGCCGGGGACGTCCGGCCCAGCCCGGCGCTCGCCGTACTGATCGTGCTGGCGGTGCCGGCGGTCGCCGTAGCGGTCGCCCAGCTCGCGCTGCGCCGGGTCGTCGTCGAACCGCTCGGCGTGGTACGCCGGTCCGCCAACCGCCGACGCCGGCTCTGGTGGCGGTTGACCCTGCCGATCGTCGGCGTCGTGCTGCTCGCCCCGCTGCGCGGCGGGATCGACCAGACCGGTGGCCCGGTCAACCAGGCGCAGGTGATCACCGGAGTGGTGCTGCTGCTGGTCGGGGTCGCCGCGCTGCTGCCCTGGCTGGTCGAGGCCGTGGTCCGCCGGCTGCGCGGCGGCAGCGTCTCGTGGCAGCTCGCCATCCGCCGGCTGCAGCTCGACAGCGAGTCCTCGGCCCGGATGGTGAGTGGGGTCGCGGTCGCGGTGGCCGGCGCGATCGCCCTGCAGATGCTCTTCGCCGGTGTCCAGCACGGCTACGTCCGGGCCACCGGCCAGGACGTCAGCCGGGCCCAGACGATGGTGCTGATCCGCGGCGGGCTCGGCGGAGCCGACGCCGGCTCGCTGGCCGAGCGGTTCCGGACCGTACCGGGGGTCGACGGGGCGGTCGGCGTCCTCGACACCACCGTGTCGCCGGTCGGTTCGGCGCCCGACGAGTACGGCGAGCGGCCCGCGACCCTGCTGCGGATCGCCGACTGTGCGGCGCTACGCGAACTCGCCAGCCCGGACCGCTGCGTGGACGGCGACATGTTCCGGATCGTCGACGAGCAGTCACCGGAGCAGGCGAACCCGCCGGCACCCGGGCAGGAGGTGGAGATCGGCTTCCGGAACCCGGAGAACACCACCCGGTGGACCGTCCCGACCGGTCTGCGGACCGTACCGGGCCGCACCGACCCGGCCGGCAACCAGTTCACCGGCCTGCTCGCCACCCCGGGTGCGCTCGACCCGACCACGCTGCGCGGGCTCGGCGGCAGGGTCTACCTCGGCATGGACCTGGCCAACCCCGACACCATCGAACTGGTCCGCAACGTGGCGGCCGGATTCGGTCCGGCGGCCCAGGTGCAGACGCTGCGTGCCACCGAGGAGGTCACCCGGTTCGGCCAGATCCGCCGCGGGCTCTACGTCGGGGTGGTCGCCACCCTGCTGCTGCTCGGCGCCAGCCTGCTGGTCGGCATCCTGGAGCAGTTGCGGGAACGGCGCCGGTCGCTCGCCGTACTGGTGGCGTTCGGCACCCGGCGCGGCACGCTGAGCGCCTCGGTGCTCTGGCAGACCGCCGTACCGGTGCTGCTCGGCCTGGCCCTGGCGATCGTGCTGGGTACGGCGCTCGGCGGCATCCTGCTGACCCTGGTCAGCCAGCCCGTACGCCTCGACTGGCCCAGCATCGGCACCATGTCCGGGATCGCGGCCGGCGTCGTCCTGCTGGTGACGGGGGCGAGCCTGCCGGTGCTGTGGCGGTTGCTCCGGCCGACCGGGCTCCGCACCGAATGACTCGGTTGCTCCGGCCGATCGGGCTCGGCACGGAATGACTCGGGTGCTCCGGCCGGTCCGGGCTCCGCACGGAATGACCACGACGGGCAGGTCGGGCGCTGGGGATGGTTCCCCGCGGTCGACCGGCTCCGACCCGGCCCGGTTCCGGAGTGGGTGCTCCCGGGACCGGGCCGCCCCCTTCCCGGTGTGGGCCCGGTATGGGTCTGTCAGGCCCCGGCCCGCCGGGCCAGTCGGGCGTCCCGCTTCTCCTCGAACCGGGCCGCCGCCCGGTCCAGCCCGTCGAGCTGCGCCGCCAACTGCTCGCGGGCGGCCTCGCCGTCGGAGTCCAGGCCGGTGACGTTCCAGACGTCCCACTGCCGCAGCACCGGCAGCAGCACGTCGTCGCGGTGCTGGCGCAGGTCGTAGATCCCGGCCATGGCCATCGCCACCGACTTGCGGGCGAAGCCCTCGATGCCGTTGCCGGGCATCTGGAAGTCGGCCACCACGTCGGCGACCGCCCGCATCGCCTGGCCCGGTGCCAGTTCGAAGGCGGCGCCGAGCAGGTTGCGGTAGAAGACCATGTGCAGGTTCTCGTCCGCGGCGATCCGGGTGAGCAGTTGTTCGCAGCGCGGGTCGCCGGTGACCCGGCCGGTGTTGCGGTGCGAGATCCGGGTGGCGAGTTCCTGGAACGAGACGTACGCCAGCGAGTGCAGCACCTCGTCGTCGTGCGGGTTGTCGTAGCCGGCGGACATGTGTGTCATCCGGGCCCGCTCCAGCGCCACCGGGTCGACCGCCCGGGTCACCGTGAGGTAGTCCCGGATCGCCGTGCCGTGCCGCCCCTCCTCGGCGGTCCACCGGTGCACCCAGGTCCCCCAGGCGCCGTCCCGACCGAAGAGCGTCGCGATCTGGTGGTGGTACGACGGCAGGTTGTCCTCGGTCAGCAGGTTGACCACCAGCGCGGTCCGGGCCACCTCGGGCACCGTGCTGTCCCCGGGCGCCCACGCCTCGCCGTCGAGGATCCCGTCGAAGGTCCGCCCCTCACCCCACGGCACGTACTCGTGCGGGAACCACTCCTTGGCCACCCGGAGGTGCCGGTCGAGATTGTCCGCGACGACCGGCTCCAACTCGATCAGCAGGGCGGTCTGGCTGAGCGGTGCGGTGGGGGTGACGGTCACGGGCTCTCCCTACGCTGGCGTAAGTTACGTTCGCGTAGGTTACGGCCGTCACCCCCGGTCAGGCAAGATCAGCCCACCGTCGGCCAGAGGTCCGCCGCCGGCGGCTGCCAGACGTCCGACGCCGCCGCCACCTGGTCGCCGGAGCGGATGTCCTTCACCTCGTCGCCGACCCCGTCCGCGCCCGGGAACCAGACGTACGGGATGCCGCGCCGCTCGGCGTACCGGATCTGCTTGCCGAACTTCGCCGCCGACGGCGACACCTCGGTCGGGATGCCCCGGCGGCGCAGCGCGTCGGCGATCCGGTTGCTCTCCGGCCGGCGTTCCTCGGCCGCCAGCGCCACCAGCACGCAGGTCGGCACGCTGCGGGAGATCGTCAACGCCTCCGCGCCGAAGAGCAGCCCGAGCAGCCGGGTGACCCCGATCGAGATGCCCACTCCCGGGAACCGGGCGTTGGCGTCGCTGGCGAGGTTGTCGTACCGGCCGCCGGAGCTGACCGAGCCGAAGCGTTCGTACCCGCGCAACTGGGTCTCGTAGACCGTACCGGTGTAGTAGTCCAGGCCCCGGGCGATGCGCAGGTCGGCCACGCAGAGCCCGGGCGCGTGCGCGACCGCGTTCTCCATCACCGCGACCAGCTCGGCCAGCCCCTCGTCCAGCATCGGGTCGGTCACCCCGAGCCCGCGCACCGCGTCGGCGAAGGACGGATCCGGTGTGGCGATCTCGGCCAGCGCCAGGCACGCCTTGGCCTGTGCCTCCGTCGCCCCGGCGGTCTCGGCCAGCAGCGCCGCCACCCGGTCCGGCCCGATCCGGTCCAGCCGGTCCAGCACGCGCAGTGCCGCCAGCGGGTCGGCCAGCCCGACCCCCCGGTAGAAGCCCTCCAGGATCTTGCGGTTGTTCACCTGGATTGTGATCGGCAGCCGCCCGTCGGTGCCACCGATCGGTAGGCCGCCGAGCGCGTCGCCGATCACCAGCGGAATCTCGGCCTCGTGGTGCGGCGGCAGGGTGTCCCGGTCCACGATGTCGATGTCGGCCTGGAGGAACTCCCGGTAGCGCCCCTCCTGCGGGCGCTCCCCCCGCCACACCTTCTGGATCTGGTAGCGCCGGAACGGAAACTGGAGCCGGCCGGCGTTCTCCAGCACGTACCGGGCGAACGGCACCGTCAGGTCGAAGTGCAGCCCGAGGGTGCCCTCGCCGGCCCCCGCCGGCCCCTCCTCCTGGAGTCGGCTGATCAGGTAGACCTCCTTGGAGGTCTCACCCTTGCGCAGGAGTTGCTCCAGCGGCTCGACGGCGCGGGTCTCCAGCGGCGCGAAGCCGTACAGCTCGAAGGTGCGGCGGATCCGCTCCAGCACGTACTGCTCGATCATCCGCTGCGGCGGGGTCCACTCCGGGAAGCCGGAGATCGGTGTTGGCTTGCTCATAATGCTCCTGTCGGGTCTCGCGCCAACGCGCGAGCGGGGATTACCAGCCCCGGGTGGGCGCGACCCGCGGCCCGTCGAGGTCGGCGACCTCGATCAGGTACGGGTTGCTCGCCCGCTCGCGGCCGATGCTGGTCGCGGGGCCGTGGCCGGGCAGCACGACGGTGTCGTCGGCGAGCGGGAGGATCTTCTCCCGCAGGCTCCGCACCATGGTCGGCAGGCTGCCGCCCGGCAGGTCGGTGCGGCCGATCGACCCGGCGAAGAGCACGTCGCCCGCCAGGCAGATCTGCTCCGCCGCCCAGTCCACCCCGGGTGGAAGGGGCAGGTCGGACCGGACAGCCGGGCCCGCGCCCGGAAGCCGGAACAGCACCGACCCGCCGGTATGGCCCGGCGCGTGGTCGACGGTGATCTCCAACCCGGCCAGTGCCAGGGTCGCCCCGTCGGTCAGCTCGGCCACCTCCTCCGGCTCGGCGTACGGCAGCCGGCCGCCGAAGAGCTGGGCGAGGTCCATCGAGAGCGCCTTGGCCGGGTCGGCGAGCAGCTCGCGGTCGCCCGGATGCACGTACGCCGGAATGCCCCGGGCGCCGCAGACGGGCGCGACCGAGAAGGTGTGGTCGAGATGACCGTGGGTCAGCAGCACGGCGGCCGGCCGCAGCCGATGCTCGGCCAGCAGATCATCGAGCCGGTCCAGCACCCCGACGCCGGGGTCGACGACGACACACTGTTCCCCGGGCGCGGTGGCCACCACATAGCAGTTGGTGCCGAAGGCGTCCGCGGGGAAGCCGGCGACGAGCACGTCCGCTCCTCCCCTCCGACGGTCTCAGTAGCGGTTTGGCCCTCAGGTCTCAATGTCAGTTTCGACCCCACCATATCGGGGCGGCCCGCGCGGGCGACCGCCCATACACACCTGCCCCGGCAGCCATCAGGGGACACAGTGATAATCTCCGATGGTTTCGGGGTGACCTCGTACAACACTTTCCCAGCGGTTACCCGTACACTCTGGCGGGCGTGTGGCGTGGCGCACTTGACGCCGGGGCGGCGGATCGTGCCGTGGCCAGGACGACCGCCGGCACGGCGACCTCAGGTAAGACGACGACCAGGGCACATGGAAAGGGGAGCGCGGGTGGCTTCCAGCAGAGACCGGCAGCGCAAACTCGCGCGGGCCAAGCTCGACCGGCAGATGGCCCGCCGGGCGGCCGCCGCCCGGCGCAAGCGACAGATCCGGGCCGGTATCGGCTCCGCCGTCGCGCTGCTGCTGATCGTGCTGGGCTCGTTCTGGGCGCTCGGCGGTTTCGACCGTGACCCGGCCGACGACGCCGCCGCCCCCGAGACGTGCGCCTGGACCGCCCAGGACGCCCAGGCGAACACGAACCTGAAGGACGTCGGCACCCCGCCCACCCGGGACCTGCCCACCACCGGCACCCGGCCGATGACGATCACCACGGACCAGGGCGCCCCGGTCACCGTCGAACTGGACCTGGCGAATGCACCGTGTGCGGCGGCCAGCTTCAGCCACCTGGCCGGGAAGTCGTTCTTCGACAACACCAAGTGCCACGAACTGACCAGCGAGGGAGCGCTGCGCTGCGGCGACCCGAGCGGTACCGGCCAGGGCGGCCCGACCTACACGTTCTTCAGCGAGAACACCCCGGACGCCCCGGCGCCGAGCCCGTCCGCCGACCCGTCGGCCAGCGCCAGCCCGTCGGCGAGCCCGTCCCCCAGCCCGACCGCGACCACCCCCGCCGCGCCGCTCTACCCGGTCGGCACCGTCGCGATGATCGGCAACCCGCCCGGCGCCAACGGCAGCCAGTTCCTGATCTTCTTCAAGGACTTCAGCCCGAGCCAGCCCAACTACCCGATCGTCGGCCGGGTGAGCGGCGGGCTCGACGTGATCAAGAAGATCGGCGCCATGGAAACCGTGGACAATGGTTCCGGCGTCAAAATCAAGCCGAAGACCGACGTGGTGATCCAGAGCCTCACCGTCGGTGAGCCGGCGTCGGCCGACCCGACGGCGGTACCGTCGGCGGCGACCCCGACGCCGACCGCGCCGTCGGCCAGCCCGACGGTCGCCGGACAGTCCTGAGAACCGCAGAGACCAGCCCAGCCGCGGACCCGGCCGCGCTGCACATAGTCCAGGAGGAGCCACCGTGACGTCCACCAGAGAGCGGCAGCGCGCCGCGGCGCGGGCCAAGCTGGAACGGGAGATGGCCGAGCGCGCCGCCGCCGCCCGCAAGCGCCGGCAAGTGCAGGCCAGCATCGGCGCGGGGGTGGCGTTGCTGTTGGTGGTCGCCGGCTCGGTGTGGCTGGTGATGAGCCTCGGCGACGACAAGGACGCCTCGACCGAGGCGGGCGCGGCCACCTGCGCCTGGACCGACATCCCGGCCGAGCAGCGCAACGCGGCGACCAAGGACGTCGGGCTGCCGCCGACCTCGGTGAAGAACACCGGCAGCCAGACGATGACGATCGACACCAACCTCGGTCCGATCACCGCCAAGATCAACCTTGCCGACGTGCCCTGCACCGCCGCCAGCTTCACCCACCTCGCCGAGAAGAAGTTCTTCGACAACACCAAGTGCCACCGGCTGGTCACCCAGGGCCTCCAGGTGCTCCAGTGCGGCGACCCGAGCGTCACCGGCGACAAGTGGAAAGAGACCGACGGCACCGGCGGGCCGACCTACCGGTTCGCCGAGGAGAACCTGCCGACGGACAAGCGGCCGCCGTACCCGGCCGGGGTGATCGCGATGGCGAACGCGGGACCCGCCAGCACCGGCAGCCAGTTCTTCATCGTGTACGGCGACTCGCAGCTCCCCGCCTCGTACACCGTGCTCGGCACCGTCACCGGCGGTCTGGACCTGGTCGCCCAGGTCGGCGCGGCCGGTGACGACGGCGCCTTCGCACAGCAGGCCGGTGGCGGCCACCCGAAGAAGGAAGTCCTGATCAAGTCGCTGACCATGAGCGCCCCGGTCGGCTGAGACCGGCCCGGTAGTCACCACGGCGCCGCGCCGCCCCGTCGAGGGGTGGCGCGGCGCCGTTCTTGTCGTTCGTGAGGGTGCGTGCGGCGTCGGCCCGCCTACCGGCCTCCGGGACGGCTCAGGCGCCCGAGGTGACCCGGTAGGCGTCGAAGACGCCGTCCACCTTGCGCACGGCGGCGAGCAGGTGCCCCAGGTGCTTGGGGTCGGCCATCTCGAAGCTGAACCGGCTGACCGCCACCCGGTCCCGGGTGGTGGTCACGGTCGCGGAGAGGATGTTGACCCGCTCGTCGGAGAGCACCCGGGTCACGTCGGCGAGCAGCTTGTGCCGGTCGAGTGCCTCGACCTGGATCGCCACCAGGAACGTCGAGGCCGAGGTCAGCCGCCAGCTCACCTCGACGACGCGCTCGGTCTGCGCCCTGAGGTCCTCGGCGTTCGCGCAGTCGTCCCGGTGCACGCTCACCCCGCCGGAGCGGGTCACGAAGCCGAAGACCGTGTCCGGCGGCACCGGAGTGCAGCAGCGGGCCAGCTTGATCCAGACGTCGCTGACCCCCCGGACCACCACGCCCGGGTCGTTGCTGTTGCCCCGGCGCTGCGGGCGGGTGGCGACCGCGGTCTCGGCGAGGTCCTCGGCGGCCCCCTCCTCACCGCCGTAGCCGGCCATCAACTTCTGCACCACCGACTGCGCCGAGACCTGGCTGTCGCCGACCGCGGCGTAGAGCGAGGCGACGTCGGCGAGGTGCAGGTCCCGGGCGATGGTCATCAGGTTGTCCGTGGTCAGCATCCGCTGCAACGGCATGCCCTGCTTACGCATCGCCTTGACGATCGCGTCCTTGCCGGCCTCGATCGCCTCCTCGCGGCGCTCCTTGTTGAAGTACTGCCGGATCTTCGTCCGGGCCCGTGGGCTCTTGACGAAGCCCAGCCAGTCCTGGGTCGGGCCGGCGGTGTCGGACTTCGAGGTGAAGATCTCGATCACGTCGCCGTTGGAGAGCGTCGACTCCAGCGGCACCAGCTTGCCGTTCACCCGCGCACCGATGCACTTGTGCCCGACCTCGGTGTGCACCGCGTACGCGAAGTCCACCGGCGTCGACGCGGTCGGCAGCGGGATCACGTCGCCCTTCGGCGTGAAGACGTAGACCTCCTGGCTGGACAGGTCGAAGCGGAGCGCGTCGAGGAACTCGCTCGGATCGGCCGCCTCGCGCTGCCAGTCCAGCAACTGCCGCAGCCACGTCATCTCGTCGATGTGGGCCGGCGGGCCGACGATCGTCTCGCCCTTCTTCTCCTTGTACTTCCAGTGCGCGGCGATGCCGAACTCGGCCGTACGGTGCATCGCGTACGTGCGGATCTGCATCTCCACCGGCTTGCCGGAAGGCCCGATCACCGTGGTGTGCAACGACTGGTACATGTTGAACTTCGGCATCGCGATGTAGTCCTTGAACCGGCCCGGTACGGGCTGCCAGTTCGCGTGGATCACACCGAGGGCCGCGTAGCAGTCCCGCACGGTGTCGACCAGAATCCGCACGCCGACCAGGTCGTAGATGTCGTTGAAGTCCCGACCCCGGACGATCATCTTCTGGTAGATCGAGTAGAGGTGCTTCGGCCGACCGGTGGTCTCCGCCTTGATCTTGGCGGAGCGGAGGTCGACCTGCACCTTCTGGGTCACCTGCCGCAGCAGCGCCTCACGCTGCGGCTGGTGCTCCCCGATCAGCCGGTTGATCTCCTCGTAGCGCTTGGGGAAGAGGTTGGCGAAGGCCAGGTCCTCCAGCTCCCACTTGATGGTGTTCATACCGAGCCGGTGCGCCAGCGGCGCCAGGATCTCCAGCGTCTCCTTGGCCTTCTGCTCCCGCTTGGCAGGAGGCAGGAAGGTCAGGGTACGCATGTTGTGCAACCGGTCGGCGAGCTTGATGACCAGTACCCGGGGGTCCTTGGCCATCGCCACGACCATCTTGCGGATCGTCTCCGCCTTGGCCGCGTCACCCAGCTTGACCTTGTCCAGCTTGGTGACGCCGTCGACCAGCAGGGCGACCTCGGCGCCGAAGTCGGCGCGCATCTGGTCGAGCCCGTAGTCGGTGTCCTCGATGGTGTCGTGCAGCAGCGCGGCGACCAGGGTGGTGGTGTCCATCCCGAGGTTGGCCAGGATGGTGGCGACCGCCAGCGGGTGGGTGATGTAGGGGTCACCGGACTTGCGGTACTGCCCGGAGTGCCACCGGGCGGCCATGTCGAAGGCGCGTTGCAGCAGCCGCGCGTCCGCCTTGGGGTGCGACGCGCGGTGTGTCGCGATCAGCGGCTCCAGCACCTCGCTCACCTGCGGGGTCTGCCAGGGCGCGTTGAACCGGGCCAGCCGGGCCCGGACCCGGCGCCCGGTCGGCGCGTTGGCCAGGGCGAAGCTCGTCGCGGGCGGCTGCGGAGCCCCGCCCGCCATTCCGGCGAACTCGGCGGCCGCGCCAGCCCCGACGGTGGCACCGACGCCAGCCGGCACGGCCGGAACGACGGTGGGACCGGTGAGCGGTCCGGCAGCCGGAGCGGCGGCATCGGTCTGGTTGCCGGCGGCCGGCCGGGCCACGAGCGGTCCCGTCACCCCACCGGCCCGGCCGGGGCCGGTCTGAGCCTGCTCGACGGCGGCCGTCGGCTCCACGGGCCCGGAGGGCCCACCAGGACGAGTGGGTCCGCCGGCCGGAGACTGGGCACCACCGGCGCTGGTCGTAACGTCGGCAGGAGTATCAGCCTCGTTGGTGGGATGCACCATGCCCTCCGCCGGAGGGGCGACATCGGAAGACACCGGCCTCCTCAACACTTCGCCGGGAATGACCCGACCGTAGCCGGTCGAGCCGGTCCTACGCCAGTCACGGGCATGTCGCCCGGGCCAGCCACGAAGGGCAATCGTACCCGCCCGGACAACCTGGTGACCGTCCTCCGGACGTACGGCGCGGCCGACCGGTCACCGGGGGGTTAAACGGTCAAGAGGGCATGAACCGACCGGGGCGCGAGCCGCTCGCGACCGTTCAGAAAGCCCAGCTCCATCAGCACGCTGAACCCGGCCACCGTGCCGCCGGCCCGCTCGACCAGGTCCAGGGTGGCCTGCGCCGTCCCGCCGGTGGCGAGTACGTCGTCGACCACCAGGACCCGGTGTCCGGCGGTGAACGCGTCCTGGTGCACCTCCAGGGTGGCCTCGCCGTACTCCAGGGCGTACGAGGCGGCGTACGCGGCCCGGGGCAGCTTGCCGGCCTTGCGCACCGGCACCACCCCGACTCCGGTGGCGTACGCGATCGCGGCGGCCACCACGAAGCCGCGCGCCTCGATCCCGACCACCACGTCGAACGAGTTCCGCCCGTGGTGGTCGACGATGTCGTCGATCACCGCCCGGAACGCGGCGCCGTCGGCGAACAACGGCATCAGGTCCTTGAACACGATGCCGGGTTTCGGGAAGTCGGGCACGTCCAGTACCCGGCTGGCCACCAACTGCGCGGTGACCGGGCCGCTGTCGCCGCGTACCTCGGTCGGGGTCTCCGTCACACTGCGTCCTCTCCAGGCGAAGGCGCCCGACCCGCCGCCTGGGCGGCGCGTCGGGCGCCTTTCGATCCGTTCGTCCGGCTCAGTGCCGCTTGTCGGCTCAGTGCCGCTTGTCCGGCTCAGCGCCGCTTGCCACCGGGCCGGTTGCCGCCGGAGCGACCGCCTCGGGCGCCACCGGAGCGCTTGCCCGACGGCCGGGAGCCGACCTTCGGCGCCGACCCGGCCAGCGCGGTCGCCTCGGCCGCCGGCACCGGAGCCTCCTCGGCCGGCTGGTCGGCCGGCCGCTCCGCGGCCGGCCGGGCCTGGCCGGGCTGCCGGGCGGGACGGCGCGTGGCGGAGCCGTCCCGGCCACCACCGGCCCGGCGGGCCAGCACCCGCTGGGTGTGCTGCCGGATCCGCGGCTCCCGCTCCTTCAGCGACACCAGCAGCGGCGTGGAGAAGAAGATCGACGAGAAGAACGCGGCGCCCATACCGACGAAGAGCACCAGGCCGAGGTCCTTCAGCGTGCCGGCGCCGAGCAGTCCGGCACCGATGAAGAGCAGGCCACCGACCGGCAGCAGGGCGACCACCGAGGTGTTGATCGACCGCATCAGCGTCTGGTTGAGGGCCAGGTTGGCCGCCTCGGGGTACGTCTGGCTGCTGCCACCGGTGATGCCCCGGGTGTTCTCCTGGATCTTGTCGAAGACCACCACGGTGTCGTAGAGCGCGAAACCGAGGATGGTGAGGAAGCCGACGACGGTCGACGGGGTCACCTCGAAGCCGACCGCCGAGTAGATGCCGGCGGTGAGCAGCAGGTCGAGGGCGAGACCGGAGACCGCCGCGATCGCCATCCGCAGCTCGAACCGGAGCACCAGGTAGCCGGTGACCAGCACGAGGAAGATCACCAGACCGATCAGCGCCCGCTGGGTGATCTGGGCACCCCAGGCCGCGCTGACCCGGTTGTCGCTGATGTCGTTGACCGGGATGCCCAGCTCCTGCGCGACCGCCGTCCGTACGTCGGTGGCCTGCTGCTGTTCGAGCGGCGAGGTCCGGAACAGGTAGGTGGCGTTGGCTCCGTTGCCGACCTGCTGGCTGGAGACCACCTCGGCCGGCCCGTCCGGGGTCGACTCGTCGGCGAGCGCGTTGTGCACCGCCTCCTCGGCCCGCTGCATGGTGCCGACCGAGGTCGGCACCTGGAACTCGTTGCCGCCCCTGAACTCGATGCCGAGGGTGAAACCCTGGATCACGAAGCTCAGCAAGGTCAACAAGACCAGGCCACCGCAGATGCTGAACCACAGCTTGCGGCGGGGGACGATCGCGAGACCGGCCTCACCGCGGTACAAGCGGCTGGCGAGCCCACTCCTGCTCATCTCAGGCCTCCTTCACGCGGGTCTTGCCGGTCGTCGGCGCCTCGTCGTCGTCCCCGGTATGCAACGCCCGGCCCAGCCCGCTGACCCGCGGCGACAGGAATGCCGGAGTACGCGCGAACATCGTCATGATCGGATGCCGGAACAGGAAGACGACCACCAGGTCGAGGATGGTGGCCAGGCCCAGCGCGAAGGCGAAGCCCTGCACCGTGCCGACCGAGACGAGGTAGAGCACCACGGCGGCCATGATCGAGATGGCGTTCGCCGAGATGATCGTCCGCCGGGCCCGGGCCCAGGCGCGGGGTACCGCGCTGCGCGGGCTGCGCCCCTCCCGGATCTCGTCTTTCAGACGTTCGAAGTAGATGACGAAGGAGTCGGCGGCGACACCCAGCGAGACGATGAAACCGGCGATTCCGGCCAGGGTCAGGGTGAAGCCGATCTGCCGGCCGAGCACCACCAGCGCGCCGAAGACCAGGACGGCCGAGAGGATCAGGCTGAGGAAGATCACCGAGCCGAGCAGCCGGTAGTAGAAGAAGGCGTAGATGATCACCAGGAGCATGCCGATGCCGGCGGCCAGCAGGCCGGCCCGCAGGTGCTCGGTGCCGAGCGTGGCGGTGATGTTCTGCGCCTCCTGCGGCTGGAACGTCAGCGGCAGGGCACCGTAGCGGAGCTGGCTGGCCAGCTCGTTCGCGCTGGCGTTGTTGAAGCTGCCGGTGATCTGGGAGTCACCGGTCAGCACTCCCTGGATCTCCGGCGAGGAGATGATCTGGTTGTCCAGCACCACCGCCACCCGGCACCGGCCCTCGTCGCCCAGGGCCGCCTGGTCGCACTGGCTGTCGGTGTTGTTGTACGCCTCGCGGGTCAGGTTGGTCCACTTGCTCTGGCCGTCGCCGGTGAAGTCCAGGCTGACCACGTACTGGCTGGTGGTCTGGTCGAGCACCCCGTCGGCGTCCTCGACGTCGGTCCCCTCCACCTTGGCGACGTCCAGCAGGTTCTTCTGCTGGCCACTCTCGCAGGCGACCACCTGCTCGCTCGACTCCTTGATCGAGCCGGGCGGCCGCTGGTCGAGCTTCTCGCAGGTGATGGTCGGTACGTTGAACTGGATGCTGGCCGGCAGGACCCGGATCTCCTGCGGAGTCAGGTCGGCGAACGGCTTGAGCTTCTCGGCGAGCGCCGGGTCCGCGCTGAAGTCCGCCGGTGCCTGGAGCGCGGTGGCGGCGGCCCATGCCTCGGCGCCGACCTTCTGCTCCACCGCCGCGCGCTGCTGCTCCAGGGTCTGGTCGGCCGGAGCCGCCGGGGCGGCGCTGGCCGAGGCGCTCGGTGCCGGCGAGGCACTGCCGCTCGGCGTGGGCGTGGGGGCCGGAGCGCCGCCGCCCTGTCCACCGCCGGCACCCGGCGACGAGGTCACCGCCGGAGACGGGCTGCCGGACGGGCTGGCGCTGCCGGAGGGAGTCGGGCTGCCGGACGGGGCCGGGCTGGCCGTCGGCGCGGCGTTGACCGGACCGCCACCGTCGACGGTCTTGAGCACCTTGCGGAACCGCAGCTCGGCCGGGGTGCCGACGTCGTTGAGGTCGGCGTTCTGACCCGGAACCGAGATCACGATGTTGCGGTTGCCCTCGGTGACCACCTCGGCCTCGGCGACGCCACGGCCGTCCACCCGGGCCTGGATGATCTGCCGGGCCCTCTCCAGGGAGCTGGCGGGGGGCGCCTCGCCGGCCTCGGTGGCCGCTTCCAGGGTCATCCGGGTGCCGCCGACGAGATCCAGGCCGAGCTTCGGCTCAAGCCGGTCCATCCAGCTGCCCTTGGCCCCGGCGGCGAAGAACACCAGAAGGTAGAGGACGGTGAAGATCAACCCGAGCACGGCCAGCTGCCGCCCGGGTCGCATCTGTCCCTGAGGTGGTGCCACGGCTTTCCTGTCTCCCTGCGCGGTTCGGCCGCTAGTGGTGGGCGGCGGGTCGGAGGCCGGCGGAGTCCGGCGACATGCGTACCGCACCGGTGGGGGTCCCACCGGCCCGTCGATCTATTATCTTCGATGCCAAACCTGCCCCGTCGGGCGGGGTCGGTCGTTGAACCTTTTCAACCTGAACCGCGCGGCGCTCACGCACCTCGTCCGACCCTGCGGTCCGCCGGACCGCAGGGGGAGGTTGGAAAAGGTTCATTCCTTCGCGTCGACCTCTTCCGGCACCGACTCGACCCGCTCCGCGTTCTTGACGACCCGGGCGATCGCCGGCCGCGCGTACCGCGTCTGCACGCCGGGCGCCACCTCGAGCATCACGGTCTCGTCGTCCACGCTGGTGACGGTGCCGTAGAGCCCGCCGATGGTGACCACCTCGTCGCCGGGGCCGATCGAGGACTGCATCTGCTCGGCCTCGCGGCGCCGCTTCTGCTGCGGCCGGATCATCATGAAGTACATGACGACGAAGAGCAGGACAATCATGAGGAGCGGCATGAAACTCCCGGCTCCGCCGCTCGCTGCTGCCAAAGGCACTGTTACGACCTTCCCATCGGCCTCGTCGCGGCACGCGCATGCCGGAGCGGAGGCAGGAACTCACGTCCTGTACAAACCGCGGCGAGTCTAGTCGCTGCACCTGAGAACACCGAATGCGGCACAGATCACGAACGAATCACACCTCCTGGGACCCCGCGGAGAAGAGGTCGGGCACCGCGGGCCCACTCGAACCAAATGTACCATTTGGCGGATTGCGCTCCAAGTGTCGCCAAGCGGCCTCGGTGGCCACCCGCCCCCGGGGCGTACGGGCCAACAGACCGGCCCGGACCAGGAAGGGCTCGCAGACCTCCTCGACGGTGTCCGGCTGCTCCCCCACCGCCACCGCCAGGGTCGACAGCCCGACCGGGCCGCCCCGGAACGAGTCGACCAGCGCAATCAACACCGCCCGGTCCAGCCGGTCCAGCCCCAGCTCGTCCACATCGTAGACGCGCAGCGCCGCCCGCGCGGTCTCCCGGGTCACCGTCCCGTCCGCCCGGACCTCGGCGAAGTCGCGTACCCGCCGGAGCAGCCGGTTGGCGATCCGGGGCGTACCCCGGGACCGGCCGGCGATCTCCGCCGAACCGCCCTCGGTGATCGGCACCCCCAGGATCCGCGCCGACCGCTGGAGCAGCACGTCCAGCTCGTCCGCGGAGTAGAAGTCGAGGTGCGCGACGAAGCCGAACCGGTCCCGCATCGGGCCGGTCAACAGCCCGGACCGGGTGGTCGCGCCGACCAGGGTGAACGGCTCGACGTCCAGCGGGATCGCGGTCGCGCCCGGCCCCTTGCCCACCACCACGTCGACCCGGAAGTCCTCCATCGCGCTGTAGAGCAGTTCCTCGGCCGGCTTGGCGATCCGGTGGATCTCGTCGATGAAGAGCACGTCGCCCTCGGCCAGGCTGGTCAGGATCGCGGCGAGGTCACCGGAGCGCTCGATGGCCGGACCGCTGGTCACCCGGATCCCCGCGCCCAGCTCGGCGGCGACGATGTTGGCCAGGGTGGTGTTGTGCACGACCAGATCGTTGACGGTGAAGGTGTGGTCGTCGGCGACGGTGAGACACCGGCACGGATGGAGTCCGGCCGGCTCGACCGAGGCGACCCGGTCGGCGGCGAGACTCTCCTCGAACCGGTCCCGACGGGGCGCCCACTCCGCCAGCCGCCGGCCACGCTCGCCGAGCACGGTGATCCGCTCGACGAACCGCGCGACGTCGTCCTGGCTGGTGACGCTCAGCCGCCACGACTCGTGCGGCCGCCCCTGGTAGCTGCCCCGCTTGAGCTTCAGCCGGGACTGGACCCCGAGTCGCAGCAGCAGGTGCTGCACGTCCTGGAGCAGTCCGTGCGAGACGCTGTAGAACTCGACCACCACGTCGTACCGGTCGCGCCCGCGCCGGCTCACCGACCCGTCGCAGGCGAAGTACGCCCCGAGGAAGGCGCCGACCTGCCACTCGTCGCCCTGGTAGACGAAGGGCGGAACCCGCTTGTGCCACGCCGTCTTGTCCAGCAGGCCGTGCTCGGCGAGCCAACCCCGCAGCCCCGACATCCGGACGACGGAGCTGCGGGCGCTGTTCGGCCGGGTTTGGTGCGGATGGCCGAGCCGGTCGCACACCGACCGGAAGTCGGCTAGCACGTCCGGATCGCCTCCGGTGAAGGTGACCTGGTTGGACGTGCAGCCGTCGCCGATCAGGTAGCCGGCCAACCGGAATTCGTCGGTCGACTCGGTGCCGCCGGCTGCCAGCTCGGGACGCAACACGTTCGCCAACACGTCCCGGTCGGTCAGGTCCCCGGCCTTCATCCACCCGTCCGTGGTCCAGAACGGGTGGTCCGGAGCCGCCACCACCTCCCGGCCGCTGGTCGTCCGGATCCGCACGCAGTCGAGTTCCCCCTGCTCGTGCACGGCCTCGACCAGCGCCGGACGCCCGGTGCGGGTGATCACGCGGTCGCCCGGCACGATGTCGCCCAGCCGGCGCCGGGTGCCGTCGGCGAGCAGCACCAGGGCCTCGACCGAGACCGGCTTACCCAAGCCAGGCGGGCCGGAGAGCAGAATATGGTCCGGCGGGCTGCCCCGGCCCATCGCGCCGCGCAGCAGCAGGTCGAGCTGGTCACGTACCCGGTGCTGGGCGATGAAGTCGGCGAGCCGCTTCGGGCGTACGGTGACCTCGGCGTCCCGCTCGGCGTCGTCCGCGTACGCCGAGACGAGCCCCTCGGGGTCGGTCATCGGGTCCTGCCCAGCAGTCGGATGGCCTGCTTCAACAGCACCGGCACCGGCGGGGCCGCACCGTCGATCGTCTCCGCCACCGCCGCCACCGCCTGGTCGGCCTGGGATGCCGTCCAGCCCAGCCCGACCAGCGCCTGCCGCACCTGCTCCGGCCAGGCTCCGCCGGTCACCCCCGCCGCGCCGTCCGGGCCGACCGGGACCGGGCCGATCCGGTCGCGCAACTCCAGCACCAGCCGCTCGGCCCCCTTCTTACCGATCCCGGGCACCCGGGTCAGGGTCCCGGTGTCGGCGTTCGCGATCGCCTTGCGTACCACGTCGGGGGCGTGCACGGCGAGGACCGCCTGGGCGAGCCGGGGGCCGACCCCGCTGGCGGTCTGGAGCAACTCGAAGAGCTGCTTCTCGTCGTCGTCCGCGAAGCCGTAGAGGGTCAGCGAGTCCTCCCGGACCACCAGGCTGGTGGCGAGCCGGGCGGGCGAGCCGACCCGCAGCCCGGCCAGGGTGCCCGGCGCGCACTGCACCGCCAGCCCCACCCCGCCGACCTCGATCACCGCGCCGTCCGGGGACAGCCCGGCGACCACGCCCCGGACACTCGCGATCATCCCGTTCCTCCCTGTCGCTTCGCGCCCGGCCGGGCGGCCCGCCGGGGCGCACCGGGACGGGCGCCGTCCCGGGACGCGGCGGCCGCCGTGCGCTGCCGGGCCGCGCTGGCCGCCTCCGCGATCCGCGCCCGGGTGCCGCCGCGCCAGATGTGGCAGATCGCCAGCGCCAGCGCGTCGGCGGCGTCGGCCGGCCGGGGCGGCTCGGCCAGCCGCAGCAGCCGGGTGACCATCGACATCATCTGCGCCTTGTCCGCCTGGCCCGAACCGGTGACCGCCGCCTTGACCTCGCTCGGGGTGTACGTCTGGACCGGCAGCCCGGCCCGGGCCCCGGCCAGTACCGCCACCGCGCTGGCCTGCGCGGTGCCCATCACCGTCCGCACGTTGTGCTGGCTGAAGACGCGTTCCACCGCCACACTCTGCGGCTGGTGCTCGGCCACCAGCCGGGTCAGCTCGGTGTCCAAATGCAGCAGGCGCAGCGGCAGCTCGTCGGCCGGGTCGGTGTAGACGACGTAGTAGGCCACCAGGGTGCACGGCCGGCCGGGCACGCCCTCGACCACGCCGACCCCGCACCGGGTCAGCCCCGGGTCGACGCCCAGCACCCGCACGCCGCCCCCTCCCCGTGCCGCAGCACGTACGTGTGTTCGACACCCTACTGGCCTGGGCCGGAGCCGGAAACGTCGACACGCCCGTACCCGATCATCAGACCCCGGGCCCGGCCGGCGCCGTCCGGGTGCCGCAGCCCGCCACATAGGCCGGTACCGGAGTATGTGGCCGCCGCCCATGTGCCGCCGCCCGGTTGGCTCGTAGCTTTTTCGGCCATGACGGTAGAACCCGGTCGGGACGACCAGGCCGCGCGACGGCGGCAGCAGCAGGCTGGGGCGCCGGGCGCGACCGGCGCCGATCGGAGCCTTCCGCAGGTGGTCCGGCTCGACCTGTCCGGGCGGACCGCCCTGGTCACCGGCGGTGCCAGCGGCATCGGCCGGGCCTGCGCCGTCCGGCTCGCCGCAGCCGGCGCGACGGTGACCGTGCTGGACCGGGACGCCGACCGGGCCGAGGCGGTCGCCGCCGAGATCGGCGGTCGGGCGCTCGCGCTGGACCTCGCCGATCCCGGCGCCGCCGACCGGATCGATCCCGAGCTGGACATCGTGGTCAACAACGCCGGGCTACAACACGTGGCGCCGGTCGACGAGTTTCCGCCGGAACGCTTCGACCACCTGCACCGGGTGATGGTGACGGCACCCTTCCTGATCGTCCGGCGCGCGCTGCCGCACATGTACGCCCGCCGGTGGGGCCGGATCGTCAACATCTCCTCGGTACACGGGCTGCTCGCCTCGCCGTTCAAGTCGGCGTACGTCTCCGCGAAGCACGCCCTGGAGGGGCTGTCGAAGGTGGTCGCCCTGGAGGGGGCGGCGCACGGCGTGACGGCCAACTGCGTCAACCCGGCGTACGTCCGGACACCGCTGGTCGAGGGGCAGATCGCCGCGCAGGCGAGTGCGCACGGCATCGCCGAGACCGAGGTGGTGGAGCGGATCATGCTGGCCCGGGCGGCGATCAAGCGGTTGATCGAGCCGGAGGAGGTCGCCGAACTGGTCGCCTACCTCTGCTCCCCCGCCGCCTCCTTCCTCACCGGCGCCTCGATCCCCCTCGACGGGGGCTGGACGGCGAACTGACCCGGTGTCTCCCGCAGAATGAACCCCGTGTCCTCGCCGATCGAGTTTCTGGAGCTCCTCGCCCGGGAGGCCGCTCCGGTCGAGTTCGAGGGGCCGCTGGTGGCCGCCCGGGCGGCCGGGGTACCCGCCGAACGGCTCGCCGAGCTGGAGGCGGCCAAGGTGGTGGCGCTGCGGGTACGCGCCCTGCTGGAACGGCGGCGGCGCCGCGAGGCGGAACTCTCCGGCCTGTACGACACCGCCAGCGACCTCGCCGGGCTGCGCGACTCGGACGACGTACTGCGGGCGATCGTGCACCGGGCCCGGCACCTGCTCGGCACCGACGTGGCGTACATGACACTGGTCGACGACGACCGGGGCGACACGTACATGCGGGTCACCGACGGTTCGATCTCGGCCCGGTTCCAGGGGCTGCGGCTGCCGATGGGCGCCGGACTCGGCGGGCTGGTGGCGCAGACCGGCAGCCCGTACGCGACCGCGAACTATCCGGAGGACGCCCGGTTCCACCACACCGGGGAGATCGACGCCGGGGTGGGCGAGGAGGGCCTGGTCGCCATCCTCGGGGTGCCGCTGCGGCTCGGCTCCCGGGTGATCGGGGTGCTCTACGCCGCCAACCGGTCGGCCCGACCGTTCGCCCGCGAGGAGGTGTCGTTGCTGCTCTCCCTGGCCGCGCACGCCGCGGTGGCGATCGACACCGCCCGGCTGCTCGCCGAGACCCGGGCCGCGCTGGCGGAACTGTCGGCAGCCAACTCCACGATCCAGGCGCACAGCGCGTCGGTGGAACGGGCCGCCGCCGCGCACGACCGGATGACCTCGCTGGTGCTGCGCGGCGGCGGGGTGGAGGACGTGGCGGCGGCGGTGACCGAGGTGCTCGGCGGGGCACTGCTGGCGCTGGACGCCGAGGGCCGGACCCTGGCCCGGGTCGGCGAGATCGGCGAGCCGGAGCGGGCGGCGCTTTCCGAGGCGGTGGTGGCGTCGCGTACCGAGGGGCGCAGCGTGCGCCGGGGCGACCTCTGGTACGCCGCCGTGGTCGCCGGTACGGAGAACCTCGGCGCCCTGGTCTCCCGCCCGGAGGAGGAGCTGGTCGACGCCGACCAGCGGATCCTGGAGCGGGCGGCGCTGGTCACCGCGCTGCTGCTGCTGTTCCGGCAGACGGTCGCCGAGGCGGAGGGACGGGTCCGGGGCGAGTTGCTCGACGACCTGATCGCCCGGCCGGTACTCGACGTCGCCGCGCTGCGCGGCCGGGCCCGCCGGCTCGGCGTGGACCTGGACGCCCCACACGTGCTCGTCGCGGTCGGCGACGACGCGATGGCCGGCAGTACCTCGGTGCGGCAGCGGGTCACCTCGTGGGCCAGCACGTACGCCTCGGCCCACGGCGGCCTGGCGGCGGCCCGGGACGGCCGGGCGGTGCTGATGTTGCCGGGCGGCGCCGCCGGTGCGGCGGCCCGGACCGTGGTCCGGGACCTGTCCCGGGCGCTGGGCCGGCCGGTCACCGCCGGAGCGGGCGGGCCGGCGACCGGACCTGCCTCGCTGGCCGGTGCGGCCCGGGAGGCGGAGCGCTGCCTGACCGCGCTGCGCGCGCTGGGCCGGGCCGGCGAGGGTGCCGGCAGCGCCGAACTCGGCTTCGTCGGGCTGCTGCTGGGCGCGGTCGAGTCCGGCGGCGACCGGGAGGTGGCCCGGTTCCTGGTCGACACCGTCGGCCCGGTGGTGAACTACGACGCCCGCCGGGGGACCGCGCTGGTGAAGACCCTGGAGGCGTACTTCGGGGCCGGCGGCAGCCTGGCCCGGGCGGCGGAGGTGCTGCACGTGCACGTCAACACGGTGACCCAGCGGCTGGACCGGGTCGGGCAGCTACTGGGGCCGCAGTGGCAGAAACCCGAACGGGCGCTGGAGGTGCAGCTCGCGCTGCGGCTGCACCGGCTGCGCGCCTCGTCCGGCCAGGGCACGGCGGACGGCCGGCCCGAACTATCCTGACGACGCCGCCCGGGGCGGTGCTGTCCAGCGGGTGGCTCGCCCGGCGGACCCGCCGGGCGACGAACGGACGCCGACCGGACCGGCACCTCAGCGGGCGGCGATGCCGGCGATAACCGCGTCGACGACCCGCGCCGGCAGGTCGCGCTCGTCCAGCTCCGGCTGGGCGCGGAGCAGCCGCTGCATCAGCAGCGGGGCGGTGACCAGCGAGAGGGTGAGCTCGACGTCGAGGTCGGCTCGCAACTCGCCGAGGTCGATCCCCCGGCGCAGCACCTCGCGGATCATCCGCCGCCGCGGCTCGACCAGCTCCTGGTAGAGCCGGTACTGCTCGGGACTGCGGCTGATCGTGGGCATCAGGCAGGGCATGATCTGCCGCATCCGGGGATCCGGGTTGTGCCCGGTGTTGCCGACCAGCGCGATCAGGTCCTCGCGGACGGACCGGCCGGGCGGTGGCGGCGGTGGCGGCTTCAGCCGGCGCAGCGCGTCCTGGAGCAGGGCCTCCTTGCCGGTCCAGCGCCGGTAGATGGTCGCCTTGCCCACGCCGGCCCGCGCGGCGATCGCCTCGATCGACAGCGTCTCGATGCTGCTGCCCTCGGCGAGCAGGTCGAGCGCCGCCTCCAGGATCGCCTCGTCCGCGCGGATGCTCCGCGGGCGTCCTGGCGCCCGCGGAGCATCCATCGTTTCGGTCACGTTAACCATTGTCCCCTGTTGGTCAGGCGGCGACCAGTTCGGGATCCGCCACCGGCTCCGGCGGCAGAAGCTGCTCCTCGGCCGTGCGGCCGGGCAGCCAGCGGAGCACCACCAGGATGCCGAGGGCGGCGACCACCGCCGAGATCCCGCTCGCCCAGTGCATCGCCGAGACGAAGGCGTCGTTGGCGGCGCTGGTCACCGCCGAGCCGGCCGGGCCGCCGAGCCGCTCCGCCACCGCGTACGCCCCGGAGACCGACTCGGACGCGGCGTCCCGGACCGGCGCCGGCAGCGCGCGGGCCGCCGGCTCGATCTGGTCCCGGTAGACCCCGGAGAGCACCGAGCCGAGCACCGCGACGCCGAGCGCGCCGGCCACCTGGCGGACGGTGTTGCTGACCGCCGAGCCCACCCCGGCCTTTTCCCGAGGCAGCGCCGACATGATCGACTCAGTGGCCGGCGGCATGATGTTGGCCATCCCGACGCCCTGGACGAAGAAGATCAGTCCGATGACCCAGATCGGGGTGGTCGCGGTGGCGAAGGCGAACGCCACCAGCGCCGCCGAGGTCAGCGCCAGCCCGGTCACCGCCACGGCCTTGCCGCCGTACCGCTTGACCATGGTGGCGCTGCGCGGTGCGAAGACCAGTTGGGCGGCGGCGAACGGCAGCATCAGCAGGCCGGTCTCCAGCGGGCTGTAGCCGCGGACGAGCTGGAGGTAGAACGCGCTGAAGAACATCACGCCCATGGCGGCGAAGAAGACCAGGCCGATCACCGCGACCGGAGCGGCGAACCTGGGTACCCGGAACAGCCGTACGTCCAGGGACGGGAACTCGATTCGGCGCTCCCAGGCCACGAACCCGACCAGTACGGCCAGGCCACCGATGATCGACACCCAGATCAGCGGCCGGCCGAAGCCGTGCTCGCCACCGTCGATGATCCCGTACGAGAGCGCGACCAGACCGATCACCGAGAGCAGTACGCCGATCACGTCGATCTTGCCCGGCTTCGGGTCCCGCGAGTCGGGCACCAGCATGGCGACCGCGACCAGCCCGATCAACACCACCGGCACGTTGATCAGGAAGACCGACCCCCACCAGTAGTTCTCCAGCAGCAGGCCGCCCAGCACCGGGCCGATCGCCACGCCGAGGCCGATCGCACCGGCCCAGACCCCAATCGCGCGGCCCCGCTCCCGGGGGTCGAAGACGTTCGAAATGATCGACAGGGTCACCGGCATCACGGCGGCGGCCCCGAAGCCCATCAGTGCGCGGGCCCCGATCAGTTGACCCGGGCTCTGCGCGTACGCCGACAGCAGCGAGGCGAGTCCGAAGACCGCCAGGCCGACCAGCAGGAACCACTTCCGCCCGTACCGGTCGCCGAGCACGCCGAAGGTGAACAGCAGCCCGGCGAAGACCAGGGTGTACGAGTTGATCGACCATTCCAGTTGGCCCTGGCTGGCGCCGAGGCCGTGCACCGGGTCGGCCAGGGTGCGCAGCGCGACGTTCAGGACCGTGTTGTCCAACACGATCACCAGCAGGCTGACCACAAGCACGCCGAGAATGGCCCAGCGCCTCGGGTGCCCGGTGTTTTCGGTTAACTCCATGCCTTGGTGTCCCCCCGAGACCCCGCATCGCCGGATTCGGCTGCGGGGAAGTTTCTTGACCGCCCCGACGATAGTCAGCTCAAAACCGAAACGGTACCGTTCCGTATCGTAATGTGACCCGCCTCACCCCGACCTCCGCCGTGGCCCAGGCGCGGCTGCCCGGACAGGGCGTACGGCCTTGTACGGATAACCCCGCCGCCCTTTCCGACCGCTCCTGCACGCCGCGATGGTCGAAGCGACGGAGCGCGGCACGGCCGAGCGCACCGGTGCGGAGGACGCCGGTACGGACGACCGGACGGCGGCCACCGCACCGGGCACCGGGACCGCCCGGGCCGGCACGGCCGGACTCGCGGGCTGCTGGGCGGGGCGGTGGAACCAGGTGGCCTCGTTCGTCCACCCGTTCTGGCCGGAGGGCCGTTGGTACGTCGCGGACCAGCCGTGGATCCGGGTCAACTGGCGGTGGTTCTCCGGCGGTCCGCTTCCCTACCTGGAGGGCAGCTTCACCGGCCGCGCCCACATCACCGCGCCGCCGAGCCCCTACACCAGCATCGAGTTCTGGTGTTCGGCGGACACCAACATCCAGGTGGTCTGAGTCGGTCGCGGGCCGTCCGCCCCACCCGGGTCGGGCGGCTCGCCGATCCGGCCAGCCCTCAGACCGCGTTGACCTCAACCAGGCTTCAACTGCGATATTGCCCGGATGACCCGTGCGACCCGGCTGGTGCCGGCCAGCTACCGGGCCACGCTCGCCGAGCCGGCCTTCCGGCGGCTGCTCTCCGGACTGGTGGTCTCGCACCTCGGCGACGGGATGAGCGTGGTGGCGATCGCCTGGCTCGCGCTGCGGCTCGCCCCGCCGGACCGGGCCGGGCTGGTCGTCGGCGCTGCCGTAGCCGCGTACGCGCTGCCGGCCGCCGCCGGCGCCCTGCTGCTCGCCCGCTGGCTGAGCCGGGCCGCCGCCCGCCGCCTGGTACTGGCGAACTCGGTACTCCGGGCCGGTGCGCTGGGCGCGGTGGTCGTACTGCACCTGCTCGGCCAGCTCACCGCCGGGCGGTACATCGCCCTGCTGGCGGTCTCGTCGCTGCTCGCG
Organism: Plantactinospora sp. KLBMP9567; assembly: GCF_033446045.1. NCBI lineage: Bacteria > Bacillati > Actinomycetota > Actinomycetes > Micromonosporales > Micromonosporaceae > Plantactinospora > Plantactinospora sp. KLBMP9567. The sequence continues at coordinate 108,967 of NZ_JAWQRR010000023.1, read as the reverse complement.
GCGTGGGGCACCGCCGGGACGTACACGCTGATCAGTGAGATCTTTCCGGCGGAGCGCCGGCTGCCGGCGAACGCCCTGGTCGGGACAAGCCAGCAGGCCGCCTTCGTGGTCGGGCCGGCAGTGGCCGGCCTGCTGGTCGCCGCCGTCCACCCGGCGCTGGTGCTCGGCCTCGACGCGCTCAGCTACCTGCTGCTGGCGGTGCAGGCCGGCCGACTGCGCCCACCGGCCGCCGCCAGCCGGACCGGCGACGGCCGCCGGACCGGCAGGGGTTTCCGGATCCTCGCCCACCGCCCGGAACTGATCGGACTGATCGCGGTCACCGCCGTCTTCTATTTCCTCTACGGCCCGGTGGAGGTCGCCCTTCCGCTGTACGTCGCCGACGAGCTGACCGCCGCCGCCGGGCTGCTCGGCGGCTACTGGACGGCGTTCGGGATCGGCGCGGTCGTCGGCGGCCTGCTCGGCGGGATGCTGACCCGGGCCCGGCAGTGGCCGGTGACCATCGCGGTGATCGCCGGCTGGGGACTGCTGCTGGTGCCGTTCGGCCTGGACGCCCCGGTCTGGCTCACCCTGGCCTGCTTCGCCGTCGGCGGCCTGGTCTACGGGCCGTTTCCGGCGTTCAGCCTCGCCCTGTTCCAGAACGCGGCCGACCCGGCGGACCTGCCGGCGGTACTCGCCGCCCGGGGCGCGGTCACCACCGCCGCGACACCGCTCGGCGCCGCGCTCGGCGGTCCACTGGTGACCGCGTTCGGTGCCGCCGGCACGCTGCTCGGCTCCGGGCTCGGCACCGCTGTGCTGGCCCTGCTCACCGCCGGGACGCTGCTGCTGCACGCCCGGATCGCGCGCGGCCGACGCGGAGACGCCGGAACGAGGCGTCCGATCGCCGCCAGACGACGGCCCGGTGTCCGATCACGATGGTTGGCATGAGCGAGGTTATTTCAGTACAGAGCAGTGTTCTGGATGGAAAGTAGACACCGACTCGGATCCGGCCGACAGCCCGATGGCGGAGACCATCCGCGACCTCACCGCCGTCGGCCGATACGCCGCGCCGGCCGAGATCGCGGCGACCGTCGCCTGGGTGGTCGGCGCCGACAGCTCGTACGTCACCGGAGCGACGACCAACGTCGACGGCGGCTTCAGCGTCTGATCCGGTCATCCCACCCGATCGGGTTACCCCGGCCTGCCCCGGTTCCCGAACCGGCGGGCCGGGGCTCGGGAGTGTCCGGTGCGGCGGTGGTGGCCGGGGACGGGGACGGGGACGGTTCCTGCCGCGCATCCTGTCGAGCTGCCCCGCCCACGCTCCCGCCACCCACCTCGCGGTCCGGCCGAGCGGTGGTCACGGCGGTGGCGGTGGGGCCGGCGACCAGCGTGCCGGCCATGACCAGGCCCGCCGCTACCATCGCCGCACCGAACCCGTCCGAGCGAGAGGTCGTCATCGGGCCGCCCCTTTCCGGTACGCCTGACCCCAGCGTCGCCACCAGCACTGGACGAGGACTGGACACCGACTGGAACACCTGCGGAATCGGCGCCTCGACGGCGGTCCGGACCACTCCGGATCAGGTGCGATCCCTCAGCACCGGTACCCGTCCCCGATGACGTATCCGCAGGTCAGAGCAAACGTGAACAAGTTGTTCGCGTTTGCCGTGCCTGCACTGGGCAGGTGCAGATGAGTCCTCTTCGAGCCCCGCCACGGGATCAACCGGCTCCAACACACGTCGTGACGCGTCCTGACGACGCGCGGTCCGGCGTGCCCGCCGACCCGGACCGAACAGAGGGACGATCCGTGACGATCCCGGTCACCGGCGCCACCGGCAGCGTGGGCCGACTCGTGGTCGCCCAGTTGGTCGAGACGGGGGTACGGGTACGCGCGCTGACCCGCGACCCTGGGTCGGCCAGCTTCCCCCGACGGCGTCGAGGTGGTACGCGGCGATCTCACCGACCCGACGACGCGTTCGGCACGCCTGGGCGGACCGAACGTTCCGCGATCACGAAGACCGCCCCACCAGCGTGTGCCCGGCGTCCTCGTGGACGCTAATCTCATGTGGCTTCTTCAGATGGACCGCTCGGCACGGCCCGTTCGACTGGACGGCCGACGGCTCCGACGGGAGGGCGGCGGGACGTGCGGGTGACGATGGCAAGTGCCGCGGCCCGGGCCGGCCGCGGCAACGAGGACTTCGTCGGTGCCGTACCCACGGCGGCCGTGCTGGTCGACGGTGCCGGTGGGGTTTCCGGCAGCGAACTGGTCTGCCGACACGGCCCGGCCTGGTATGCCCGCCGGTTGGGGGTGGAACTCCTCGGTCTGCTGTCGCCCGACGGCGACCGGCCCGTACCGGCGCTGCTGGCCGAGGCGATCGAGCGGGTGACGGACGCCCACCGGGGCACCTGCGACCTCGCTGATCCCCGCAGCCCCTGGGCGACCGTGGCGATCCTGCGCGTCCGCGACGGCCGGGCCGACTACCTCGTGCTCGGCGACTCGGTCCTCGTTCTCGACCGAGCCGGCGCGCCGATCGTCGTCTCCGATCCCCGGGAGGTGGCGATGGCCCGGCCGTACCGGTCCGCGCTGGACGCCGCGGCCGAGGGCAGCGCCGAGTACGAACAGGTCCGCCGCGACGGCATCGCCGTACTGCGCGCCAACCGCAACCAGCCCGGCGGCTACTGGGTGGCCAAGGACGACCCGCGGGCGGCGGCCGAGGCGGTCGTCGGTAGCCGTCCCGTCTCCGAGCTGACCGGTGCCGTCCTGCTCAGTAACGGAGCCAGCCGGATCGTCGACCGGTTCCAGCTCGCCGACTGGCCGGAGGTGCTGGCGATCCTCGCGTCGAGCGGACCCGCCGCGATCATCCGCCGCGTCCGGCAGGCCGAGGCCCGCCAGGCGGTGGCCGCCGACGATGCCACTCTCGCGCACTGCACCGACCTCGCCGAGAGCCCCTCTCCGATCCCCGACGGCCGGTAGACCCCGCGCCCGTCGCGAGAACGTGGCCGGGGCGGAGCAGGCATACTGGTCGTCCGTCCGTGCGGCCGGCGGCACGCGGACGGACGACCCCTGGAGGAGCATGGCAACCGGTGACGAGGCGAGCAGTCGCCTCACCGCCTTCGGCAACCAATTGATCGAGGTACACATCTGGCTCCGCGAGCTGCTGGCGGAGCTGCGGGACAACGTCGACGGGTATTTCGCGGGCGACGGCCCGCCACCCCGCGACCTGCGCGTGCACTGCCTCTCCTTCTGCACGGCGCTCACCCGGCACCACACCGGCGAGGACGGCGGGGCGTTCCCGGTGATCGCCGACGAGTTCCCGGAACTGCGCCAGGTGATCACCGAGCTGAAGACCGACCACAACCGGATCGACTGGATCCTGGGGAACCTGGAGAAGCTGCTGCGCGGGTTGCCGGCCGAGCCCGACCCGGCCACCGCGACCCGGGTACGAGCCGAACTGGAGGGGCTGTCGGCGATCATGGAAACGCACTTCACGTACGAGGAGAGGAAGCTCGTCTCGGTACTCAACTCCCTGGACCTGCCGGACTGGCGCAGGGACCGCCCCACCTTCCTCCACTCCGACCAGGACGCCTGAGCCAGCGCTGATCTGTGTGCTGTCAGGACCCCCTGGAGGGGCGGTAACCGCACACGAAGCGACCGGGCACCGCCCCGCCCTATCGTGCCCTCGGCGGTCGTCGCCGGCACGATAGGCTCGGCCGGCCGCGGGAAGGAGCGAGGCGTGACGGACGGTTCCGGCAGCGCACCGACCAGGGTCGGTCTGGCTCCGATCGGACGGGTCGAGTCACCGCTGGTCGACCGGGCCACGGCGCCGCGGCAGGGCGACGAGGGCGCCCCCGAGGCGTGGCTGGTCTTCGACCCGGCGGTACGCGACGGTCTGCGCGATCTCCGCCCCGGTTCCGACGTCATCCTGCTGACCTGGTTCGACCGGTCCCGCCGGGACGTGCTGGTGGTGCATCCCCGGGGCGACCTGACCCGGTCACCGACCGGCGTCTTCAGCACCCGCTCCCCCGACCGGCCCAACCCAATCGGCCTGCACCGGGTGCACCTGCTGGAGATCGACGACCTCCGGATCCGGGTACGCGACCTGGAGGCGCTGGACGGCACCCCGATCCTGGACGTGAAGCCGGTACTCGACCGCGACACCGAACGCTGACGGCACAGGCCGGCGCTAACCGGTCGCGGTGGCCCCGTCGGGCGGATCGTCGTAGGCGATCGTCATCGTGCTGCGGTAGGCCCCCGACGCGTCCCCGTCCGGCCCCCAGTCCGGCGGCTCCACGGGTCCGCCGCTCCAGACCTTCCTGGCCCGGTACGGGTAGCCGTCCTGCCCCGGCGCCTCGGCCCGGAAGAAGACCCGCTGCCCGGCCGCCAGGCTGCGGTAACCGGGGGCGGCGATGGCGGAGAAGTGCACCCAGCAGCCGCCCGGCGTCTCGGGGGCGTCCAGCACCCCCCACCCCCGGTCGGCGTCGAACTCGCGTACCACTCCGGCGATGGTCACCGTGGCCGCCGGCTCAGCCGACCGCCGCCATGACCTCGTCGGAGACGTCCGATGAGACAGGATCACAACCGAACATCGGACGGCTCCCTTCGAGAGGAACGGCCCGGCGGCGCTGCAACGCCCCGGGCCTGGTCAGGGATCGGAGCCCCAACATGCTGCATTCTAACCACCACTCCGGCGGCGCCGCCGCCGTGAAGGTGGCCCTACTCGCGTCCAAGGATCTCCGGCCGAATGAGCGGCTGATCCTGGTTGCCATCGCTGCCCACACGAACCGCGACGGGGACGCGTGGCCGTCCGTCGCCACGATCGCCGAGTACGCCGGAGTGTCTACCCGGACCGTTCAGCGCGCCCTAGCGAAGCTGGTTCAGCTCGGCCGCCTGGCCGTGCGCCAGGTCGCCACCATCGCCACCCGCGTCTACCGCCTAGCGACGAGACAGCCGGCCGGGGGTGACAACCAGGGCCAGGGGGTGACGAATGGCGGCGTCGGGGGTGACAGCCAAGGCGTGTCGCCCGAAGTTGCGAAGTCCAATGAGAAGAACAACCGCGCTGGCGCGCGGGACTGGCGTCGATTCCTTCCGAAGAGCAAAACCCCCAACCCGCAGCGACAGCCGTACGGGTACCCGGATCGCCGTGGGGCGGCCCTGCCGGTGGCAAACCGTGCCGACCAATGCCCGACCCATCGGGGCAGCCCTGCCGGAAACTGCGGCCCGTGCCGCAGCGAATCCCTCGGCGGTGCCGCATGAGCGAGCGAATCGAGCGCGGCGCCCTGGTCCTCATCCTGCTAGTCGTCGGACTGTCCGCCGGGGCAGCAAGCTTCACGCACGTTCACGACTGGACGATGGCGAACAGCCCGGCGGGTACCCCCGGATGGTTCGGGTGGGCTAACGCCGTCATCTCCGAACTAGTGCCGATCGCGGCCCTGTTGACGATCCGGCAGCGTCGCCGCACCGGGGCGCCGATCGGCTATCCGATGTTCCTCCTGATTGCCGCCGCCGGTTTGTCGTTGGCCGCACAGCTAGCGGTAGCCAAGCCTGGCCCGTCCGGGTGGCTGCTGTCGGCTGTTCCGGCACTGGCGTTCATGGCCCTGTCGAAGCTTGTCCTGTCCGGCAAGACTGCACCGGTAGTGCCGCCGGTTGTTCCGGCGGAACAGCCCGTGTCGCAGCCGGAACCGGTCGAGGAACTTCCGGCGGACACGGCACCATCCCCGACAGCGCCGGAGGTGCCCGAACCGTCCAGGAAGCGCCGTCCGGCCGCCGAAACCCGCCGCCTCGCTCAGGCGATGCTTGCCGCACCCGGAGCGACCCGGGAACAAGTCGCCGCATCCCTCGGAATCACCCCCCGCTACCTCCGTACCGTCCTCAACGCCGCTTAGGAGTCACCCCGTGATCATCAGCGAAGAAACCCCGGGCGTATGGATCGCCGTTGTTCCGGCGCCCGTGACTCCCGTCGACCTGGCGGCGCTCGCCGAGAAGCTTCCCGCCGGGGTGGCGCTGGCAACCATCGAAATTGACCATGACGGCAAGCTCTACAGCTCCTGGGAGGCGCCCCGGGTCGCACCACTCGACTGAGTCACCACCGACAGCGAAGGGCCGGCCCGGTCCCCCGGCGCCGGCCCTTCCGGTGTGTCACTGCCTAGCCGTGCTCACCTTCAAGATCCTTACGGCGCTTCTCGGCCCACGTCCGGACATCCTTGGTAGCCCAGACACGGCCAACCGTCAGGTGTGCGATCGGCGCAGGGAAGTCATCCCGGTCCGCCAGGGCGTTGGCTCGCTGACGAGAGATGCCAAGGAAGTCGGCAATCTCCGCCATCGCCATCACTTCCTCGGTCACCGGCAGACCTTCCGACGGGCCACCCTTTACGACACGTCACGTGGTCCCCCTTGACGAGTCGTAAAGGCCGGTGGGACGGTTGGGCATGCCCAGCCAGAGCGCGCCGAAACCCGACCGGTCCCCGACGTTCCGCCGCGCCCGGCACCCCGTGAGGCCAGGCGACACCCTGTACGCCCCGGAGGGTGATCACTACCAGCCCTACGACGCGACGCCCCGAATCCTCGGGGATCTCCGGCTACGGGTCACGGCCGTGCCCGACAATGCTTCGGCGCGTGCAGGCTTCCTGATGCTGCGCGGTTACCTGGTCGACTCCGACGGTGTTGAAGCTGTGCGGGAGTCCTGGCACTATGTGCGCCTAACTCGGTGCCGTGTCGCTGCTCCGCCCGATGCGGAGTCGTAGTGACCGAGCCCCGGCCGCACCGCCCTACCCGACCGCTGTGGTACTGCGCTGGGTGCCCTGGCGTCCCCTGGCCATGCCCTGATGCCCGGACCCTGCTACGGGCCGAGTTTGACCGACACCCGGCACAGCTCGCCGTCTACATGGCTATGCACATGCACGAAGCGCGCCAGGACTTAGCGAGACTGAACCCGAATCCTCCGCCGAACTCAGGAGAGATCTTCGAAAGGTTCATCAACTGGACGACCAGAGAACCGCTGTTATAGCTGGCCGCAGACGGCAGCGCAGAAGCCCCGGGGTGGTTCGATGCACCCCGGGGCTTCTGCCGACCGGACCGGGCCGCCTACTTGAAGAGTGCCGCCGCAGCGGCCACCGCAAGGATCAGAGCTGCCACAGCTTCGATGATCGGCAGGAGTTCCCGCAGGTGAACCCACCTGCATGCGCGCGACTCCGGCCGTCTTGTGTTGACTCGTTTCTGCCTTCGACCTACTCTCGGCAACGTGCGCTCCAACTTCTGAGTGAGACTGAACCCTTACCTAGGCAAGACGGAGCCACCCAGCGAACGCCCGGATGGCCGTCCGGGCGTTCGCCTTGTTCTGGGTCATCTAGAAGTTGGGGTTCTCCTCCCGCCTGCCCATCCATTGTGCGGGGAAACGGGCCGAGGTCAAGCTAGCGGGGCATGCCCCGACCCGGTTTCTCGCCTTAGCGCTGGTCACCGGCTCATTTGTCTAGACGAATCCTGTCAGGTCTGACGGGTTTGTCTGGTCGTCGTTCTGGAAGGCTTGGAAGGTCTGGCAGCTTCGGGGTGGGCACGACCGTACGAGACGCTACGCGACACTACGCGACAGGGTGAGACCGTCCAACACTTGCAACGCTTGCCACACTTGCGACGGTCGCAATCAAGCGGCCTCCAAACTTCGCATCCCCGATTGGCACCCACTTATTGGTACCCAATCAATTGCGCCCAGTTATTGGCAACCAATTATTCGTGCCGAGTTATTGGTGCCGAGTTATTGGTGCCGAGTTATTGGTGCCGAGTTATTGGTGCCGAGTTATTGGTGCCGAGTTATTGGTGCCGAGTTATTGGTGCCGAGTTATTGGTGCCGAGTTATTGGTGCCGAGTTATTGGTGCTGCCGGTAGAAGCAGCGCCCCGCCGCCAGGTGCTGCCGTCCTAGCAGGGCCGGACGCACCGCCGGGGGTCATGGGCGGAAGTCGCCTACCCCGGTCAGCTCGGTAATACGCCGGTACGCGCCCCAACGCTTCAACGCGGTCCGGACCGTGTTCTCCGAGCGGGTACACAGTTCCAGGTGCGCCGGGTTCCAGCAGTGCCGGTTAGCGCACTGGTGATCCACGGTCAGGTCAGACAGATCGAACCCGTGCGCCCGCATCGACGCGCGGTGAGCGTACTCGGTCCGACCGTTGACGGTGGCCACGCCGTAACCGTCCTGGTTGCGGCACTGCTCCCATAGCCAGCAGCCACCTTCCGATGCCGGCATAATCACGGAACGCGTGGTCAAATACTCGATAATCTCTCTGTTGTTCATTCTCTGCGCCTTCCTGATTCGGTTATGCGGTGCAAGCTTTTGAGCAAAGAGAGACGCGGGCCGCAGGGTGCCCAATCCCTACGACCCGCGCCGCTTTCCGCTCGTACCCAATTTCGAGCCCGGCCCCACCAAGACGGAAGCCGATAGCGGGCCGCGCCCGAAGGCGCAACCCACTAACCGCCGCCGTACCGCGTCAGCTAGCCGCCGCCTGAATCCAAATCACGGACTCCGACTCGGCAACAATCAGACCGGCCGCACGATGCACCAGCCGGAAACCAACCTCGTCGGTGTCGAAGTAGACATCTTCGGAGATGGCCAGCTTCGTACTACGGATGCCGAAGAACACCCGCGACATGTCCCCCACAATCACCGACCGGGCCGGGACATTGTTCGACGCGAAGATCGGCAACCCCTGAGCAGTCCGAGCCGGATCACCGGTCGGCGGACCTTGAAGATAGGCACCGGTGGTGCCGTTCTCGCGCTCAAGCCGCAAAGCCTTCGCCATCCCGCCGTTAGCGAACACGGCCGTAGCCGTACCCCCGTTGGCCTCGATATCTGCGACCGCGCCCACCACGTCATCCCAAGCAACCGTAGTGGCGCCGGCAGCAAGCGCGACCTTCGTATGATTACCGGTAGCGGTGAAGCCCGTAATCCGGCCAGTCGTAGCCCCGAAACTGTCGAGGTCGATCCTGGAAGCGATGTCCCGGGTCATGGTGTCCGCCAGGATCGAGCGAAGCTCCAACGCCGAATCGGCAAGGATTTCGTTCGACGCGCGGTGAAGCGTCTTGTAGCCGTACGCCCGCAGTTCCGGACCGGTCCACTCGGTGTCACCCTCGGGAATGACGGCAGCCTCGGCGGTCGGGCCGGCAACGCCGGTCGAAGAAACGAGCTGAGGCAGCCGCAGCACATTCGAGCTGAGAGGAATGATGTTGATTCCGGGAGCGCGAAGCACAACGGAACGCTGCCGCAGAAGACTGATGTACCGGCCAGAAACGCCAGTCGGGACCGTGAACCCGCCGTCACTGTCGTCGGATTCCTTGAGTGCCCGCAGTTCGGTGCGGTTGGGCAGAAGCGCCCGCCACTCCATTTCGTCGCCGCCGCGATTCTCCCGACCAGCGGCGCCGGCCAGCCGCCCGGCACGCTCGTTGAGCGCCCGCGTCTCCGGGTCAACGGCAAGGTCCCGCGCCGTCACTGTGTCCACGTGAGCGGCCTTAGCCATGTCCGCGACAACGGACAGAACTTCCCCACGGTTTTCGCCGTTGACGGCGTTCACCATACGTTGATGAAACATGGTTCCGGCCGAGGCATGAAGAACGCCGGCAATCTCCTGCTGCGTCAGTTCCCGCTTCTCGCGCTGAGCGTTTTCGACGATCTCAAGCGCCAGCCCGGCCCGCTTCTCGTACTGCGGGTCAGCTTCGTAGTTCTTGCTCACTTCTTGGTGTGTCCTTCCTTTGGGCACGAAAAGAGGGCCGCCGGATGGCGACCCTTAAGGGATGAGCGGTATTCGGTTGTTAGCGAGTTTGGCGCCTACGCGCGGCGAACACCCTAGTCGAGTTCGAAGGCTTTCCGGAACTCCCGGCGCCCGTGAACGTTCAGAGCTTCGTACCGATCTCGACGTACCACAGCGGCACGGAGCGCGCGTGCCCGCCGGTTACATTCCGGGGAGCAGTACCGGGGCCTACGGCCGGTGTTGCCGTTCCGACGTGCCGGGGCACCACACACCCAACATTCGCGTTCAGTGTTGCCGGACATCGGCCCCCCTCTCGTCAGTCGTCTTGCCCTTCACCCTTATATCGTTGGCCACCGCGAGGGTTGGGGACATGAGTGTGAGGTGCCTCACCGTTTCGGGTGCCCGTTACCGGGATCGTTTTCGTTCCTCGTCCGTTAATGGTTGTCCGGGGCGGGGGTTGCGGACACGGCTGTGAGCCACTTCACGGCGCCTTCGCCGTGAGCATACTCGGGAAACTCCAGCCAACCCGCGTATATCCTGGCCGGCCGGTTTCCGGCCGGCCGAGTTCCCACGAATCCGGGAAGAAGTGCAGACGCAAAAACGCGGCTAAGGCGCTGGGTCTAGACAGGGTTGCCCGGGAAGTTTCGGAACCCCCTTAGTCCGGCCGGAGGCCGCCAACCCTCGCCCTGCCCGCCCGGCCTCCCGGAGGTGTCCCGTCTCGTCTCGCTCCCACTCAACTCCCGCCGAATCGCGGAACCGGATAAACACCTGCACATCCTCGATGCCAGGTTCACCACTAAACATGGGCCAGCCGTCCGGCGGCTCTACAAATGTAGGCTCGGAGCCTGGCGGGAGAACCGGCAGGTGAATCCATCCGGACGAAATGTGCTCATCCTCCCGCCTTCCTAGGAACTTAACCACCAAAGAGTAAACGGGCAACTCTGATGCATTCCTAATGATAGCCGCATTCATGTCTTGGTACCTGTCGCGGCCAAAAGGAACGGATCTAGTTCCCCACCATGCGGAGACGCGTCCCGCCTGCGCTCTCCGCGCCTCTCCCTGGCGCTCCGCTCGCTCGTGTTCCGCGCGCTGGTCGCGCTCGGATTCGATCCTGTAGATACGACGTGCGATCAGCGAGGCTACGACGGCGGCAACCAGCGCACCAAGGGAACCGAGTGCGCTAATCCAGGCAGGTATGTCGCCCCAGTCGGCGGCAAGCGGGGTGGAGTTCACTCCCTGAGCCTAGGTACCTCCCGCAACCAGCCCTAGCGATCACGGTTCCCCCTGCCGTAGTTGCACGGACCGCACGCGGGCCGCAGGTTGGATAGCTCATTGGTGCCGCCTCTGCTAAGCGGCACGATGTGATCGGCCGTCGTTGCTGGCCTGCGCCGGCATAGAGTACATGTGGGCACGTTCGCCAGGACCAGACGCCGGTTACGGCGGTACTCAGTCGTATAGCCCCGCTGGACGGCGCTCAGCGCGTGTGTGCGCCTCGGCCGGTGCTCACGGCAACGGCTACCCGAGCCGAGCGGGATCAGCGCTCGGCAGACGGTACACGTACTATTCACAGCTTCCATCCCGGCCGACGTTCGGCACGTCGGCCCAATAGTCCCGTTGGATTCCGGCCGCCCCTCGGCGGCCCGGGGTTGATAGTTGGTAGGTAGTCCCTCCGCCTCCCTTCCCCCGGCGAAGGCCAACCCACAAAGATAGATCTAGAGAGCGCGTCAAGACCGCAGCTCACGGCACAGCGATGTACGGCCACGCCGTACATCGGGCTGCGTTCTGTGCGGGCAGGGCGTACAAACGGCCGTAGTTTTGTACGGTGACGCCGTACAGTTAGGCGACGTGCGGCACCAGTGTGGATCGCTTCCGCCGTCGATCGGTGTTCAGCTTGTGCCAAGTGCAGTAGTTGGTAGACCTTCCCCGCTTTACGTCGCCGTTAAGGATCAGGCAGCGTTCCCCGCTGCCGGGCAAGATTGCGGCGGTTTCTATGGCCTTCCGGATGGCTGTATTGACCGTCGAACGCTTGGCAGGCAGAATTTCTCCGTACCGGTCAACGTCGCCCAGGGCGCGCGCAAGCTCCCCGGGCGCAAACTCGGCATGCCCGATCGAGTTGACGCGGGAGAAGGCGAGGAATATCAACCGCAGGTGCAGCGGCTTAATCCGGGCGTTCGTACCGACGTCCTCACACAAGTCCGCCCCCAACATGAGGAAGCTCTCTCCGTTCTCCCAATGGCTGCTAGTGGCCATCCCCGTTCTCTCGTTCCTCTCTTCTCGATGTCCGGCCCGGGGCGTTTAAACGGCCGTGGGGCAACCAAAAAGGGGCACCCCTGGTAGAGGGTGCCCCTTTGATTGTGAGCGCCTACAGGGCGCTTCTCGGATGCTGGCTTTCCTGCCCTCGCGCTAGCAGTCTAGAACCCGCCAACGGGCGTGTCGGAAGTCCTCAGCGCTAGATGGCAACTGCCTTGTCCGGAAAGGCAGGCTGCCCTTGCAGCGGCGGCAACGGGCGTTGCACGAAGCGAATAGCCGCAGTGTCCTTCCCCGTAACCCTCTCCGACAGGTTCGGGGGCAGGTACATCCATAGCCGTACGCCGTCCCCGGCCAATGTGCAACAGACGGCGTATTCGCCTGGCCGTTCGAACAGACCAGGGGAAACATCACCCGTGGCCTTGATTGCTTCCAGCCGTATACCAGAGTCCCGAATTAGCGTACGACGGCCGGCAGTATCCGACGATTCCCAAACATCGCGGTAAGTCTGGCCGGTGGAAACGTACTCCCAGCCTTCCGACCGAGACGGCTTAGCCGTCAGTTCATCCCGAAGCCTTTCGAGATTCGAGTACATCTCCCGGAACTCGGCCGTACCCTGCTCGCCACGGTACAGACCCGCTTGCCGATCCTCGCGAAGCTCCCGCATCCTCTCCGCCACGTCCGCCAACTGTGCAGCAATGTCGTCCCCGGGAACGTACACCTTCCGCATCACGTCCAGGTCGCCGACGACCCCTAGGAGCGCGTCTTCCGTAAGCCGTTCGACTCGTTCGGCCCGAGGCGCACCCGCTTTGCAACCGTTTTCTCTACGGGTGCGGCCGGAGCACCGGTAGTAGCGGTATTCCTGCGTTGGCTTCACGGACCAATGGAAGTGCAGCACTTCTCCGCACTCTGGGCAGAACACTTCCCCTGACAGCATGGCGTCGGGGGCGGATCGGTGTTTGGGCCTCTTAGCGCCGGTTATGACGCCCTGCAACGCGCCCCAATCCTCTTTGGAAATCAGCGCCTCACCGCGAAGCACTGGCGCACCATCATTGTCACGGACAACCTTTCTGTCGTCCGTAAGCCAGCCGAGGAGTACGGGGTTTGTCAACATCCGTCTAAGCGTCTCGTCGGTCCAACGCTGCGGCGGCAATGGCTCCCTGGTTTCCTTGTTCTTGCGTGGCTCTCCCGTGTCACGGAGCGCGGCGTGATCCCTCGGGGAAAGCACCCCACGGGCGTTTAGGTCCCGGGCAACGCTGGCAATGCTTTCTCCACCGATGACGCGCCGGACTACGTCTTGGATGATCGGCGCACTCACGGGATCATGCTCTAGCTCCATCGGCCCCCGGGGCGCTCGCTGATACCCGTACGGCGTCAGGCCACCCGTCGAGCGCTTGTCTTTGCGCATCCGCTGCACCCGCGCCCGGCTACGCGACTTCATCCGCGCCAACTCCGCACGGGCCTGTTCCGCCTTGATGACGAAGTTCAGGCGGAAGCCTTCGGCGTCCGCAGAGTCAAGCCGATCGTCATAGCCGATCAACCGAACCGGTGGACGGACTTCCCGCCCCGTCGTCGGGTCCTTGCCTTCGATGACATCGAGAATGATCGCAGCGACGTTCAGCCCTTCACGACTGAGCCTGTCGACGTGCCAAGCCACGAGCACATCCGCGCGCCCCTCAATGGCGTCGGCCAGCCACGCACGGAACTCCGGGCGGTCACGGACCGCCCCGGACCGCCCGTCGTCAACGTGTAGGGCTACCTCCACGAACCCGCGAGCAGCGCAAAGTGCCCGAAGATCATCAACCATGCCCTGCCGGCTCAGGTTGCGATCATCGGACGCTCTGGACAGGCGAACGTACAGGCTTGTGCGTTTCCCGCGTAGCAGGTCGATCGGGGTCATGCCCCGGCATGCTACCCGAGTTGTGCTAGCATCTCGTCGGAGACGTCGAAGTTGCCGTAGACGTTCTGCACGTCGTCGGAGTCCTCCAGCGCGTCGATCAGCTTGAAGACCTTGCGGGCGCCTTCCTCGTCCAGCGGGACGGTGACGCTGGGCACCAGGGACGACTCGGCCGACTCGTAGTCGATGCCGGCGTCCTGCAACGCGGTCCGTACGGCGATCAGGTCACCGGGCTCGGAGACCACCTCGAACGCCTCGTCCAGGTCGTTGACCTCCTCGGCCCCGGCGTCGAGTACGGCGAGCAGCACGTCGTCCTCGGAGAGGCCCGCCTTCGGCACGATCACGACGCCCTTGCGGGAGAACATGTACGACACCGAGCCCGCGTCCGCCAGCGAACCGCCGTTGCGGGTCAGCGCGGTGCGTACCTCGGTCGCGGCACGGTTGCGGTTGTCGGTCAGACACTCGATCAACAGCGCGACGCCGCCCGGGGCGTACCCCTCGTACATCACCGTCTGCCAGTCGGCGCCCCCGGCCTCCAGGCCGGAGCCTCGCTTGACGGCGCGGTCGATGTTGTCGTTCGGCACCGAGTTCTTCTTCGCCTTCTGGATGGCGTCGAAGAGGGTCGGGTTACCGGCCGGGTCACCACCGCCGGTGCGCGCCGCGACCTCGACGTTCTTGATGAGCTTGGCGAACATCTTGCCGCGCTTGGCGTCGATGACCGCCTTCTTGTGCTTCGTCGTCGCCCACTTTGAGTGGCCGGACATCTGTAACCTCCGTCGTCAACACGCCTCGATACACGACCGCCCGCTCATCTTCCCGATGATCCCGACCAACCCTGCGTATCACCCAGAGGACGACAACCAGCACGACCTCGGTCGGTTGGCTCTGGGGTGGCAGGCGATCACGAGCAGACTGTCCCGGCCGAACCCGGCAATCCTACCGACGGCGGGCCGGTCGCTGTCAGGTCCCACCGGCACCGCGTCCCGGCGCGTCCCGTTCCGGCTGCCGGGCCGGCACCGCCGCACGGACCCGATCGGGTTTGTTGGCACCCCTGGCCGGTACTCCACAGTCCGAGGCGCGACCCACCGGACGGGTCGGTGCACCACCCGACGGGCCGGTGACGCCGACGCCGCGCCGGTGCCGGCCTGGCGGTCGCCTCCCGGGGCGTCAGGCAGCCGTTCGGCGCACCAGGTCGACGAACCACTGGTGCAGGCGCCGGTCGCCGGTCAGTTCCGGATGGAAGGCGGTGGCGACCGCGTTCCCCTGCCGGACCGCGACGATCCGGCCGGCCGCCGGGCCGTCGCTCACCCGCCCGAGCACCTCCACCCCGTCGGCGACCCGCTCGACCCAGGGCGCCCGGATGAAGACGGCGTGGAAACTCGGGCCCGGAATGCCGGCGATCTCCACCGGCGCCTCGAAGGAGTCGACCTGCCGGCCGAACGCATTGCGCCGGACGGTCATCTCGATGCCGCCGAAGCTCTGCTGGTCGGGGCGGCCGTCCAGCACCTCGGTCGCCAACATGATCATCCCGGCGCAGGAGCCGTAGACCGGCATGCCCGCGCCGACGCGCTTGCGGATCGGGTCGAGCAGGTCGAACGTCTCGGCCAGCTTGCTGATGGTGGTCGACTCGCCACCCGGAACCACGAGGCCGTCGAGCTGTTCCAGCTCCTCCGGCCGGCGGACCGGCCGTGCCGCCGCACCCGAGGCGGTCAGCGCGGCCAGATGCTCGCGTACGTCCCCCTGCAGCGCCAGGACGCCGACCGCCACCCCCGCCCCACTCACCAACCCGCCGCCCGCTCGCGACTGCGGGGCTCGCAAACCCGGCTCACTCCTCGCACTCACCAACCCCGCTCCGCCAGGCGGTGCGGCACCGGGATGTCGTCCACGTTGATCCCGACCATCGCCTCGCCGAGCCCGCGCGACACCTTGGCCAGCACGTCCGGGTCGTCGTAGAAGGTGGTGGCCTTGACGATCGCGGCGGCCCGCTGCGCCGGGTTACCGGACTTGAAGATCCCGGAGCCGACGAAGACCCCCTCCGCGCCGAGTTGCATCATCATCGCCGCGTCCGCCGGAGTGGCGATGCCGCCCGCGGTGAAGAGCACCACCGGCAGCTTCCCGGTCTCGGCCACCTCCCGGACCAGCTCGTACGGCGCCTGCAACTCCTTGGCGGCGACGTAAAGCTCGTCGGTGGGCAGCGAGCCGAGGCGGCGGATCTCGTCACGGATCTTGCGCATGTGCGTGGTGGCGTTGGAGACGTCGCCGGTGCCGGCCTCGCCCTTGGAGCGGATCATCGCCGCTCCCTCGGTGATCCGGCGCAGCGCCTCGCCCAGGTTGGTGGCGCCGCAGACGAACGGCACGGTGAAGGCCCACTTGTCGATGTGGTTGGCGTAGTCCGCCGGGGTCAGCACCTCGGACTCGTCCACGTAGTCCACGCCCAGCGCCTGGAGCACCTGCGCCTCGACGAAGTGCCCGATCCGGGCCTTGGCCATCACCGGGATGGAGACCGCGTTGATGATGCCGTCAATCATGTCCGGGTCGCTCATCCGGGAGACGCCGCCCTGGGCCCGGATGTCGGCGGGTACCCGCTCCAGCGCCATCACCGCGACCGCACCGGCGTCCTCGGCGATCTTCGCCTGCTCGGCGGTGACCACGTCCATGATCACGCCACCCTTGAGCATCTCGGCCATACCCCGCTTGACCCGCGCGGTGCCGACCACTCCGGTGGCGCTGACAGTCTGCTCTCCAGCCGCGGTCGACTGGTCGGAACCGGACTGGGCGGTGGATTCGGACACGGCGTTCTCGCTCCTCGACAGTGGTTCGGGCGGGGTGGATTCGCACTCGATGCTACGCGGAGTTCAACGCCGGGCCGACAGCCAATCAGACCCCGGGTGGCCTGCCCTGTGGCCCGGCTCACGCCCCCGCCGAAGGCACTGCCGGCGCGGAGGTCAGCCGACCGAGAGCTCCGGTCGGCTGCTCAGGATCGGGTCGTCGATGTCGAAATAGCGCGGCCGCTCGTGCTTGCGGGCCATCCGGAACAGGCGTACGACGGGGCGGCGTCGCAGGGACAGCGCGTCGCGTACCAGGTCGGTGTGCACCTGACGGGCCAGCGCGAGCCGCCGGCTGGCCCCGATCACCGCCGCCGCAACCGGCTCCTCCGGATCCAGCGGGCTGGACCGCAGTTGCCGGGTCAGGTCGTTCTCGGCGGCCTCCCGCTCGTCACCCTCGGCGTCCAGCGCGATCCGGGACGCCGCGTACAGCTCCAGCGCGTACCGCTCCTCGGCCAGCACCGCGGCGGCCGCTGCCCGGCGGAGCAGGTGCGCGTCCAGCGCGCGGGCCGCCGACCGCACCCGGACGTGCATCCGGTCGACCCGGGCCGCGATCCAGATCAGGTACGCCGTCACCAGGACGACCGCCACGGCGACGCCCACCACCCACCACATGCCCGGCATCGTAGTGCGGCCCCACTTCCGTCTCCCCCTGCACGTCACTGTCCCCGGCCGGCTCGCGATCCGGCCAACCGTCCCCGGCCGGGGACGATCCGGCCGGAGCGGTACGGTCCGGTGCGACGGGCACGATCCGGCCCGGCGGTGCCGAACCGCGCGTCCGCCCCGTACCGCACCCGACCGGCTCGGCGCGACCGGTTCCGGCTCAGGTTGGCCCGATCCACTCCTCGTCCAGCACCCGACCATCGGTTGCCTCGATCGCCGTGGCGTACACCTCGAGAACCCGGCGGGCGACCGTCGGCCAGTCGAAGCCCTCGACCACCTCCCGGGCGCAGGCCGACAGCTCGGTCCGGCGCACCGGGTCGTCGAGCAGACGCGCCAGGGTACGCCGCAGCGCCGCCGCGTCCCCGGTGGGAAAGAGCTCCCCGGCCCGACCCCCGTCCAGCACCCGGCGGAAGGCGTCCAGGTCGCTCGCCACCACCGTCGCCCCGGCGGCCATCGCCTCGGTCAGGATCATCCCGAAGGATTCACCGCCGGTGTTCGGCGCGACGTAGAGGTGCACGCTCCGAAGCATGCGCGCCTTGTCCGGTTCGGAAACCTGGCCGAGAAAGGTGATCCGGTCCCGCAGTCCCTCCGGTACGCCCTCGTGCAGCTCAGCCACGTCGCCCGGGCCGGCGACCAGCAGCCGCAGCCCCGGACGCTCGGACGCCAGCCCGACGAACGCCTCCCGGAGCACCGCGAAGCCCTTCCGTGGCTCGGTGAACCGGCCGAGGAAGCCCAGCGTGCCGCCCTCGCCCGGCCCGCACGGCCCCGGCCACCCGGGCAGCGGCTCCGTGTCGGCGAACTTCGCCACCGCCACCCCGTTGGGGATCTCCACCGCGCCGCCGCCGAGATGCTCGACCTGGACCTTGCGGGCCAGTGCGCTCACCGCGATCCGGGCGGTGATCCGCTCCACGGCGAACTGCAACACCCCCTGCGCGGCGGCCAGCGCCCGGGACCGGGTCATCGCGGTGTGGAAGGTGGCGACCACCGGCCCCCGGGCGGAGAGCACAGCGAGCAGCGAGAGGCTGAGCGTGAACGGTTCGTGCACGTGCAACACGTCGAACCGGCCCCGGGCCAGCCAGCGCCGCACCCGGGCCGTGGAGACCGGCCCGAAGCTGATCCGGGCGACCGACCCGTTGTACGGCAGCGGCACCGACCGGCCGGCCGGCACCACGTACGGCGGCAGCGGCGAGTCCTCGTCCGCCGGTGCCAGCACGCTCACCTCGTGGCCGAGCCCGATCAGCGCCTCGGCGAGGTCGACCACGTGGTTCTGCACCCCGCCGGGGACGTCGAAGGAGTACGGACACACGATGCCGATCCGCACTGCGCCTCCCCCTCAGGCCGGCTCGGAGATCGACGGGGTGCTCTCCGCTGTCCCCGGCCCCACTCCGGCCGGACCCGCCGACCCGGCGCCCCTGGCCGGCTCGTCGATCCACACCCGTTGCAGCATGTGCCAGTCTTCCGGACGCTGCGCAATGCCCTCGGCCAGGTGGTCGGCGATCCGCTGGGTCAGCGCCCGGACCCGCTGGTCGAGCGGGCCGGTGTCCGGTGCCGGCACCTCGAGCGGCCCGGTCAGCCGGCCTCGTGGACCGGCCGGGTCGTACCAGAGCGCCGCCACGTAGAGCGGGGCGCCGGTCCGGATCGCCAGCAGTGCCGGGCCGGCCGGCATCCGGGCCCGGCCGCCGAAGAACCGCACCTCCACACCGCGCGCCGACAGGTCCCGGTCGGCGAGCAGCGGGACGAGGTAGCCGGCGGTGACCCGCTCGGCCAGTACGTCGAAGGGTGCTCGGGTGCCGCCGTGGGTGGGCAGGATCTCCATGCCGAGCCGGCGTCGGAAATCGAGGAAGCGCTCGAACACGCCCTCCGGCTTGAGCCGTTCCATCACGGTGGCGATCGGCCAGCCGTTCGCGGCCACCCAGGCGCCGGCGGCGTCCCAGTTGCCGGAGTGCGGCAGCGCCACCACCGCGCCCCGGCCGGCCGCCATGTCGGCGGCGAGCAGCTCCTCGCCGTCGAGCCGGAAGTCGTCGCGGAGCTGCTCCCGGCTGCGGGACGGCAGCCGGAACACGTCGAGCCAGTAGCGGGCGTACGAGCGCATGCCGCGGCGGACCAGCTCCGCCAGGGCGGGCTCCGGCAGCTCGGGGCCGACCACCCGGCGCAGGTTGCCGGCGAGCCGGAGCGTCCCCGGGCCACCCCGGCGGTACGCCTGGTCGGCGGCGGCCCGGAACAGCGCCGCCGCGGCCGGCCGGGGCAGCGCGCGTACGGCCCGCCAGCCGGCGAGGTAGGCGAACTCGACCGGGGTCACCGGCCGGCCCGCCGCACTCTCACGCGGCCACCCGCCCGGGCACACCCGCGCGTCCGGACCGGCGCACTGCTCCGGCACGCCCGGGCCGGGTCACGCGTCCACGCCCGTCTCGGCGCGCTGCGCCTGCCGCCAGACGTGCGTCATCCGCTGCCCGACGGTGAAGACCGAGACGGCGGCGAGCAGCCAGAGCGCGGTGACCAGCGCCCAGTCCAGCCCGAGGCCGGTGAGCAGCCCGCCGACCCCGACGATGAGCAGCCGCTCGGTCCGCTCGGCGATCCCGACGTTGCAGGTCATCCCGAGCCCCTCGGCCCGGGCCTTGACGTACGAGACGAGGCTGCCGGCGACCAGGCAGATCAGCGCGGCGGCGACCCCGACGCGGTCGTCCTGGGTGGCCAGCCAGTACGCGACGGCGCCGAAGACCGCGCCGTCGGAGACCCGGTCCATGCTCGAGTCGAGGAAGGCACCGAACCGGCTCGACCCGCCGCGCATCCGGGCCATCGTGCCGTCGAGCAGGTCGGTGAGGGCGAAGAAGGTCACCACGAGCGCCCCGGCCACCAGGTAACCCCGGGCACCGAGCACGATCGATCCGACCACCACGCCGAGCGTCCCGGTCACGGTGACGGCGTTGGGCGTCACCCCGACCCGCAGCAGGGTCCGGGCGATCGGTTCGACGATTCGGGTCATGCCGGCCCGGGCCGACACCTGGAAGATCTTCGCCATGGCCGTCCCACCATAACGGGCCGCGAACGGCGACGGTACGCCCGGTGGCGCCTAGTTCACGCCGCAGGCTTGTGTCACGACTTGTACGGGTGTGAGATCGGAGCAGGGGACGTGACGTCGCTCACCTGTCACCCGGCACGTCTCCGGCAGCACGGCAGGCCACCCGAGGATATCGCCGCGGAGTCGCCAGGGCAGCTCCCCCGTCGCGCGCGGCGGTCGCCACCAACCACCGGCTTAGGGAGGTGCGCCCCGATGGCGCAGAAGAGTCAGGAGAAAGGGGTCACCGGCCCGGCGCCGGTGGTGGACGAGCCCGGCAGGGTTCGCAACGTGGTGCTCGTCGGCCACTCCGGGGCGGGGAAGACGACCCTGGTCGACGCCCTGCTGGCGGCGACCGGCACGATCTCGCGGTCCGGTGCGGTGACCGAGGGCACCACGGTGTGCGACCACGACCCGGCGGCAGTACGCCAGCAGCGCTCGATCAGCCTGGCCTGCGCGCCGCTCCAGTACGACAACGTCAAGGTCAACCTGCTGGACACCCCCGGCTACGCGGACTTCGTCGGCGAACTCCGCGCCGGGCTGCGCGCGGCGGACGCCGCGCTCTTCGTCGTCTCGGCGGTGGACGGGATGGACGGGGCGACCGCCGCGCTCTGGCAGGAGTGCGCCGCCGTCGGGATGCCCCGGGCCGTCGCGGTCACCCGGCTGGACCACCAGCGGGCCGACCTCGACGAGACGGTGGCGCTCTGCCAGCGGGTCTTCGGCGACAACGTACTCCCGCTCTACCTGCCGATGCTCGACGACGAGGGCGTCGACGTGGTCGGCCTGATGGGTCTGATCACCCGCCGGGTCTTCGACTACTCCGCCGGACTGCCAGCGGCGGTCCGCGACCCGGATCCGGAGCACCTGCCGGCGATCGGCGACGCCCGCAACGAGCTGATCGAGGGCATCATCGCGGAGAGCGAGGACGAGACCCTGCTGGACCGCTACCTCGGCGGCGAGGAGATCGAGGTGCAGGTCCTGATCGACGACCTGGAGAAGGCCGTCGCCCGGGGACACTTCTATCCGGTGGTGCCGGTCTGCGCCGAGACCGGGCTCGGCATCGACGCCCTGCTGGAGCTGCTGACCTCGGCGTTCCCGACCCCGCTGGAGCACGACCTGCCCACCGTCACCGGCGTCGACGGCGCACCGCAGCCGCCGCTGAGCTGCGATCCGGACGGCCCGCTGGTGGCCGAGGTGGTCAAGACCACCATCGACCGGCACGTCGGCCGGGTCTCCCTGGTCCGGGTCTTCTCCGGCACGCTCCGACCCGACCTGGTGGTGCACGTCTCCGGGCACGGCATGGCCGAGCGCGGCCATCCGGACCACGACGCCGACGAGCGGATCTCGCACATCTACTCCCCGCTCGGCGCCGCGCTGCGCGAGGTGCCGTACTGCGTGGCCGGCGACATCTGCGCGATCACCAAGTCGGGTACGGCGGAGACCGGCGACACCATCTCGGCCAAGGACCACCCGCTGCTGATCGAGCCGTGGGAGATGCCCGAGCCGCTGCTGCCGGTGGCGATCGTCGCGAAGAGCCGGGCCGACGAGGACGCGCTGGCCAAGAACCTGGCCCGGCTGGTTGCCGGTGACCCGACGATGCGGCTGGAACGCAACCCGGAGACCCATCAACTGGTGCTCTGGTGCATGGGCGAGGCGCACGCCGAGGTGGTGCTCGACCGGCTCCGCGGCGGCGGGGTGGATCTGGATACCGAGCCGGTACGGGTGGCGCTGCGCGAGACCTTCGCGGTGGCCTCGAAGGGGCACGGCCGGCACGTGAAGCAGTCCGGCGGGCACGGCCAGTACGCGGTCTGCGACATCGAGGTGGAACCGCTGCCCCGGGGCGAGGGGTTCGAGTTCGCCGACCGGGTGGTCGGCGGCGCCGTGCCGCACAACTACATCCCGTCGGTGGAGAAGGGTGTACGCACCCAGATGGGCCGGGGCATCGTCGCCGGCTATCCGGTGGTGGACCTGAAGGTGACCCTGGTGGACGGCAAGGCACACAGCGTCGACTCGTCCGACGCCGCCTTCCAGACCGCCGGCTCGCTGGCGCTGCGCGACGCGGCGGAGAAGGGGCAGGTCACGCTCCTGGAGCCGGTGGACGAGGTGGTGGTACGGGTGCCCGACTCCAACGTCGGCGCGGTGATGAGCGACATGTCCGGTCGGCGGGGCCGGGTGCTCGGCACCGAGCCGGACCCGGCCGGCAGCGACCACACCCTGGTCCGGGCCGAGGTTCCGGCGACCGAACTGATCCGGTACGCCGTGGAACTCCGCTCGATGACCGCCGGCGGCGGCACCTTCCGGCGCTCCTTCGCGCGTTACGAGCCGATGCCGACGCACCTGGCCGACCAGATCCGCAAGGAGCACAGCGCGTCCGGCCGGTGACCGCCCGAGGTGCCCTCCCCGGGTCGTCGGGGAGGGGCACCTCGCGTCACAGCGTGCCGAGCAGCCGCTCCACCTCGGCGACCTGGTCGGCCGGGAGCGGCCCGTGTGCCAGCGCGCCCTGGGTCAGGGTACGGCCGTCCGAGGCGAGCACGTCCCGGACGGCGGCCACCCGGGCCAGGAACGGGTGGCCGCCGACAATCCGCTGGACTCCACCCAGGACGGCTGCCGATCATCGGTACATGAAGATCGGAATAGACATCGGTGGAGTCGTCGTCCAGCAGGTGGACCGGCTCTATCCGGAGGACCAGACGACCGGCCCGGAGCCGATATCCGCCGACCCGCCGGCGGGCCCGGAGACCGAGGACACCGCGCTGCTCGCGGACTTCCGGCGTACCCCGCCGATGCCGGGGGCGTTCGAGGCGGTGGCCGCGCTGGTGGCCGAGATGTTCGGCGAGCACGTGTACCTGGTGTCCAAGTGCGGTGAACGGGTCGAGCGGCGTACCCGGCTGTGGCTGGAACACCACGGGTTCTATCCGCGTACCGGGGTCCGGCCCGAGAATGTGCACTTCTGCCGTACCCGGCAGGGCAAGGCGCCGATCGCCGCCGCGCTGGGTCTGACGCACTTCGTCGACGACCGGCTGGAGGTGCTCTCCTACCTGGAGACCGTGCCGCACCGCTACCTCTTCCGCCCCAGGGAACCCGAGGTACGCAGCCACCGCTCCCACCTGGCGGCGGTTCGCCGGGTCGAGTCCTGGCCGGAACTGATGGCACTGATCGGCGGTACCGATCAGACAGGTGTTCGAATATCCTGACCGTGGGTATCCGGCCGGTGAGGAGGTCGGGATGACACCGCTGCTGCGCGCCGCCCTGGAGTACGCCGCCGCCGGCGTACCCGTGCTGCCCCTGCACTCCCCGACCGCGACCGGCTGCACGTGCCGCCGGCCCGACTGCGACCGCCCCGGCAAGCATCCCCGCTGGCACCGCAGCCTGCTCCGGCACGGCCTGCACGACGCGAGCACCCGCGCCGAGGTGATCCGGCAGTGGTGGACCCGCTGGCCGGGGGCCAACCTGGCACTGCGTACCGGTGACCGGTTCGACGTCTGCGACGTCGACCCGCCGGACGGGGTCGCCGCGCTGCGCGCCCTGGTCCGGGCCCACCGGATCACCGGGCCGGTGGTCCGGACCGGCTCCGGCGGCTGGCACCTCTACCTGCGCCCGACCGGCGCCGGCAACCGGAGCGGGCTGCTGCCCGGCGTCGACTGGCGCGGAGCCGGCGGCTACGTCGTCGCCCCGCCGTCCCGGCACGCCAGCGGCCGGGACTACCGCTGGTTCCGCCCGCCGGACGTCCCGCTCGTCGACTGCCCGCCGGAGCTGACCGAGCTGCTCTTTCCGCCGGCGCCTCCGCCCCGTGCCGTGACCGGCGGCGCCGACCGGGTACGGCACCCCGACCGGTACGCCGGCGCCGCGCTCGCCGCCGAGGCCAGCACCGTGGCCGCTGCGGTGACCGGTACCCGCAACACCACGCTCTACCGGGCGGCATACCACCTCGGGCAGCTCGCCGCGCTGGATCTGCTCGACGATCACGACATCACCGCGGTACTGGCTGACGCCGCTGCCCGCAGCGGACTCGGCCGGTACGAGACCGCCCGGACGATCCGGTCCGGGCTGCGTACCGGCCATCGGCATCCCCGGCACGGCCTCGCCGCCTAGCAGCGCCGCCGGCCGTCGGCGCACCACTCCATCCGGCTGCCTGTCGGCGACCGGCAGATGTCTGCTGGGCGACCTGTCGAGCTGCCCCGCTTGTGCGCCCACCCCGCCATCCTGCGCCGTCCCGGTCGTCGCGCCGGATGCTCGGCAGGAACCGCGACCGCGACACAGCCGAACCGGGCGACGTCGCTCCTGCTGAAGCCTGCGCCCCGGCTACGCACCCAGCTCGACAGTCTGCACAACGACCACCTTCCCGCCGGGTCAGTCAGCCGCCGAAGGCGGGACGAGCAGCCGATGGGACCGGTCCAGGGCGAGTCGGACCGGGTCGGTGGCGTCAGGGTACCAGCCGCGGGCGAGGCCGGCTCTGACCAGCCGTTCGACCAGGCCGGGCCGTACCGGTGTCGGCGCCGGTTCGCCGGGCTCGTCCGCGGTCGAACCGAGCCGGAGCCAGCCGTCCCCGAAGGGCACCCGCACCTCCAGCGGCCGGCCGCGGCCCGACCCGGCCCACCAGATCCGCACCACGACATGCCCCGGGCCCGCCCCGGCCACCACCCACAGATAGTCGACGCCGTCGACCCGGATCCGCCGCTTCCGCCGACCGGCCACCGCCGAAGCCTACCGATGCCGCCGCATCCCACCGAGACACCGCAGTCGGCCGGCGGACCTGGGGGTCCGCCAGCCGTCCGCGTCTCAGCCGACCGGCGCGGACCAGGCGGTGGCAAGCAGGGTACGGGTGTCGGCGAGCAACTGGGGCAGCACCTTGGTCCGGGCGATCACCGGCATGAAGTTGGCGTCCCCGCCCCACCTCGGCACCACGTGCTGGTGCAGGTGGGCGGCGATGCCGGCGCCGGCCACCCCGCCCTGGTTCATCCCGATGTTGAAGCCGTGCGCGTTGCTGACCCGCCGGACCACCCGCATCGCCGCCTGGGTGCAGTCGGCCAGCTCGGCCGTCTCCCCGGCGTCCAGCTCGGTGTAGTCGGCGACGTGCCGGTACGGGCAGACCAGCAGGTGCCCGGGGTTGTACGGATAGAGGTTGAGCACCACGAAGACCAGCTCGCCCCGGTGCACCACGAGATTCTCCTCGCCCTCCCGCTCCGGGGCGAGGCAGAACGGGCAGCCGGCCGGCTTCTCGTGCCCCTCCCCCGGCCGGTCCGGACCGGAGATGTAGGTCATCCGGTGCGGGGTCCAGAGCCGATCGAGCCCGTCGGGCATACCGAGTTCCGCGTGGGGCGCCGCGCCTGTCACGCCGACGATCCTACGACCAGCGCAACCGGCGGGACCGACCCGGACCGGCCGGTGGTGCCGCTAGGCGACCGGTTCCGCGCTGGGCCCGGTGTTGACCCGGGACCGGACCACCTCCACGACGTGCGCCACCGCGTCGGCGAGCGGTACGCCGTTGCGCTGCGAACCGTCCCGGTAGCGGAACGAGACCGCCCCGGCGTCCACGTCGGCGTCCCCGGCGATCGCCATGAACGGGATCTTCTGCTGCTGAGCGGTACGGATCTTCTTCTGCATCCGGTCGTCCGAGGTGTCCACCTCGGCGCGGATACCCTCGGCGCGCAGCGCGGCGACGAACCCGTGCAGGTGGGTGGCGTGCTCCTCCCGGATCGGGATGCCGACCACCTGCACCGGGGCCAGCCAGGCCGGGAAGGCCCCGGCGTAGTGCTCGGTCAGCACCCCGAAGAACCGCTCGATCGAGCCGAAGAGCGCCCGGTGGATCATCACCGGCCGCTGCCGGGTGCCGTCCGCGGCCTGGTACTCCAGGCCGAACCGCTCCGGCTGGTTGAAGTCGACCTGGATGGTGGACATCTGCCAGGTACGCCCGATGGCGTCCTTGGCCTGCACGCTGATTTTCGGCCCGTAGAAGGCCGCGCCGCCCGGATCCGGCACCAGGTCGAGCCCGGACGCCTCGGCGGCGGTACGCAGCGCCTCGGTCGCCTCCGCCCAGTCCTCGGCCGAGCCGATGAACTTCGGCGACTCGTCCCGGGTCGACAGCTCCAGGTAGAAGTCGTCCAGTCCGTAGTCGCGGAGCAGGTCGAGGACGAACGCCAGCAGCGTGGTCAGCTCGCCCGGCATCTGCTCCCGGGTGCAGTAGATGTGCGAGTCGTCCTGGGTCAGCCCGCGTACCCGGGTCAGCCCGTGCACCACGCCGGACTTCTCGTACCGGTAGACGGTGCCGAACTCGAAGAGCCGCAGCGGCAGCTCCCGGTACGACCGCCCGCGCGCCCGGAAGATCAGGTTGTGCATCGGGCAGTTCATCGCCTTGAGGTAATATTCCGCGCCCTCGAACCTCATCGGCGGGAACATGGTGTCGGCGTAGTACGGCAGGTGCCCGGAGGTCTCGAAGAGCTGCGCCTTGGTGATGTGCGGGCTGTTCACGAACTCGTAGCCGGCCGCCTCGTGCCGCCGCCGCGAGTAGTCCTCCAGCTCCCGCCGGATGATCCCGCCCTTGGGGTGGAAGACCGCCAGGCCGGAGCCGATCTCGTCGGGGAAGCTGAACAGGTCCAGCTCGGCGCCGAGCTTGCGGTGGTCGCGCCGGGCCGCCTCCTCCAGCACCTTCAGGTACGCCTTCAGCGCGTCCCGGGTCGGCCAGGCGGTGCCGTACACCCGCTGGAGCTGCGGGTTGCGCTCGTTGCCCCGCCAGTACGCGGCGGCCGAGCGCATCAGCTTGAACGCGCCGATCAGCCGGGTGCTGGGCAGGTGCGGCCCCCGGCACAGGTCGGACCAGCAGACCTTGCCGCTCTCGGCGTCCAGGTTGTCGTAGATGGTGAGGTCGCCGGCACCGACCTCCATCACCTCGCCCGCGTCCAGCCCGGCGCCGCCGCCCTCGGTCCCCGCGCCCTTGACCTCGATCAATTCCAGCTTGAACGGCTCGTCGGCCAGCTCGGTGCGGGCCGCGTCCAGGCTGTCGAAACGGCGCCGCCGGAACCGCTGGCCGGACTTGACGATCTCCTGCATCCGCTTCTCCAGCCGGTCGAGATCCTCCGGCTGGAACGGGCGGTCGACGTCGAAGTCGTAGTAGAAGCCGTTCTCGATCGGCGGGCCGATCCCGAGCTTGGCCTCCGGGAAGGTGTCCTGGACGGCCTGGGCCAGCACGTGCGCGGTCGAGTGGCGCAGTACGTTCAGCCCGTCCGGCGAGTCCAGCCGTACCGGCTCGACCACGGTCTCCGCCTCGGGCGCCCAGTCCAGGTCGCGGAGCTGGCCCGCCGGGTCGCGGACCACCACGATCGCCCCGGGGCCGGCGTGCGGCAGACCCGCCGCGGCCACCGCCTCGGCCGCCGTCGTCCCGGCCGGGACGACGACGGGGTCGGCACCGACAGGGGTACGGGGTTGGGACACGGTGGCTCCTTACGATCTTGGACGAATCGGACGTCCCGACGGGATCGGCTTGCCCAGATGCTATCGGTCCTGCGTTTTCCTCCTGCCGGCGCCGCTACCTCGGCGTTAGATTGACGCCGTGGCACCCGTGGACGCCGTGAGCGCACTACAGCGTAGATACCAGACCTTCTTCGGCACCGGGCCGGGCGTACCGTTCGCGGTGGCACCGGCCGGTGGGTCGGTGCGGACCTTCGGCACCGGCGAACCGCAGTTCACCATCGTGGTCAAGGACGATCGGGGCGCCAAGGCGCTGGCCGCGCTCGACCAGTTCGCCGTCGCCGTGGCCTACCTACAGGGGTCGCTGGACGTCGAGGGCGACCTGGCCGCGGCGCTGCGGATGCGGTCGTTCTTCACCGACCGGCATCCGATCGCCTTCCTCGGCCGGTTCGTGCCGGCGCTGCTGCGCGGACGGCGGGAGGACGACCGACGCGCCATCTCGCACCACTACGACGAGGACTCCGACTTCTTCCTGACCTTCCTCGACCACCGGCACCGCTGCTACACCGAGGGGGTCTTCGCCTCGGACGACGAGCCGCTGGAAGACGCGATGACCCGCAAGATGGACCTGGCGCTGGAGGCGATCGGGGTCGGCCCCGGCGACCACGTGCTGGAGGTCGGCGGCGGCTGGGGCGCGTTCAGCGAGCACGCCGCCCGCAAGGGGGTACGGGTCACCACCACCACGCTGTCGGTGGAGTCGGAGCGCTTCCTCACCGACCTGTTCGACCGCGAGCGGCTGCCGGTGCGGGTGGTCCGGGAGCACATCTTCGGCTACTCCCCCGGCGAGCGCTTCGACGCGATCGTCAACATGGGGGTCACCGAGCACCTGCCCGACTACCGGACGACGCTGCGCAAGTACGCCGAACTGCTCCGCCCGGGCGGTCGGGTCTACCTGGACGCGCTGGCAATGCGCCGCAAGCACATCGTCTCCACCTTCATGAAGCGGTACGTCTATCCGGGTGGCTCGGCCCCGCTGCTGTTGCACCAGTATCTGCGGCACGTGGCGCACTCGCCGTTCGAGCTGCTCAACCTGGTCGACGACCGGCACAACTACTACCTGACCTGCCGGGAGTGGGCCCGCCGGCTGGACGGTGCCCGGGACGAGATCGTGCGCCGCTGGGGCGAACCGCTGTACCGGCGGTTCCGGCTCTTCCTCTGGGGTTCGGCGGCCGGCTTCGACACCGGGATGGTCCAGGCGTACCGCTGGGTGCTGCAACTGCCGCCGGCCCGCTGAGCCGGGGCCGGACGGGGGCGGCCGTCGGTCCGTTATCGGATCGTTATCGCAGTCCGGATGCCCGTGGGAGCGCTCCCGAATAGGGTCGGGCACGAGCCGGTAACGACGGTCATCGATCACCGCGGTCACCGTACGGCGGGGAGCGGCGCCGGACGTGCGGAACCTGCCGCCGGAAGGACCTCCCGTGCGTACCCGACCCACCGCCGCACTGCTCACCGCCGCCCTGCTGACCCTGGTCGGCGTCGGTCTCGGCGCGCCCGCCCCGCCGGCCGCGGGCGCCGCCGCGCTGCCCTACCAGGACCCGGCGCTGCCGGTCGCCACCCGGGTCGACGACCTGCTCGCCCGGATGAGCCTGGACGAGAAGCTCGGCCAGATGACCCAGGCCGAGCGCGCCTCGGTCACCCCGGCCGACGTCACCAGCTACCGGCTCGGCTCGGTACTCTCCGGCGGCGGCTCCGCGCCGACCCCGAACAATGCCACGAGCTGGGCCGACATGTACGACCGGTTCGCCAACGCCGCCCTCGGCACCCCGCTGGGCATCCCGATGATCTACGGCTCCGACGCCGTGCACGGGCACAACAACGTGGTCGGCGCGACGATCTTCCCGCACAACATCGGCCTCGGCGCCACCCGCGACCCGGAACTGGTCCGGCGGATCGGCCGGGCCACCGCCGAGGAGGTCGCCGGCACCGGGGTGAACTGGACCTTCGCCCCCTGCCTCTGTGTGGCCCGCAACGACCGCTGGGGCCGCAGCTACGAGTCGTTCGGCGAGGACCCGGCGCTGGTCAGCTCGATGACCAGCGTGATCGACGGTCTCCAGGGCGACTCGCTGGCCGGCCCGGCATCGGTACTGGCCACCGCCAAGCACTACCTCGGCGACGGCGGCACCACGAACGGCACCGACCAGGGCAACACCGAACTCTCCGAGACCGAGTTGCGGGCCGTGCACCTGCCGCCGTTCGCCGAGGCGGTCCGCCGGGGCGTCGGCTCGGTGATGATCTCGTACAGCAGTTGGAACGGGCAGAAGCTGCACGGACACGACTACCTGATCAACGGCCTGCTCAAGGGCGAACTCGGCTTCGACGGCTTCGTGGTCTCCGACTGGAACGGCATCGACCAGCTCGACGGCGCAACCGGGTTCACCGCGGCCGAGGTACGCCAGGCGGTCAACGCCGGCATCGACATGGTGATGGTCCCGACCGGCTGGCGGCAGTTCATCGGCCACCTGCGCGCCGAGGTGCAGGCCGGCCGGGTGAGCCAGGCCCGGATCGACGACGCCAACCGGCGGATCCTGACGAAGAAGTTCGAGCTGGGCCTCTTCGAACGGCCGCTGGCCGACCGGTCGTACACCTCGACCGTGGGCAGCGCGACGCACCGGGCGCTGGCCCGGGAGGCGGTGGCCGCCTCGCAGGTGCTGCTGAAGAACGACGGCGGCATCCTGCCGCTGTCCACCGCGAACAACCGGATCTTCGTGGCCGGCAAGAGCGCTGACAACATCGGGTACGCCAGCGGCGGCTGGACCGTCTCCTGGCAGGGCGGCAGCGGGGCGATCACCCCCGGCACCACCATCCTGCAGGGGATCCGGAACGCGGTCGCCTCCTCCAGCACGGTCACCTACCACGCCGGCGGCACCGGCATCGACAGCTCGTACCGGGCCGCGATCGCGGTGGTCGGCGAGACGCCGTACGCGGAGGGGCGCGGGGACCGGCCGAGCGGGATGGGACTGGACGCCACCGACCTGGCCACCCTGGACCGGCTGCGCGCCTCCGGGGTTCCGGTGATCGTGGTGCTGGTCTCCGGCCGACCGCTGGACATCGCCGCCCAGTTGCCGAACTGGCGCGCCCTGCTCGCCGCCTGGCTGCCCGGCACCGAGGGCGCAGGGGTGGCCGACGTGCTGTTCGGGGTACGCCCGGCCACCGGCAGGCTACCGGTGAGCTGGATGAGCAGCGCCGGCCAGCAGCCGATCAACGACGGCGACGGCAAGACGCCACTCTTCCCGTACGGCTACGGACTCGGCTACGCCTGAGCTGGAGGTTCGCAATCCGGGCGGACCGCCGCACCAACCACCGATTCACCCGACTTGCCATGGGCAGTACGGTCATCAGGTGGCCACCGTCCTCCTGGTCGAAGACGACCATGTCGTACGCGGCGCCATGCTGCGCTCCCTGGCCGACCGCGGGCACGCGGTGCACGCGGTCGGCACGGCGCTCGATGCGCTGCGCCGGGTCGCCGCGGAAACCCCCGACCTGGTCGTACTCGACCTCGGGCTGCCGGACCTGGACGGCGCCGACGCGCTGCGGATGCTGCGCGGCATCACCGACGTACCGATCATCATCGCCACCGCCCGGGACGACGAGCAGGCGATCGTCCGGCTGCTCCGGGCCGGCGCCGACGACTACATGGTCAAACCGTTCACCGGTGCCCATCTGGACGCCCGGATCACCACGGTGCTCCGCCGGGTCGGCCGGGCGAGCCGGACGGTCGAGCCGGCCGTACACTCCGTCGGCGGGCTGCGGATCGACGTCGGCGAACGGAGTGCCCTGCTCGACGGGGTGCCCCTGGCGCTGACCCGCAAGGAGTTCGACCTGCTGGCCTATCTCGCGGCGCGGCCCGGCCGGGTAGTGTCCCGCCGGGAACTGTTGGAGGAGGTATGGCGGCAGCCATCGGTCGGCGAGGATCAGACCATCGACGTACATCTGTATTGGCTCCGCCGCAAAATGGGCGAGTCCGCGGCGAAGCCCCGCTACCTGCGCACCGTGCGGGGGGTCGGGTTCCGGTTGGTGGTACCGGACTGAGGTTGGCGCTGGCCTACCTCGGGGCCGGCATGACCACCATCGTCGCGCTCGCCTTCCTGATCCCGCTCGGCACGGCGCTGCAACGCGACGCCCGCGAGGACGCGCTCGGCGAGGCCGCCCGGCGCAGCGCAGTGGTCACCGGCGCGCTGGCGGTCACCGCCGATCCGGCGGCGCTGCGCCGAGTCGTCGAGTCGACCGCCGGCAACACCGGCAGTGCACCGGTCGTGCACGGCCTGTCGCTCGGTGGCGACCCCCGGGCCGCCGCCGGCGACGTCGACCGGGCGATCCGGACCGGCACGCCGGTCGTCGCCGAGGTCTCCGGTGGCGTGGTCCGGCTCGAACCGGTACCGGTCGCCGGCCGGGTGCTGGTGGTCGAGGTCTTCGTCTCCGAGGCGGCGCTGAGCGCCGGTACCGGCGGCACCTGGCTGATGCTGATCCTAGTGGCGATCGGCCTGGTGATCGCCTCGGTGATCGTGGTGGACCGGCTCGCGGGCAAGGCCGTCGCCTCGGCCCGGGGGCTGGTGCAGGCGGCGCTGGCCGTCGGCGACGGCGACCTGGACGTGCGGATCCAGCCGAGCGGGCCCCGCGAACTGGCCGAGGCCGGGTACGCCTTCAACCGGATGGCGGACCGGCTGGTCACCTCCCGCACCGACGAACGGGAACTCGTCGCCGACCTGTCGCACCGGCTGCGTACCCCGCTGACCGTGCTGCGGCTCGACGCCGACGCGCTCGACTCCGACGACACCAGCGTCGGCTCGTTCAGCGCGGCCGAGCTGGACCGCCGCCGGACGATCCGGCGGATCCGGCAGGCGATCGTGACGCTGGAAGGCGAGATCGACGTACTGATCAACACGACCCGGAAGACGGTCGCCCAGGAGGCGGCGCCGGGAAGCTGTGACGTCAGCGAGGTGGTCCGGGACCGGATGGTCTTCTGGTCGGCGCTGGCCGGCGACCAGAACCGGTCGCACCGGGTCATCGGCGCACACACCCGGATCCCGGTGCCGGTGCCCCGGGCGGAGTTGGCCGCCGCGCTGGACGCGGTGCTGGGCAACGTCTTCCGGTACACCCCGCAGGGCACCGCGTTCGAGGTCGCGGTCACCCGCCGGGACGGCTACATCGCGGTCCGGGTGGACGACGCCGGGCCCGGCATCGCCGACCCGGACCGGGCGCTGCGCCGGGGGACCAGCGACCGCGGCTCCACCGGGCTCGGCCTGGACATCGCCCGCCGGGTGGCCCAGCAGGCGAACGGCTCGGTCAGCATCGACCGAGCCCGGCTCGGCGGGGCGAGCGTGGTCATGCTGCTGGCCGACCCGGACGCCGCGCCCCGGCAGGTGAGCCGGTTCGGGCTGGTCGGCCGGCTGGCCCGGGAGAAGGACGCGGTCACCCGCCGCCGCTGGTCCCGGCCGCGCTCCTCCGGCGACTGACCGGCATCCGCCCGGCGCCGACCGGCACCCCACCGAGCTGAGCCGCTACTCGGCCGGGACGCCGCACTTTCGGCCGGATCCGGCGTCCCCGCACTTCCGGCCCCGCACTCCCGGCCGGATCCGGCGTCCCCACACTTCCAGCCCCGCACTTCCGGCCGGATCTGGCGTGCCGTAACGAGTTTCTGGTTCCGCGCAAGTCTTCCTTAGGTCTGGATTAACGCCCGTCCGCGTGCCCTGCGGCGGTGGCAACATCAAACGCGATCCCATCCCGCTCCACCGGGCCACTACCCACAGATGTTTGCCCCAACCCCGGCCCGTGGAGCCTGGCGCGCGGCGGAAGCACGGTCCCCCACACCTGGTTTCCGCCGCGCGCCGATAAGAACGGCTGAGGTCGGGCCGGCGTACCGCCGCGATGCGCGCGGGACGTACCGGTCGATCGCGGCCCCATGATCGCTGACCCGGCGCGGCCGCCCGCAGCACCCCGCGCCGGGTCAGCCTGTCTCCGCCGACCGGCCATCCGGGTCAGGACCGGTGTGCGGCCAGGTAGGCGTCGATCTCGGCGATCAGCTTGTCCCGCTCCGGCGCCGCCAGGAACGAGGCGGTGACGGCGTTGCGGGCCAGCCCGGCCAGCCCGGCGGCGTCGAGGTCGAGCAGCCGGGCGGCGACGGCGTACTCGTCGTTGAGGGTGGTGCCGAACATCGGCGGATCGTCGGAGTTGACCGTGACCAGCAGGCCGGCCTCGACCAGCCGGGGCAGCGGGTGCTCCTCGATCGCGCCGACCGCCCGGGTCCGGACGTTGGAGGTCGGGCAGACCTCCAACGGGATCTGCCGCTGCGCCAGGTGCTCCAGCAGCGCCGGGTCCTGGGCCGCCGAGATGCCGTGCCCGATCCGCTCCGCGCCCAGTTCGCGCAGCGCGTCCCAGATGGTCCCCGGCCCGGTGGTCTCGCCGGCGTGCGGTACGGAGCGCAGCCCGGCCGCCCGGGCCTGGTCGAAGTACGGCTTGAACTGCGGCCGCGGCACGCCCACCTCCGGACCGCCGAGCCCGAAGCTGACCAGCCCGTCCGGTCGCTCGTCGAGGGCGATCCGCAGGGTCTGCTCGGCCGCCGGCAGCCCGGCCTCGCCGGGAATGTCGAAGCACCAGCGCAGCGAGATACCGAGTTCGGTCTCGGCGGCCCGCCGGGCGTCCTCGATCGCCTCGCAGAACGCCGGGGCGGGGATCCCGCGGTGCACGTGCGAGTACGGCGTGACCGTCAGCTCCGCGTACCGGACCTGCTGGCGGGCGAGTTCCCGGGCCACCTCGAAGGTGAGCAGCCGGACGTCCTCCGGGTCCCGGATCAGGTCGACCACGCTCAGGTAGATCTCGACGAAGTGGGCGAAGTCGCGGAACTCGAAGTAGGCGGCGAGGGCCTCCGGATCCGCCGGTACCCGACTCCGGCCCTCGTGCCGGGCGGCCAACTCCGCGACGATGCGCGGCAGCGCGGAGCCGACGTGGTGCACGTGCAGCTCCACCTTGGGCAGTCCGGCGATGAAGGTCGAAAGGTCGGTCACGGAAACTCCCTACTGACGTGCGCCGGTACGGGCGACGAAGAAGACGCGGTGGAACGGAAACTGCACCAACCCGTGCCGGACCGGGTACGCCTCGACCAGTCGCTCGTTCAGCGCGGCCCGGAAGTCGTCCCAGGCCGTACCCGCGCCGCCCAGCGCGGCCCGGACCGGACGCAGCGCCGTCCCCTCCATCCAGCTCAGCACCGGATGGTCGGCGGCGCCGGGGGTGGCCGGGAGCAGGTGCACGTAGGTAGTTTCCCAGGCGTCGACGGCGCAGTTCGCACCGGTCAGCAGGTCGGCGTAGCCGGCCGCGTCGGAGACCGGCGCGGCCCGGAGCAGGTCGGCGACCAGGTGCCGCCAGCGCGGGGCTTCGGCCACCTCCCGCAGCGCGCGGTGCGAGGCGGCGTCGAAGTTGCCCGGCACCTGCACCGCGAGCCAGCAGCCGGGGGTCAGCTCGCGGGCCCAGCGCAGCAGCAACTCCCCGTGCCCGGGCACCCACTGCAAGACGGCGTTGGAGACCACCACGTCGACCTCGGGCCCGGGCGACCAGGTCCGGGCGTCGGCCACCGCGAACTCGACCCGGGAACGGCCGTCAGGACCGGTCCCGGCCGGCGAGTCGGCGCCGGTGGCGGCGGCGATCATCTCCGGTGACGAGTCGAGCCCGACGACCCGGGCGGTCGGCCAGCGGGCCGGCAGGGTTGTGGTGAGGTGACCGGGACCGCAGCCGAGGTCGACCACTGTCCGGGGTCGCTCGGTGGCGACCCGGGCGACCAGGTCGTGGAAGGGCCGCGAGCGTTCGTCGCCGTACCGGAGATAGCTGGCCGGGTCCCACATGACTCTCCTCCAAAACCGTACGTACGTCTTGTTTACCATACCGGCACAGTGCCGCCCCGGTGGGCCCGAATTCGGCGCGGGATAGGCTCGCCGGCGTGGAAAAGCGGAGATTCCCGCGGTTGAACCGCGAGGTCGGCGTGGTCGGGCTCGGCGCCTGGCAGCTCGGCGCCGACTGGGGCCAGGTCAGCGAGTCCGCGGCCCTGGCGGTGCTGACCGCCGCCGTCGAGGACGGAGTCACCTTTCTGGACACCGCCGACGTCTACGGCGACGGGCGCAGCGAGCAACTGATCGGCCGGTTCCTGCGCGAGCGGCCGGACGCCGGGCTCACCGTCGCCACCAAGATGGGTCGCCGGGTGCCACAGACGCCGGACGCGTACGTGCTGGAGAACTTCCGGGCCTGGACGGACCGGTCCCGGGCGAACCTCGGGGTCGACGTGCTCGACCTGGTGCAGTTGCACTGCCCGCCCACACCGGTCTTCTCCGCCGACGCCGTCTACGACGCCCTGGACACCCTGGTCGCGGAGGAACGCATCGCGGCGTACGGGGTCAGCGTGGAGACCTGCGACGAGGCGCTGGCCGCGATCGCCCGCCCCGGGGTGGCCAGCGTGCAGATCATCCTCAACGCGCTGCGGCACAAGCCGGTCGAGCGGGTACTCCCGGCCGCCCTCGCCGCCGGGGTCGGCATCATCGCCCGGGTGCCGCTCGCCAGCGGCCTGCTCTCCGGCCGCTACGACGAGCAGACCACGTTCCCCAGCGACGACCACCGCAACTACAACCGGCACGGGGAGTCGTTCGACGTCGGGGAGACGTTCTCCGGGGTTGACTACAAGACCGGGCTGGAGGCCGTACGGCGACTGCGCCCGGCGGTGCCGCCGGGGGCAACGATGGCACAGTTCGCGCTCCGCTGGATCCTCGACCAGCGCGGCGTCACGGTGGTCATCCCCGGCGCCCGCAACGCCGAACAGGCCCACTCGAACGTCGCCGCCGCCGCGCTCGCGCCGCTGTCGGCCGAGGCGACGGCCACGGTGGACGCGGTCTACGCCGAACTGGTCCGCCCGCAGGTGCACGACCGCTGGTAGCACGATCGGCCGGAGCGTGCGGCGTCCCGCGAGGCGACGTGCGTTCCGGCCCGCCGTGCGGTTGGCTGGGTGCGACGGGTTGGTCGCGGAACGGATGCAACCGGTTCGCGGCGGAGCAGACGTGACCGGTTCGGCGCGGCGGCGGTGCGACCGGTTCGGCGCGCAGAGGCGCGACGTCGTCGTGGAGAGGAGCAACGAAACAGATGAAGGGGTGGCTCCCGCTCACGCTTGGGCTACTGGCCGTCGTCGTCGGCGCCGTGTGGACGCTGCAGGGGCTGGGCCGACTCGGCGGCAGTGTGATGACCGGCGAACCGCTCTGGGCCGTGATCGGGCCGGCGGTGGTGGTCGCCGGGCTGGTGCTGGTGGTGCTGGGCCTGCGCGCCCGTGGCCGGGGCAGGCCCTCCTGACCGGCGGACCGGTGCCGCCGGGTCGCACCGGATACGCGTCGAGCCCCGCGGGGCGCGGGGCTCGACGTGGATCCCAAAGCAATCGAAACTCGGGCCGGCGGGGGCCGGCCGTCACGGAATCAGAGGGGGCGAACCTGCTCCGCCTGCGGCCCCTTCTGGCCCTGAGCGATCTCGAACTCCACCCGCTGGTTCTCCTCCAGCGTGCGGTAGCCGCTGGTCTGGATGGCCGAGAAGTGGACGAACACGTCAGCACCCCCGCCGTCGACGGTGATGAAGCCGAAGCCCTTGTCTGCGTTGAACCACTTCACGGTTCCCTGCGCCATGTGTATCTCCTTCTAAAACTGGCGGCCGAGCACGCCGTGCGGCCGGTTGGCCGTTTTCGAGCAGCGGCGCCTTGAGTCGGCCCCCACGAAGGAGGACTTCCCTCGACCACGCCATCTCTCAACAGCGTGGAACAGCAAACCACGTACGCAAAAACTTCGCATAGCCTACCCGACGAAATTCTCCGACATGTGACCTGAGAACGCGTCCAGCGGCCCGAAGGCATCGACGGTACGGGCCGGCGACAGCTCCGCTAACCGGACGAAACCGGATCAGCCCGGGAACTCTCCCCGGCCTCCTCACGCACCGTCGCCGACGGTTCGACAGCACCGTCCCGACCGCCCAGGGCAACCGCCAAGACGGCGCCGAGCAGGCAGAACAGCGCCGCACCGGTGAACATCTCGGCGTACTCGACCCGAAGCGCGTCACGTACCGCGGCCGTGTAGTCGGCGACCCGCTGCTGGTAGACGGCACGGTCCACACCGAACGGCAACGGGGTCACCAGGTCGGCGGTGAGTTGCTGGAACCGGTGCAGCCCCCATGCGGTGACGCCGGCGACCCCGAGCAGCATGCCCACCATCCGGGCCACCACCAGCGCGGCGGAGGCGACGCCGTGCTGTGCCGCCGGCACCGCACGGAGTACGGCGGAACTCAGGGGCGCGATGACCAGTCCGAGACCGAAACCGGTCAGTACCAGGTCGGTGTCGAGCCGGGGCAGCCCGACCGGCCCGATCGGGTACCGGGCCGCCAGCGGGTCCACTGGCCAGCCGGCGATCAGCAGGTAGCCGAGTACGGCCAGCGACAGGCCGCCGACGGTGACGACACGGTCGCCGAGGCGCCGGGCGAGCAGGCCGCCGAGCACCGCGCCGACCGGCAGCGCCACCAGGAACCGGGTCAGCAGCAGCGCCCCCTGCACCGCGTCACGCCCGAGTACGGTCTGCGCGAAGAGTTGCACGTCGACCAGGGTCACCAGCAACGCGGCACCGGCCAGTGCGCTCACCCCGAGGGCGACCAGGAAGGGCCGCATCCGTACCCCGGCCGGATCCAGCAGCCGGGTCCGGGCCCGGGCCTGCCAGAGCAGGAACGCGCCGAGCACCACCACCCCGGCCCCGACGGTGACCGGACCCCACGGCGGCAGCAGCGAACGCGCCGGATCGGGGTTGTAGAGGCCGACCACCAGCAGCCCGAGCGCCACCGCCAGCAGCAGCCCGCCGACGACGTCGACCCGCTGCCGGGCCGCGTCCGACCGGACATCCCGGCCCGGCAGCGTCAGCCGGACCACCGCGATCGCCAGCACCGCGAGCGGCAGGTTCACCCAGAAGACACCGCGCCAGCCGACCAGCGCGGCGAGCCCGGCACCGTAGAGCGGACCGAGCACGCTGCCCAACTCCTGGGCCGCGCCGACCAGCCCCAGGGACAGTGCCCGGCGCCGGGCCGAGCCGAGGTCGGAGACCAGCGCCATCGTCACCGGCAGCAGGGCGCCACCGGCCAGACCCTGTAGCCCTCGCCCGGCGACCAGCAGCGGCAGGCTGTCGGCGAGGGCGGCCAGCACCGAACCGGCGGCGAAGCCGGCCAGGCAGCATTCGATGACCACGCGCCGGCCGTACCGGTCGGAGAGCCGGGCGAGCAGCGGCATCCCGGCGACGTAGCCGAGCAGGTAGCCGGTGACCACCGGAGTGGCCCGTTCCAGCCGGTTGACCGGGACCCGCAGGTCACCGAGGATCTCGACCAGCAGGGTCACCACGACGTACGCGTCGAGCGCGGCGAGCAGCACCGCCGTGCCGCCCACCCCGATCGCGAGCCGGCGACCGGCCCGCGCCACGGGATCAGGGGACACGGATGGTGACCGGAGCGTCGTACTCCGAGAGGGTCACCGTCACGGTCCCGGTCTGGCCGGGCACCGGGAACCGGGCCCGGTGCAGCAGCCGCCGGTCGGCACCGATCCAGAGCGTGCCGGTGACGTCCGTGCTGACGCCCGGCACCAGGTTGCCGAGCGCCGAGCCGGGGAGCGTCCCCTCGATCCGGTACGTGTCGACCCCGTCGACCTTCTCCCGGCCCTCGGTGGTGCCGGTGGCCCTGCCGACCAGGTTGGCGACGCCACGGTCCGGGGAGAGGATCGCGGTCGGGTCGTAGATCGCCGCAGCGGTCGCCAGCGGCAGCCGCTGCCAGCCGCCGGTCAGCCCGTTGACGTGCAGGGTCTCGTCCTTGACCACGAAGGACAGCTCCAGCGGCAACCCGCCCTGCTCGATCTTGGCGGTGCCCTGTGCCTCGCCGGCCGCGGTGATCACGCCCTCGGCCGCGCTGATGCCGAGACTCTCGGCGGCGCCCTCGGTAACGATCGCGAACCGGGCGGTCTGCACCGTGCCCAGCTCGGTCGCCGCGCTGGAGAGGAGTTCGGCCGCCTCGGGCAGGGGCGCGGAGTTCTCCGCGCCCCCGGCCGGGTCATCGGCGCCCCGGTCGGTACAGCCTGCGGAGACGGCCAGCAGCAGGCTCAGCGCACCGGCGAGCACGAGGGATCGACGCATAACCCGAAGCGTACTCACGACCGGTGGGCCGTCGACGGCGATCCGCCCCGGACGGCTCCGGAGTCCGCCGACTCAGTCGGGCCAGCGGCCGGTGAGCCGGCGTACTCCGATCGCGCCACCCCGGTCCACGGCGGCCCGGACGACCGCGAAGATGGCCCCCTGCAACGCGGCGGCGGCCAGGATCTCGCCCCAGCCCCGGTCCTCGTCGATCGCGTCCGGCGCCTCGCCGTCACCGGCGGTCAACTTCCAGACCTGCCGGAAGACCGCGCCAGCGGCCACCCCGGCGGCCATGCCCAGAAGTATGCCCACCGGCCGGTAGGCCACCTTGCTGACTGTCCTGCTCACCCACGTCTCCCTCGTGCCATCAGCACCACGACCGCCAGCGCCAACGCCCCGGCCGCGAACACGGCCCAGGACACCGGATGGCGCAACGCTACCGAACCGGCGTCGTGCACGGAGGACCGGACGTTCGCGGTGGTCTGCCCGGCACGCTGCTTCACCCGGTCCCGGGTCTGCGCCGCCGAGCCCTTGATCCGGGCCTTCACGTCCGCCTTGGCCGCCAGGGCCTGCACCGTCTCGCCCAACTCGGCCCGGGTCTGCCGGATCTCCGCCCGGAGCGCCTCCGGGTTGCCGAAGCCGTTGCTGCGGGTCATCCCTGTCCCCTGTCCCGGACCGCCGAGGCCACCGTACGCACGTCCGCGCGCAGGCTGTCCGCCGTCGCCTTCGGCATCGGCGGCACCGCCCGGCGTACCTGCCCCCGGCCGACCATCGCGAAGATCCCGGCCAGGATGAACAGCGTCCCGGCCACCACCAGCGCGGCGGCCCAGGCTGGGATCACCACTGCCAGTCCCAGCACCGCGGCGGCCACCAGGACGCCGAGTCCGCAGAGCGCCAGCGCGCCGCCGCCGCCGAAGAGGCCCACCCCGATACCGGCGTGCTTGCCCTTCTCGGCCAGCTCGATCCGGGCCAGCGCCAGCTCGTCGCGTACCAGCCGCGACACCTGCTCGGTGGCGCGCTGCACCAGCTCCGCGGTGGACTGCTCCGCGACCGGTCGAGCGGAGTCGCGTACGACATCGGCCATGCTGTCCTCCTATCCAGGTTCCTGGGCTGTATGCCCCGGTCGCCGGTGGTTCAATCCTGCCGACGGTCCGTTCGTGCCCGGTGTCCGTTCGTCGTGCCCGTCCCGGGCCGGGCGGACGGCTGGCCGGTGCGGCGGAGGCGGAGACGCGTCCCGCCCCCGCTGTGGTTAGTGTCCGCCACCGAGCGCCCCGATGGCGGCCGATCCGGCAGGTCAGCGGCCCGGCTCGCGGCGCTCAGCGGGGCGGCGCCTCGGCCGGCTCGTCGGGGCCGACGAAGGCACTGCTCCGGGCCTCGCCGTCGTCGGTACCGCCGAAGAGCCGGGCGTCGTCCGGCGGCTCGTGCTCGGTCGGCCGGCCGTCGACGGCGGCACCGGGTACCGGCCCGCTCGGCTCGACCCACTGCCAGGGCAGCCGGCCGGAGGCGTCGCCGACCTCTGTGCGCAGCCGGGGCAGCGCGGTCGGCCGCTGGTCCCGCAGCCAGCCGACCAGGTGCTCCCGGACCAGGCAACGCAGGTCCCAGAGCCTCGGCGCGTCGGCGGCGCTGACCAGGGCGCGCAGCCGGACCATCCCGCCGACCGCGTCGGTGACCTGGAGTACGCAGGTACGCCCGTCCCAGAGCTCGGTCCCCTCCACCAGCCGGCGCAGTTCTTCCCGCATCGCCTGCACCGGCACCGACCAGTCCACCTCGAACTCTGCGGTGCCCAGCACGGCGGCCTGGGTGCGGGTCCAGTTCTGGAACGGCTTGGAGGTGAGGTACGACGTCGGCAGGATCAGCCGCCGGTCGTCCCAGATCTGCACCACCACGTAGCTCAGGGTCAGCTCCTCGATCCGGCCCCACTCCCCCTCGACCACCACCACGTCGTCCAGCCGGACCGCGTCGCTGAACGCCAGTTGCAGCCCGGCGAAGACGTTGCCGAGCACGCTCTGCGCGGCCAGCGCGGCGACCACCCCGATCACGCCGGCCGAGGCGAGCACGCTGGCGCCGACCCCGCGCACGCTCGGGAAGGTCATCAGCATCACCCCGGCGGCCAGCACCACGATGACCGCGATGGTGACCCGGCGCAGCATGACGATCTGGGTCTTGATCCGCCGGGCCTGCCGGTTGTCCGGCACGTCGACCCGGAACCGGGCGAGTGCGGTGTCCTCGCTGACCAGCAGCAGCGAGGCGACCAGCCAGGCGGTGGTGCCGATGACCGCCAGGACGAGCAGGTGCAGCAGGGTCTGCCGCCACGGCGTACCGATGCCGTAGCCGGTGCTGAACCGCACGCCGAACTGGATCGCCAGCACGGTCGCGGCCACCTGGAAGGGCCGGTGCGAGTGCTCGGACAGCTCGCTGAGCAACACGGACCGTCGGCCAAGTCGGCGTACGGTCCGGTGCACCACCTCCACCGCGGCGAGCGCGAGCAGCGCCGCACCCACTGTGGCGATGACCGTCCACAGATAGCTGTCCACCAATGTTCTTCCTTCCACGCCGAAGCCGGGTGCCGCTGCGGGATGTCTCCCGAGCCGCACCCGGCGGGGCCACGAACGCGCGGGGCCGAATATGTAGGATGCCCCAGAGAGTCCTATGAATCCAGGTCAGACCTTGCGGTACCTCGCCTGCACCAGGCAGAACACGGCGAACGCGGCGATGCCGAGCGCCACCAGCGTAAGCAGGATCGACCCGTACGCCTGCTCCCGCAGCGTGTGCAGGGCGGCGTCCAGGCCCCGGGCCTGGTCCGGGTCGTAGTTCACCGCGGCCGTCACCACGAGCAGCCCGGCGATGCCGTACGCGATGCCCTTGGCGACGTAGCCGGCGACGCCCAGCCGGCGGGCGAGCTTGCGGGTCTGCGGGCTCATCTCACCGGTCTTCAGGTGCCGCTCGAACTTCTTGACCGCGCCGTACCAGATCAGCCCGACGCCAAGCGCCGCCAGGCCGAGCCCGATCAGCCCGACCAGCAGTTGACCGCCCGACGAGGCCATCAGTTTCTCGGTCAGCGCCTGCTGCTTGTCCGCACTGGACGAGTTCGCCTGCTGCACGACCTGGTAGGCCGTCCAGGCGAAGTAGAGGTAGACGAGGGTCCGGCCGACCGAGGTCAGCCGCTCGACGACCCGCTCGCGGCCCCGGAATTCCAGGTGCCCGATCGCTGCCTCGAAGGCCTGCCAGATCGCCATCGCGAGCAGGCCGACACCGATCGCACCGACCAGGAAACCGCCGAGCGGCTGCGCGGCCAGGGTACGCAGTGCGCCGGACTGGTCGCCGTCGTCGGCCGGCCGACCGAAGGCGATCTGCAATGCCAGCCAGGCGAAGAGCAGGTGAACGAGCCCGTAACCGACGAAGCCGGCCCGGGCGAGGATCTCCAGGGGCTTGCTGTTGGCGGCGCGGGCCGCGCTCGCTCCGGCGGTAGAAGTCGCTGACATGGGCGTGTCAATGACCGGTCGGGACGATTTCCAAACGTCAGGGCGCCGGAGGCGACCCTCCGGCGCGGTGGCCGGCGGCGGCGGAAAGACCGCCACCGCCGCCCCGGGTCACGCGTCAGCCGGCGTTGCGGCCGATCCGCACCACCACCTGCTCCTGGTCGGCGCTCTGCACGGTGGCGTACAGGCCGCCGACCTCGGTGGCCTGCTGGCCGACGGTCAACGACAACTGCTCGCCGGCAACCTCGAGGGTCACCTTGTCGCCGTCGACGCCGATCAGTTTGGCCTCGACCCCGAGGATGCTGGTCTGGGCATTGACCCCCTGCTTGAAGGTGACGGTGCA
Organism: Plantactinospora sp. KLBMP9567; assembly: GCF_033446045.1. NCBI lineage: Bacteria > Bacillati > Actinomycetota > Actinomycetes > Micromonosporales > Micromonosporaceae > Plantactinospora > Plantactinospora sp. KLBMP9567. The sequence goes on along the minus strand of NZ_JAWQRR010000023.1, from coordinate 65,127 downwards.
GGCGTCCAGCCCGCAGTCTGTGGTGGCGCCCTCGGAACTACAGCCGGCCAGGACGGCCACACCGAGGGCCAGGCCGGCAAGGAGACCGGCGGCACGACGGACGGTGGTCTTTTGGCGGTACGGGGGGTTCGTCACCCCACCAAGGATACCTGGAGTGATCCAGGCAACGGCCCGGCCGAGTTTCCGGCACCGGCCGATATCGTGCCTGCCATGCCGTTCGAGATCGCCCGGGTCCGGGCCGCCTACCCCGCCCTCGCCGAGGGATTCGCGCACTTCGACGGGGCTGCCGGCACCCAGGTGGCCGCCCCGGTCGCCGACGCGGTGGCCGGCACCATGCGGACCGCGGTGGCCAACCTGAGCAGCGCCCACGTGCCCGGGCAGCGCTCCGGCGAGTTGGTGGCGGCGGCCCGAGCGGCGGTCGCCGATCTGGTCGGGGGCGCCCCGGACGGGGTGGTGTTCGGGCCGAGCGCGACCGCACTGACCTATCACGTGGCCCGGACGCTCAGTCAGGCGTGGCGCCCCGGCGACGAGGTGGTGGTCTCCCGACTCGACCACGACTCCAACGTGCGGCCCTGGGTGCAGGTTGCCGAGGCGACCGGCGCGGTCGTCCGGTGGGCCGAGTTCGACCCGGAGACCGGCGAACTCCCGGCCGGGCAGTACGCCGACCTGGTCGGCCCGGGTACCCGGGTGGTGGCGCTCACCGCCGGCAGCAACGCGATCGGCACCGTGCCGGACGTGGCCGGGATCGCCGCGACCGCGCACGCGGCCGGTGCGCTGGTCTACGTCGACGGGGTGCACGCCACCCCGCACGGGCCCACCGACGTCGCCGCGCTCGGCGCCGACTTCTACGTGACCAGCGCGTACAAGTGGTCCGGCCCGCACGTGGCCGCCGTCGTCGCCGACCCGGCCCGCTGGGCGGAACTGCGCCCGGCCAAGCTGCTGCCCTCCCCCGACCGGGCGCCGGAGCGGTTCGAACTCGGCACGCCGAGCTTTCCGCTGCTGGCCGGGATCCGGGCCGCCGTCGACCATCTCGCCGGGCTGGACCCGGACGCCACCGGCGACCGGCGGGAGCGGGTACGGGCCGGGCTGGCCGCCGCGCTGGCGCACGAGGAGCAGCTCTTCGACCGGCTGCACCGGGGGCTGGCCGGGCTGCCCGGGGTGACCGTCTACGGCTCGCCCCGGCACCGCTGCCCGACCGTCTCGTTCCGGCTCGCCGGCCAGAGCCCGGGGCAGACCGCCGCCGCGCTCGGCGAGCGCGGTGTCTGCGTCTCGGCCGGCGACTACTACGCGTACGAGTACTTCTCGGCGCTGGGCCTGCGGGACAGTGGCGGGGCGGTCCGGGCCAGCCTCTACCACTACAACACCGCCGAGGACGTCGACCGACTGCTCGCCGAACTCGACCGGCTGGCGGTGGGCGGGGTCACCGACACCACCGGGCTGGTGGGTGGAGAATTGCTCCGGTGAGCTTCCTCGTCGAAGAAAATCCCGCCCGCCGCCGTTTCGAGATCCTGGTCGACGACGCCCTGGCCGGCTTCATCGGCTACCAGGTCGAGTCCGGGACGATGGTGCTGGTGCACACCGAGGTCGACCAGCGGTTCGAGGGCAAGGGTGTCGGCAGCGCGCTGGCCCGGGGCACCCTCGACCAGCTCCGCGACCGGGGCGAGCGGGTCCGGGTCACCTGCCCGTTCCTGCTCACCTTCCTGGAGCGGCATCCCGAGTACGCATCGGTGGTCGCCGACGGCTGAGCCGCCCGGGGGTACGGCGGTCGGGTCCCGGCGACGGGCTACGGTCGTACCCGTGGCGGAGCCGGAAGTGCGCACGACGGGCCGGGCGGGTCGGTGGATCACCGTGGTGGTCGTGGTGGTGGCGTTGGCCGCCGCCGGAGTCGGAGTCGGAGTGTGGCGGGGCTGGTTCGCCGACCCGTCGGTCTCGGACGCGCCCCGGGCCCGGGCCGGCACCGTGCAGACCGTGGTGGCGAACCTTGAGGCGCCCTGGGGACTGGCCTTCCTCCCCGACGGCTCGGCCCTGGTGACCGAGCGGGACAGCAAGCGGGTCCTCCAGGTCTCCGGCGGTACGGCCCGGGAGGTGGCCCGGATCGAGGAGGCCGCACCGGCCGGCGAGGGCGGCCTGCTCGGCCTCGCCGTCTCCCCGGACTACGCCGCCGACCGCTGGGTGTACGTCTACTACACCGCCGCCGACGACAACCGGGTCGCCCGGCTGCGCCTCGGCGAGCCGGCTAGGGAGATCGTGCTGAGCGGCATTCCGCGCGGCTCGCGTACGCACAACGGCGGACGGATCGCCTTCGGGCCGGACGGCATGCTCTATGTCGGCACCGGGGACGCCGGGGACCGCGACGCCGCACAGGACCGGAACAGCCTGGCGGGCAAGATCCTGCGGATGACCCCGGACGGCCGGCCCGCTCCGGGCAACCCGTTCGGCGACACCCTGGTCTACAGCTACGGCCACCGGAACGTGCAGGGGCTCGGCTGGCACGCCGACGGGACGATGTACGCGGCCGAGTTCGGCCAGAACCACTACGACGAACTCAACCGGATCACGCCGGGCGGCAACTACGGCTGGCCGGAGGTGGAGGGCGACTCCGACGACTCCCGGTTCGTCACCCCGGTCGCCACCTGGGGTACCGCCGAGGCGTCCCCGAGCGGGCTGGCGGTGGTCGGCGACCGGGTCTGGCTGGCCTGCCTGCGTGGGCAACGGCTCTATCGGATCGGTACCGACGGGCAGGGCGCCGAGGCGCTGCTGACCGGCGAGTACGGCCGACTCCGGCACGTCGCCCCGGCGCCGGACGGGTCGCTGTGGGTACTCACCTCGAACCGCGACGGCCGCGGCTCGCCGGCGGACGACGACGACCGCATCCTCCGGCTGGTCCCCTGACCGGCCCGACCGACCCGGGCTGCTGACGGGTCTAGATCGCGTGTTCCGGCGCGGGTAGTTCGGTGAACGGGAAGCGGAGCCGGAAGTCGGGCCAGGGCACGCTGAGCCGCAGCCAGTCGCCACCACGGTCGGCGTCGACCCCCAGCTCGGCGATCTGACCGAGATCGGCGAGCGAGCGCCGGGCCTGCTCCTCGGTGACGCCCGCCGCGCCGGCCAGGCTGGTCAGGCTGGTGCTGACGACGCGGCGCCGCCATCGCCGCCGGGTACGCGCAGCCAGCCGGCGGATCGCGATGGCCACCAGCACGGCCTGGTCGTCCCGCTGTGCCCGGGTCTCCAACTCCCGCTCCGCCTCGGAGAGCGGCAGCACGTCCAGCGGATCGCAATCCAGCCGGGGCGTGACCCACGGATCGTCGCCGTCGGCCTCGGTCAGCTCGAAGAGGCCGAACGCCGCCAGGCAGAGCAGCAGCTCGCCGACGGTGTGCGGAACCGGCACGTCGCGCCGCCGGCACATCTCGGCGAACAGCTCGATCCGGGTGGCGCGGATCCGGACCATCCAGGCGTAGTGCTGCCGGGCGTTCAGCTCGGCGTCCTCGGCGTCCCGGCCGGCACGGCGCCGCCGGGCCCGGTCCACCCACTCGTCGACGCTGCCGGGATCACACCACGCCGAGCTCTCCCAGGGGACGATCGTCGACCAGGCCGACCGGCGGAACCGGGAATCCCCGGGTACGACGGTGAGGTAGACGAAGGCGCAGGGAAGCCACCTGATCCAGGACGGAGTAAGGGCGGCCCGCTGCCAGCGAGGGGTCACCGGACGAACGATACCGCGACTCGCCGTGAACGTGGGGGCACCCTTGGTGACAGCCACGGTACGGATCGGGTGTCGTCCCGATGGTCCGATCAGGACTGTCCGGCGAGCACCTCGGCGGCGGCCCGGCCTGCGGCCCGGGTGGCGCCGTAGGTGGCCAGGTGCACCCGCCCGGTGACGATCGATGGTACCCCGAGTTCCACCACCACGGCGTCCGGGCGGTCGGCCAGGAGCCGGCGTACCGCGCCTGCCATCCAGTCGTGCCGGTGCAGGTCACGGACCACCAACACCAGTGCTCGGCCGGCTGCGCCGGCGAGCGCCCCGGCCGGCGGGACATGGTCGGCGGCCAGGTCGTCGGCGGCCAGCCGTACGGTCGTGGTGCCGGGCAGCAGGGCGGCCAGCGGGGCACCCACGCCCCACGGCGTCTCGGCGCCGATCGCGATGTTGCGAGGCGGCTCGAACTCCAGCACGTGGGCCGGGCCGGTGAGCGGCAGTACGGCCGGGCCGGCACCGTCGGTCAGCCGGACCGCCCGGCGTGCGGCGGCCAGGCCCAGCGGGGAGCCGTCCGGGCCGGCGGGCGTCCACTCGGCGCGTTGGGCCCGGGCGGCACCGCTCCACGCGGCCAGCAGGCCGACCCGCTTGGCCGCCTCGACCAGGCGCTCCTCCGGCAACACCCCGGCGAGCACCGCGTCGACGATCGCGTCCCGCAGCCGCAGGGCGTCCGCCTCGTCGGCGTGCTCGCCGCCGACACAGATCGCGTCGGCCCCGGCGACCAGGGCCCGGACGGTCGCCCCGGCGAAGCCGTACCGGTCGGCGACCGCGCGCATCTCGATGCCGTCGGTCACCACCACACCCTGGAAGCCCAACTCCTCGCGGAGCAGGTCGGTCAGCACCCGCCGACTCAGCGTCGCCGGCCACTCCTCGTCGACCGCCGGGACCAGCAGGTGGCCGGTCATCACCGCCTGCACCCCGGCGTCGATCGCGGCCCGGAACGGCGGCAGCTCGCAGGCGTCGAGCCGCGCCCGGGAGACCGCGATCCGGGGTACGTCGAGATGCGAGTCGACGCTGGTGTCCCCGTGCCCGGGGAAGTGCTTGGCGCAGGCGGCGACCCCGGCCGACTGGAGACCGCGTACCCAGGCGGCGGTGTGCCGGGCGACCAGCCCCGGGTCGGCGCCGAAGGCGCGTACGCCGATCACCGGGTTGTCCGGATTGGCGTTCACATCCGCGTCCGGGGCGTAGTTCAGGGCGATGCCGGCCGCGGCCAACTCGGCACCGAGGTCCCGGGCCACCGCCTCGGTCAGCTCGGGGTCGTCGACCGCGCCGAGCGCCAGGTTGCCCGGCCGGGAGCTGCCGAGCCGGGACTCCAGCCGGGTGACGTCGCCGGCCTCCTCGTCGATCGCCACCAGCACGTCCGGCCGTTCCGCCCGCATCGCGTCGGTCAGCGCGGTGACCTGCGCGGCGTCGACCACGTTACGGGCGAACAGCACCACCCCGCCGAGCCCTTCACCGAGCCATCGGCGCACCCAGTCCGGCGGTCGGGTGGTGCCGACGAACCCGGGCTGGAGTACCGCCGCCGCCAGGCTGGACAGGTTGTCCGTCGTTCCGCTCATCCCGCCGGTTCCCCCCGAATCTACAGTGGACAGCCGCCGCCCTGGTAGCGGCGGGTGCTGCCATGGTCACACCACCTCAGCAAATAGTCAATAAACCTTCCTATTAGCCGGAACAGGCCCGGACGTGCGGCATGGCCGCCGATGACGTGCGACAGTGCTGGAATGCACTCCAGCATCCCGGAGAGCGCGTCGCGCCTCGCCGAACTGCCGCACCGCCTGCTCGCCGCCGAGGAGACGAGCTGGTTCGACATTCCGGGCGTCCGGATCGTCGGCGCCATCCTCGGCACCGTGCTGCTGGTCGCCGCCCTCCGGTCGATGTTCGGTCGCCGCTAGCGGTCGGGGGTCGATCAGGCGGAGACGTCCAGCTCGGTACGCACCGTGGTCTGGTCCACGTCCGACGTCCGTACGGTGACCCCCATCTCCCATCGGCCGGGCAGCGGCAGCGTGACGGTACCGAGGTAGTGACCTGGCCCGGCGTTGGTCAACGGCACGGTGAGCGGGCCGAGGTCCTTGGCGGGCAACCGCAGCGACACCCGCAGTTCGGCTACCGCCCTGGCCCGGCGGGTTGCGTCCAGCACCGAGACGTGCACGGTCGCCGGGCCGATCCGGCGCGGCAGCACGTCGATCGCGAGCAGGCCCGTGGCGGCGGCCCCGGAGCCGGTGTCGAACGGAATCATCTCCGGTGCCGCCGGAGTACCGTCGGTCTGGGCGAGAGCCGGCCGACCGTCGCCGCCCGATCCGACGCGTCCGTCGACGAGTCCGGCGGGGCCGCGCTGGCGGGCCTCGTACACCACCTTGGCCGGCGGCGTCGCGACCAGTGCCGCGGTCAGACCCAGTACCGCCAGCCCGAGACCGGCTTCCATCGACACCCGCCGTTGGAAGTGGTAAAGCTGATGCGGATCGGGCCCACCCGGATGGCCCCGCCGCCCGGCGGGCCGCCGGCCACTCCCGCCCACGGCGTACTGCCGGTGCACCCAGGAACGGGCGAGGTAGCCGAGGGCGAGCAGCACGAGGACGACGCTCAGCTTGGCCAGCAGCAGCCGGCCGTACGGGGTCTCCAGCAGTGCCGGGACGGTCCGGACCTGTCGCCAGAGCTGGAACAGGCCGGTGGCGACGAGTAGCGCGACGCTGATCATCGCGGTGCGGGAGAAGACCGGCACCGCGCTCCGCATCGCGGCGAGGTCCCGGGACGGCAGCAGTGCCCCCACGAGTACCGCCAGGCCGCCGAGCCAGACGGACATCGCGACCAGGTGGACCACGTCGGAGGCGAGGGCCAGCGCGGTGAACTCGCCGACGGCGCTGTGGTTGGCCACGCCCCAGGTCGCCGCCAGGGCAGCCCCGGCGGCGAGGACCGCGACCGGCGGCAGCCATCCGGTACGCCGGTCCGCCGGGTCCCCGGCGGCGGCCAGTCTGCGCAGCAGCAGTACCAGCGCCGGTGCCAGCAGGAGCAGCAGCCCCACCCGGACCAGCAGGGCCGCGCCGAGCCGGGTGTCGAGGGTGCTGGCCAGCAGGTCGGGGTCGAATGTGCGGCCCAACGGCAGGTCTGCCAGGTACGGACCGTAGCTGAGGAAGGCTCCGACGGCGCCGGCCAGCGAGGCTGCCCAGCCGGCCCAGATCAGGCGGCGTACCGCACGTCGCCCGGCACCGACCGGCCAGCCGTGGCTGACGAAGAAGGCGGCGCCGATCAGCAGGGCCAGGGCCAGGAAGGCGATCCACCGGACGATGCCGTACACCGGGCCGGTGGCGGATCCGGACGACCCCGCCCCCGGCGGCCGGCCCGTCCCGGTGGCACCGGTCCCGGCACTGCCGACCGTGAAGGTGTACGCACCGCTCACCGGATGGCTGTCCGCGGAGATGACCCGCCAGGAGACTGCGTAGCCGCCATCGGGCAGTTCACCGCGCAGCGGCACGTCGACCGTGGTCCGGTCCCCGGACGGATGGCTCGGCTCACCGGTCGGCACCAACTCGCCCCCGGAGTCGTACAGGCGGAACCCCGCCACCGCCACCGTGACCGGCTCGGTGAACTGTAGTTGCAGTCGTTCCGGCGATCGCCGGTAGACCTGTCCGTCGGCCGGAGTGGACCGGATCAGGTCGGCGTGCGCCCACGCCGGTGTCGGAGCGGCGAGCCAGACCAGCACGGTGCCGACCAGGCTGGCCAGCACCGTGGCCACCAGCCTGGCCAGCAGCCAACCGGCGTTGGTCACGGCGCCGGGCGGACGCAGCGGGTGACGGGTCATCGGATGCCCTTCGATAGGGAGGTTGGGGATCGGGAGTACCGGCCCGGCCGGGCGTTGGCCGGACCGGGCCGGTACGCGGAACCGTCACGCCGATCGCGACGAGGTGCTCAGGCCGTCGGATCGACGACCGGTCGGGCGACCACGAGCCACCACCGGTCAGGCGGTTACATCGACGACCGTCACCAGACCGATCATCCCGTCCGGTCCTTCGGAGTGCGAGAAGATGTGGCAGTGCAGCAGCCACTTCCCGACTTCCTTCGGCTGGAAAATGATGTCGAAGGTCTGCCCCGGCGCCACCGTCACCGTGTCCGCCGTGTACGGCGTGCCGAGCTTGACGCCGTCCTGGGCGACCACCTGGAATGACATGCCGTGCAGGTGCATCGGATGCATCTGCTCCGGACCGGTGCCGACCAGCCGGATGTGCACCCGTTGCCCCACCCGCGCCGCCAGCGGCGCCGTCGCCGGGTACGACTTCCCGTTCAGGGTGAAGCCGTTCGAGCCGTCCCCGATGGCCAGGGTGTAGTGCCGGTCGGCGGTGATGTCACCCAGCGTCGGCGTGACCAGCAGGGCGCCGTAGAGGCCCTTGCCGACCTGGTTGCCGCCCATGTGCGAGTGGTACCAGTGGGTGCCGGTGGTCTTCGCCGTCCACTCGTAGGTGTAGATCTCCCCCGGCATGATGTGCGGCTGGGTGATGTCCGGGACCCCGTCCTGCGAGTTCGGCAACTCCATGCCGTGCCAGTGCACCGCGGTGTGCTCCGGCAGGTTGTTCTGCACGATGAACCGGAGCCGGTCCCCCTCGTTGACCTTGAGGGTGGGCCCCGGGACTATGCCGTTGAACGCGTACGCCGGCCGTACCACCCCGGCCGACACCTCCAGGTCGAGCGGCGCCATACAGAGCTTGAACACCTTCACCCCGCCGATCACCTCGAAGGTCGCCAACCGGGTGCCGTCACCCTGTGCGGCGCCGACGGTCGGGCTCTGGCACGGCGGCGCGCCCGGGGGTGGCCCGGTGGGGGTGGCGGTCGGGGGCACGGTGGGACCGACCGTCGGTGTGGCGGTGGGACCGACCGTCGGGCTCGGGCCCGGCGTGGTGGGTCTGGGCGTGGTCGGGGTCGGCCCGGCGGTGGTCGGCGGTGCGGTACCCGCGTTGATGGTGCCGAGCATGTAGGGATGGTTGCCGCAGAAGTAGGAGTACGAGCGGGCCGCGCTGACCGTCACGGTGAAGGTCGCGCCGGGCGGCATGTCCGGGGACGTGAAGTCGCCCCGGATCATGTGCAGCGTTCCGTCGGTCTCCTGATTGACGAAGGTCACCGTGTCGCCGGGGGCCACGTTGAGCACCTCCGGGCTGAACGCGAAGTTCCTGATCACAACCGTGTGGTTGGCGGCCATCGCCATCTGCGGTACGAAGATCGCCGCGCCTGCCGCGACGACCGCGAGGCCCAGCAACGCGGCCAGGACGAGCCGGCGTACCGGCGGGGACGTACTTCTCAACACCTGTCGGACGGCGGTGCGCCAGCCCGGCAAGCTCGGGTCGGACATGGGGTCTCTCCTCATCTACCCTGGTGAGAGCGCGCGGCATCACGAACAGCCGACGACGGCTGCCCGGCAGCACGCGGTGTTGTCCGCCCTGAGCGAGGGAGGGACCGTCCGCTTTACGGTCCCTCCCTCCCCTTCAGGCGGGTCCGGCTAGGAACAGATGCCGGTGTTGATGGGGTTGAGCTGCGCGCAGGTGAGCTGGTTGGCCATGCTGGCCGGGGTGTTCTGGACCCAGCCGTTGTAGACGATCGGGAAGGCGAAGACGCCCTGACCGCCGAGGCCGTTGTAGCCGGTCACGGTGTCGTCGGTGGCGGTGCCGGGGCCGGAGTTCAACACCATCCGGCCGACGATCGTCGCGTCGATCGGATTGCCGTCACCGTTGGGGTCGCCGTCGACCACCGACATCGCGTTGGAGAACTTGCTCGACACGTACGCGTAGTAGCCGCCGCCCTGCTTGGCGCCGAAGTTGATGCCGTGGCAGCCGGAGTCGCAGGCCAGGGTCTTGACGACCCTGTCCGTCTCGGTGTCGATGACCATGATGTTGCTGGTCAGCGTGTTGGCCACCAGGACGTACTGGCCGTCCGGACTGACCGGGATCTGGATCGGCAGCCCGCCGAACGGCCCGCTGGTGGCGCCGCTGACCGGGTCGTACGTGTCCCACAGGTCGATCGCCTTGTAGCCGACCGCGCTTCCGCCGTCGGAGCGGCAGGCGGGCCCGGCCAGCGAGATGCAGGAGACGCTCTGGCCAAGGAAGTTCGCCACGTAGTACTTGGAGCTGTCCGGCATCATGCCGGTCGCGATCGGCAACTCCTCGGTCTGCATCTTGGTGATCCCGCCGGTGGGCACGTCCACCACGGTCGAATCGTGATGGTTGACGTTCGGCGTCACCATCGTCTGGCCGTCCGCGCTCATCCAGTGCGCGTGCGGGTGCGCCGGGGTCTGGCCCGGGCCCTGCACCAGGATTCTCCGGTCGATCGCCGTCCCGCCGGGACTCAACTCGACCACGGCGTTACCGGCGTTGATCGCCACGTGCAGTTGGTCGGTATCGGTCCGGGTCATCACGTGTGACGGGTCCGGACCGACCTGGATGGTCCGGACCAACTGCCCGGTCGTCCGGTTGAACACCGTGAGCCGGTCCGAGAACCATTCCGTCTGATAGATGTACTGACCGTCCTTGTCGCTCCACATGTTGTGCGGGTTGTTCATGTTGATCTGCGGCAGCGCGACCTTCCGGGCCACCGTCCAGTTCTGCACGTCGACTCTGGTGGCCGCGCCCGATTTGGTCTTGCCGGCGTACTTCTCCATCTGGGTGTCGATCCAGACCTCGCCGACCCCGGGCACCGCCGGCCGCTGGGTCAACGCCGGCAGGGTCACTCCTTCGCCGAACTTGCTCTCGTAGAAGGCGTCCAGCAGGGGGACCAGCACGGGTTGGCCGCTGCCGTCGTACATCAGGATCGGTGCCGGCGGGTACGACGGATTCCACTGCCGTTCCTCGCTGTTGCTGTAGTTCTGCCAGTTGCTCGGCGAAGTGATCCGGAAGAACTTCTGCACCAACTGCTGCACCACGTCCGAGGAACTCGGCACCACCATGCCGCCCTTGACCGCGACGTTCAACTGCTTGCCGAAGTCGAGACCGGGCGTCAACGGATCGTCGACCACGACCGCCCCGAGCATGTACGGATGGATCTTGCACGCCCAGGCGTACAGTCCCGGCTCGACCAGCGACGTCTCGACGTCGCCGATGAAGGCGCTGCCCTGGTCGAACGCCTGCGCGCCGACCGGCCAGATGAGACTGGTGACCGAGTGCGCGGAACCCGCCTCCGGTGCCGCCACCTTGAACTTCGCCTTCGGGGTCAGGCTCAGGTCACGCGGCGCCAGCTCTCCCAGATCCTCCAGAGTCTCCATCAGGTTGAGCCCGACCGGCAGGCTCGACAGCGGTATCGCCTCGCTCGAACTGCGACTACCGATCTGTTGCCGCAGTTGCTCGACCTGTGCCTTGGCCTGCTGGACGGTGGGGTTGAGGAAACCGAGCAACCCACCCGCGTCGTCGATCGCGTCGGTGAGCTGATCCAGGTTGAGCAGGGTGGTGAGGTCGACGCCGAGGCTGCCCAGCAGCGGCGCCTCACCGTCGAGGATGGGCAGGTTGACCAGCTCACCGAGGTTCCCGTTGAGCAGCGGAACGGAGTCGAGCGGCAACTCGAGGAGCCTCGTCCGGGGCGTCACCGCGACGCCCAGCGAGTTCGTGCCGAACAGCGTCGCGCCGGTGTCGAACCAGGCGCCCTGGTTGTCGGTGAGGTCGAACATGACGGGAATGCCGACGCCGACCGGATTGGCCTGCACCGACACCGGTACGCCGAGACCGGCGATGACCAGGGTCGGCACCATCAGCCAGGACCATCGTTTCCGAGTGGCCTCTCTCCGTGCGGCGCGCACACCATCAGGTGGGGGATGCATCTGGGCTCCTCCTAGACAAGAGACATCTGCGGCGGTGGAGGCGTCGATGCGACCCACCACCGCAGCCGCCGGGGGACCGACGGTGGCCGGCCTGTCTGTTCAACCGGCCACAGCGCCAGCAGGCCAGCCGGCCGTTACACGAGTTCGCCGAAAGCGCGAAATACTCGATTAACGAAACTCTTCAATGCTTTGGTCGCGAATGTGCGCGGGACGAAACACCGGAGAACGCGACGCCGAAGACCGCGGCGGACCGAGGAGGTCGTGATCGTGACCGAGACGCTGCGCCCGGTCCGGCCGCCGTCAACCCACGTTACCCGGCCCGGTCGCGAGCGCCCAGGTGGAGATGTCGTCGGTCGACAAGTGCGGAGAGCTTCGCCGGTGCCGTTTCGGGGCGGGACCGTCGGGGTACCTCCGGCGACCGATGAAGCTGCCACCCCTGCACGCCACCCGGCTCCGCCGTACCGCCCGGCACCGATTCGGCTGGCGATCGTTGCGCCCCGACCAACTCACGGCGATGCGTGCGGTGATGCGCCGCCGGGACGCTCTCGTCGTACTGCCGACCGGGGCCGGAAAATCCGCCGTCTACCAGGTACCGGCGATGCTGCTGACCGGACCGACGGTGGTGATCTCGCCGCTGCTGGCCCTCCAGCAGGACCAGATCGCCGCGCTCAACGACCGTGACCGACCGGAACTGCGCGCGGTACGGATCAGCTCGGCGGAGAGCCCCGGGCAGCAGGCCGCCGCCCTGGACGAGATCCGGTCCGGCCGGGCCCGGTTCCTCTTCACCACCCCGGAACAGCTCAGCAACCCGGAACGGCTGGCCGAGGTACGCGCGCTGCGCCCGGCCCTGGTCGCGGTCGACGAGGCGCACTGCATCTCCGCCTGGGGGCACGACTTCCGCCCCGACTACCTGGCACTGGGACACCTGATCCGCGAGTTGGGCCGCCCGCCGGTGGTCGCGCTGACCGCCACCGCGTCACCGCCGGTCCGGGACGACATCGTCGGCCGGCTCGGCCTGCGCAGACCCCGGGTGGTGGTCTCCGGGCTGGACCGGGCCAACCTGTTCCTGGAGGTGGCGAACTGCGCCACCGAGGACTACCGGTGGCGGCGGCTGCTCGCACTGCTCCGCGCCGAGTCCCGCCCCGGGATCGTCTACGTGCCGACCCGGCGGGCCGCCGAGGAACTCGCCGAGCGGCTGACCGGCGCCGACTTCCCGGCGAAGTACTACCACGGCGGGATGCCGGTCGGCGCCCGCGAGGAACTGCACGAGGACTTCCTCGCCGACCGGGTACCGATCATGGTCGCCACGTCGGCGTTCGGAATGGGCATCGACAAGCCGGACATCCGCTGGGTGGCGCACATGGCGCTGCCGGACGCGCCGGACAGCTATCTCCAGGAGATCGGCCGGGCCGGCCGGGACGGCGAACCGGCTCGCGCGCTGCTGCTGTGGCGGGCCGAGGACGTCGGGCTGCGCCGCTACTTCACCGGCGGCGCCCCGGACCCGGAGGAGCTGCGCGACCTCGCCGCGCTGCTCCGGGACGGCCCGACCACCCGGAGCGCGCTGCGGGAGCGGACCGGACTCGGCGCCCGCAAGCTCGGCCAACTCCTCGCCCTGCTGGAACAGGTCGGTGCCGCCGACACCCGCCCGGACAACCGGCTCGGCAGCCCCCGGTACGCTCCGAAGCCCGCCGACGCGGCCACCGCCGCGCTGGCCGAGGCGGAACGGCAGCAGACGGTACAGCGGTCGCGTACCGACATGATGCGGGCGTTCGCCGAGACCCGGAGCTGCCGGGGGCAGATCCTGCTGGCGTACTTCGGCGAGCGGCTGCCGAAACCCTGCGGGCACTGCGACAACTGCCACGCCGGACTGGACGCCGCCGCGCCGTCGACCGGCACCGGTACGACCCGGGGCGGCGGCTCCGGCCGGCAAGGTCGCCGTAACGGGCCGAAGGCCGACGAGCCCTTTCCGGTACACAGCGCGGTCCGGCACACCGAGTGGGGCTCCGGGATGGTGCTCGGCTACGAGGACGACCGGATGACCGTGCTCTTCGACGAGGTCGGCTACAAGACCCTCTCGGTGCCGGTGGTCAGCGAGCAGGGCCTGCTGGAGCCGGTAGACGACTGATCTACGGTGTCCCGGGGTACGGGTCACAGGACGCCGTACGGCGATTCGGTTTGCCCTCGGCCACGCCGTGCCGTGGGATGTGATGGTTTGTTCTCAGTGGAGGGAGGTTGCCGTGACCGAGCAACCGCTGTACGCGAGCGAGTTCGGGTTCTCCGACGACGAGTGGGGGCTGCTCGTGGGCCTGCCGCAGTCGGTGCTGACCGCGGCCAGTGCCGCGGAGTCGGACGGCGGCCGCCGGACCCGGACGGAGAACGCCGCCGGGCTGGAGAGCATCGCCGCCGGACGGGAGTCGGCCAGCCCGCTGGTCGCCGCCGTCGCCGGGGAGCTGATCACCCGGGTCGGCGACCCGGAGGTGGGCGAGGAACTGCCGGCGATCGAACCGGACGACCCGAAGGCACTGATCGCCGACGTACTGAGCCGGGCGCAGAGCGCGTCGAAGCTGCTCGCCGGCCGGGTCTCCGAGGGCGAGGCCGGGGCGTACCGGCACTGGCTGCTGACCATCGCCGAGCAGGTGGTGACCGCCGCGTCGACCGGCGGGGTACTCGGCCTCGGCGGCGACGAGGTGACCGAGTCGGAGCGACGCTTCCGCGACGAGCTGGCGCACGTACTCAACGACTGAGCGCCGGAACGACACCGCCCCCGTACCGGGTCCGGTACGGGGGCGTGCTGCTGCCTGTCTGGGTCAGCGGGTCGGGACGTCGCGGACGAACGCGCGCCAGGCGGCCGGGCCGAAGGCCAGCGCCGGTCCGGCCGGGTCCTTGCTGTCCCGTACGCCGACGATCTCGGGGAGGTTCTTCGCCACCTCGACGCAGGTGGACCCGCCGTTGCTGCTGCGGGTCGACTTCCGCCAGATGGCTCCGGTCAGGTCTGCCATGTCGCTGCCACTTCCTTGATCAGTCGGAGGGTCTGCTCGGTGGGCAGGGCTACCGCCCGAACGGCTTCCCATGTCTCTTCGAGGGTATCAATCTCGTCCTGTTGAGTGACGACGTGCGCGCGAAGCCGATCGTCCAGGTGTGCCGCCTCCCCGGACGGCCCCTTGGCCAGGATGAAACCTCCGGCGAGCCCGACGTGGCCTCCGGCGCTGGCCGGTACCGCCTGGAGGTGGATGTGCGGGCGTTCGGCGAACTGGACCAGGCGGTCGCACTGTTCGGCCATGACCGCCGGGCCGCCGACGCAGCGGCGCAGCACCGCCTCGTCGACCATGACGAAGAACTGCGGCGGTTTCGATCCGGCGAGGATGCCCTGCCGCTCCATCCGGGACTGGGTACGCTGCTCCACCTCGTCGGTGGTCATCAGGCCGCCCCAGCCGAGGACGGCCCGCGCGTACGCCTCGGTCTGCAACAGGCCGGGCACGAGCGCCGGCTCGAACCAGCGGAGTAACCGTGCCTCCCGCTCGATTTCGAGCCACTCGCGCAGCCAGGCCGGTTCGCGGCGACGCAGTACGTCCGGCCAAAGGTCCCCTATGTCCCTGCCGACGGCTTCCGCGACCTGGGCACGATGCCGGGTCTGCGGGATCCGTCCGGGCGTCACCCAGCGCGCCGCCGTCTTGGGATCCACGCCGATCCGGCCGGCGAGCGATTCGGCCGTCTGACCGGCCTCGGCCATCGCAACCTTGAGAGCGTGGTTCATTCCAGCTCCTAACCGGACGTACCCAACGAATGAAGGCCATTCCGTGGCGCGGTGTGATTGTTCCATCACGCGGCGCAGGCTTCAATCCATGGCGCCTCCGCTCGGACCCATCACCCGCAGCACATCGCCAGGACGGGCGGAGGTTGCCGACGGGGGTGGCGCCAGCAGGGTCGGGATGCCCTGGCGCCGCCCCCGTCTCCATTGCCTCGGAGGGAGAGACAGCATGCGACCGATCCGGCGAGACAGGCCGCGCCACCGCCGCGACTGGCGCCGACTCTGGCGGTACTGCCGATGCGGGTGGCGCTGGCGCTGCCCCGACTCGATCGACCTCGTGCCGATGCCGTACTCGCCAACGGTGCCGCCGCTCGACCGCACCGCCCACCGCGCGGCCGTCGTTTCCGAGCCCTCGTACCCGGGCGCCCCGCAGGCTCCTCCCCCAGCCGTCCGCTGTTCCTGTGCCGCGAGTGCGGCGCGAAGTGGCCGTGCCAACCGGCCAGGCTCGTGCTGCTCGTCGCCTACCGGGACAACCTCGCCGGACTGCGCGGCATGCTGACGAACAAGCTGGCCCTGGCCCTGGCGGACGAACCCCAGGCCGACCCGGACGGCCTGACCGCCCGCTTTCTCGGCTGGCTGCCCGACGGCCGCTGACGCCATCGCTCACCTGTACGTCAGAGGCGCTACCACTGGCCGGTAGCGCCTCTGACGTACAGGTGAGCCGGCGTCCCCGGGCGAACGACCCCACGACACGGCCGGCGACCGGCGTCGGACGAGCCGGCGGCGCGTCAGGTGCCGGGCCAGCAGAGGGGCAGGACGGCGCCCCGCCAGTTATCGGGCCAGCAGCGCGAGTACGGCGCGTTCGGCGTCGGCGTCGGTGCTGTCCGGGGTCACCTCGGCGACCGTGCCGCTCTGGTAGAGGTCGATCAGACGGGGGTCCACGTAGGATGCCCGGGCCACCGCCGGGGTGTTGCCGAGCCGGCCGGAGACCCGGCGCATCGCCTCGGCGATCACCCGGCGCCGGGCGGTCACCGACTGCTGCGGCCCCGCCTCGGCGAGCGCCCGGGACGCCCACAGGGTCGCGTGCCAGGTCCGGAAGTCCTTCGCCGTCATCTCACCCCCGCTGGCCGTCCGCAGGTAGTCGTTGACCTCGTCGCTGCGGACGTCCCGCCAGCTCCGGCCGTCCCAGTAGCCGAAGAGCCGCTGGGCAGCGCGCCTGCGTCGGCGCAGTTCCCGCAGCACCCGGCACGCCTCGGTGTCGTCGATCCGGAGCACCTGGTCGATGCCCCCCTTGGCCGGAAAGGCGAAGACCACTGCGCCGTGCCGGCACCGGGTGTGCTCGGGCCGGAGGGTGGCCACCCCGTACGTGGGGTCGTCGCCGGCCGCGTACTGGTCGCTGCCGATCCGGAAGGTGCCCATGTCCAGCAGCCGAGCCACCGTCGCCAGTACCCGGGGACGGCGCAGTCCCCGCCCGGCCAGGTCGGCGCAGACCTGTTCGCGCAGCACCGGCAGCCGGGCGGCGACCTCCAGTACGTGGTCGAACTTCGCCTGGTCACGCCGGAGCCGCCAGGTCGGGTGGTAGAGGTACTGCCGGCGACCGGCCGCGTCGATGCCGACCGCCTGGATGTGCCCGGCCGGATGCGGGCAGATCCAGACGTCCTTCCAGGCCGGTGGGATCACCAGTTCACGGAGCCGGGTCAGCTCGTCCCGGTCCCGGATCGGCCGCCCCTCGGTGTCCAGGAAGACCACGCCGCGACCGTGCCGGCGCCGTCCGTACCCGGGGGCCGACAGGTCACTACGCCGCAACCGCACGGCGACCCCGCCCCACCCGTTCAACCTCATCCGCCGCCGCCAACACCTCGTCCACTCCGATCGCGGCGAGCCCCGGGTGGATCTGTGAGCGGTCGGCCGGCTCCCGGGCTCCGGTGAACCCCGCCGCCCGGTGCAGGGCACGATGCCATGGCCGGTTCGGCGGCGGGCCCCAGAGCTGCGGCCGAATCGGCCCGAACAGCACCACCGACGGCGTCCGGTACGCGGTGGCCAGGTGCGCGACGCCGGTGTCCGTACTCAGCACCAGGCGGGCGTGCGCGACCACGGCGGCCAACTCCAGCAGGGTGAGCCGGCCGGCGAGTACCGCCGTCGCCGGCAGTCCGGCGCTGCTCGCCACCCGTTCGGTCAGGTGCCGCTCATCGGGTGAGCCGGTCACCACCACCCGGTGCCCGGCCCGGGTCAGCTCCCGAGCCAGCGTGCCGAACCGGGCCGCCGACCAGCGGCGCGCGGTGCCCTTGCCGCCGGGGTGCACGACGGTCACCCCGACCGGCACCCGCCGGGGCGCCGGGCGGTGCAGGTCCAGGTCGTCCGGGTCGCACTCGACGCCGTACCAGCTCAGCAGCCGGCACCAGCGGCGTACCTCGTGCTCCTCCGCCCGCCAGGCCGGGCCGTCGTGGTGGCCGGCCTCGGCACAGTGGTAGCCGCAGAGCCGTTCCGGGTCGGCGGCGGCGAGCAGCCGGTGCGACTGCGGACCCCGACCGTGCAGGTTGACCGCCCAGTACGGTGCCGGCCCGGCCCAGTCGACCGGGTCCAGCCCGTCGGTCGGCACCACGTTGTCCACGTCGCCGACCAGTTCCACCAGCGGGGTGAGCCAGTCCGGGGCGGCCACCGTCAGGGTGTGCTCCGGAAACGCGGCGCGCAGCCCGCGCAGCGCCGGCACCGCCGTCGCCAGGTCACCCACCCCGAGCGCCCGCAGCACCAGGATCACGGATAGGACGTTTCCCGGTCGGCGCAGACCACCATCTCCCGGATCGCGCATCCGGGCGGCTGGCGCAGGGCGAAGAGTACGGCGTCGGCGACGTGTGCCGGCTCGTTCAGCGCGGCGTCGTCACCCGGCCGGTACTGCGGGTCGCGCTCGTCGAAAAAGGCCGTACGCATCCCGCCCGGCACCAGCAGCGTCACCCCGACCGTCCCGGCCAGTTCGGCGGCGAGCGCCCGGGTGAAGCCCACCACCCCGAACTTGGCCGCGCAGTACGCGGTGGCGTCCCCGACCGCCTTGACGCCGAGGGTCGAGGCGACGGTGACCACCGTGCCGCGCGAGCGTTCCAGATAGGGCAGTGCGGCCCGGATGACGGCGGCGGTGGCCAGCAGGTCGACGGTGACGACCCGTTCCCAGGTCTCCGCCGGCACCTCACCGAGCCGTCCCGGCACGTCGACTCCGGCGGCGGTGACCACCCCGGCGAGTCCGCCGGCCTGCTCGGCGAGTTGCCGGGTCGCCGCCTCGGCGGCCCGGGTATCCGCGAGGTCGCAGTGCAGCCACGGGGTGGGCGCGACCGGCGGCTGCCGGTCGAGCACCAGCGGTCGCCCGCCCGAGTTGGCGATCGCGGCCACCACCGCCGCGCCGAGCCCGCTGGACCCGCCGCTGACCAGCACCGCACCGCCGAGGGCACCGGCAGCGGCGGCGGCACCGGTGGCCGACGAGACGTCACCGGGCCGGCCGGACAGCGCGCCGCCGGCCCCGTCGAGTCCGCCGCTCACCGGGCCCGTCCCACCGGTCGGCGGCCGGCCCGGGCGGCGGCGATCATCCCGGTGGTGGAGCGCCCGTCCAGATAGGGCACCACGACGGTGTGGCCGCCCCAGCGGTGCATGATCTCGGCCTCCGGCAGGTCCGGCCCGTCGGCACCGGTGCCATAGTCGCCGCCCTTGACCCAGATGTCCGGCCGCAGCCAGGCCAGCGCCGCGTGCGGGGTGGACTCGTCGAAGACCACCACCGCGTCCACGCAGCCGAGCGCGGCCAGCAGCCGAGCCCGGTCGGCGTGCCGGACCAGCGGCCGGTCCGGACCCTTGAGCCCGGCCACGCTGTCGTCGGAATTGACGCAGACGACCAGGCAGTCGCCGAGTTGCCGGGCCGCCTCCAGGGTTGCCACGTGCCCCGCGTGCAGCAGGTCGAAGCAGCCGCCGGTGGCCACCACCGTGCCGCCGGCGGCCCGGACCCGGGCGACCACCTCACCGGCGGCCCGGGGGCCGATCCGGTCACTCCAGTCCACCGCCGTGATCGGCACGGTGTCCAGTTGGTGAGCAGCAGCCCCGGTACGGCCGCGTCCCAGCTCACCGGGCCGCCCCATTGCACCGGCACCGTCGCCGGAAGCCGCCGGGACCGGGTCGCCGGGAGCCGCCCGGGAGCCGTCGGGCATCGCGCCGGGGCCGCCGGAAGCCGGCCCTGCTCCGGTACGCACCGTCGCGCCCCGGGCCGGAGCCGCCGGTACGGCACTGGCCACCCCGCCGGCCGCCACATAGCCGGACGCCTCGGCGACGGCAAGCTGCACCGCCTCGGAGACCAGCGCCCCGTCGGCCAGCGCCACGGTGGCGGTGGCGGCGAACCGGTCACCGGCACCGCAGGTGTCGCCGTCGGCGCAGGTCGGCGACGGCACCGCCAGCGGCGTCGACCCGGCGTGGCAGAGCAGCGCGCCCTCGCCACCCATCGTCACCACCACCGCACCGACCCGCCAGCGCTGGCGCAGCGCCTGGGCGCACCGAGCCGCGCTGACCAGCCGGGAGCCGCCGGTCGCCACCCCGGCGAGTTCCCGGGCCTCCACCTCGTTCGGGGTGGCCAGCCGTACGCCGGGCACCGCCGCCGGACCGCGCGGATGCGGATCCCAGACGATCGGCGCGGCGGTGCCGGCCAGCGCGGTACGCAGGGCCGGCAGCCGGGCCACGCCCCGGCCGTAGTCGCTGACCAGGATCCCGGCCGCCCCGGCCAGCAGGTCGAGTACGGCCTCGCTCGGCTCTCCGGGTGGCCCGGCCGGACCGCCCCGGTCGTGCCGGAGCAGCACCCGGCCCCGGGTGCGCAGCCGGATCTTCTCCGGGGTGGCTCCGGGCAGCGGCAGCCCGTAGACCTGCACCCCGGCCGCGGTGAGCAGGTGACTCAGCCGGGCCGCCCCCTCGTCGTCGGCGAGCGCGGTGACCAGGGCGACCTCGTAGCCGCGCCCGGCGGCGAAGAGCGCGGCCAGCCCGGCACCGCCCGGCCGGTCGACGCTGTTGTTCTCGTCCAGCACCGGCACCGGCGAGTCCGGGCAGAGCCGGTTGACCACGCCCTCCACGTCCCGGTCGAGCAGCGTGTCGCCGACAACCACGATCGTCCCGGTCACGGCACCTCCTCGGGCCCGGCCGGCCGGAGCGTCCCCGGCACCCGCAGCACCAACTCGTCCTCGACCCCGGACGGGCGTACCGGGCCGGCGCCGGCCGGGCGTACCGGATCGGGGCCGGCACCGGGCGAGGCCGCCGCCCGGGCCACCGCCGGGACCGGACCGGCGTGGCTGGCCGGGCCGAACGGCACCGGCAGGTACGCGTCGACGTAGCCGCAGAGCACGTGCGCCGAGACCAGGTGGAGTTCCTGCACCACCTGGCTGTCCGGGCAGGGCACGGCGAGCACCTCCGTGCAGGCGTCGGCGAGCGGGTTCGGGGTCGGGCCGGTCAGCGCCCAGCAGCGCATCCCCAGCTCCCGACCGGCCCGGGCCGCCCGGACCAGGTTGGCGCTGCGCCCGCTGGTGGAGAGCAGCAGCAGGACGTCGTCGGGGCGGCCGTGCGCGCGTACCTGCCGGGCGAAGACCTCGTCGAAGCCGTAGTCGTTGCCGATAGCGGTCAGCGAGGAGGTCTCGGCGCAGAGCGCGATCGCCGACAGCGGGGCCCGGTCGTCGCGCAGCTTGCCGACCAGCTCGGCGGCGAGGTGTTGCGCCTCGGCCGCGCTGCCGCCGTTGCCGGCGACCAGGATCCGACCGCCGCCGGCGAGCAGCCGGGCGAGTTCGTCGCCCCAGCGGGCCAGCCGGGCGGCCTCGGTCCGGTACGGCAGCAGCGCGGAGGCGAGCCCGGCCAGGTGGCTGTCCAGCACCTCCATCGACGCGGTCATCCGGCGACCACCCCGCTCGGCCGGCGCACCTCGCTGACCGCGGTGTAGACGGCGGCGATCTGGTCGGCGGTACGCGTCCAGGAGTACCAGCGGCGGGCCCGGTCCAGCGCGGCGGCGGCGTAGCCGAACCGGCGTACCCGGTCGGCGAGCAGGTCCCGCAGGGCGGTGCCGAGCGCCCCGGGATCGCGCGCCGGCACCAGGTCGCCGGTGCGCCCGTCCGCGACCGTGTCGGTGAGCCCGCCGACGGCGGTACCGACCACCGGCACGCCACAGGCCATCGCCTCCAGCGGGGTCAGCCCGAACGGCTCGTACCAGGGGGCGGCGACCAGCACGTCCGCCGACCGGTACCAGTACGGCATCTCCTCGCGGGGCACCGCGCCGATCAGGCGTACCCGGTCGGCCACCCCGACCTCCTCGGCGAGTGCCCGCAGCCGGCGGACCTGGGGGTCGTCGTCGACCTCGCCGGCCGGCGGACCGCCGACCACCACGCACTCGGCGTCCGGGACCATCGGCATCGCCCGGATCACGTCCTGGTAGCCCTTCCGCTCCACCAGCCGGCCGACGGTGAGGATCCGGGGCCGGCCGGGCACCCGGGGCACGGACGGGCCGTCCGGCGAAAAGGTCTCGTCGTTGACCCCGGACGGGATCACCGTCACCCGGGCCTGCGGCACGCCCATCCGGACCAGTTCACGAACCTCGTCCTGGCTCTGCGCGATGACCCGGTCGACCGCCCGGCCCAGCGCCCGCTCGTAGCCGACCCGGCGGGCCGGGCTGGTGTCGGCGGCGCCCTGGTGCCGCCGCTTCACCGTGCCGAGCGCGTGGTAGGTCTGCACCACCGGAATCCCGGTCTGCCGGCCGGCGGCGATCCCGGCCAGCCCGCTCATCCAGAAGTGCGCGTGCGCGACGTCCGGCACCCACTCGTCGCCGCGCCAGCGCGCCACCAGCCAGCGGCTGAAGTCCTTCATGTACGGCAGCAGCTCGTCCTTGGCGATCGGCTGCGGCGGCCCCGCCGGTACGTGCACCACCTCGACCCCGTCGCGCAGCCGTACCGCTTCGGGCGCGTCCGGGGTGTCCCGCCGGGTGTAGACCCGCACCTCGTGGCCGGCGTCGGCGAGCGCGGCGGAGAGTTCGGCGACGTGCGTGTTCTGGCCGCCGGCGTCCTCACCGCCGAGTACCGCGAGCGGGCTGGCGTGCTCGGAGATCATCGCGACGCGCATAGTTCCTCCTCCAGCAACCGGTCCCAGTCGGTGAGGAACCGGTCCAGGCCGTACCGGGCCTGCGCGACCTCGCGGGCCTGCTCCCCGAGCTGGCGGGCGGTGTCGGGCTCCTCGACGAGCTGTCGGGTGGCCGCCAGCAGGGTGTCGAGCCGCGTGGAGAGCACACCCGCCTCCGGCGGCACCGCCTCGACCGCCTCGGTGGCGGCGAGTACCACCACCGGCATGCCCATGGTCATCGCCTCGATCAGGCTCAGCCCCAGCGACGTCCACCGGCACAGGTGCAGGTACGCCCGCCGCCGGGCGATCTCCGCCTGCATCCGACCCTGCGGCAGGTCGTCGTAGACGGCGAGCCGGTCGGCCGGCAGTCCCAGCCGGTCCGGCAGCCCGGCCACACCCATGCCGAAGACGTCGAGCGGGGCGATCTCGGCGAAGAGTGGCAGCAGGTCGGTGCCGGTGACCCGCCAGCGCCGTACCGGCTCGTTGACCACCACCGCGAGCCGGTCGAGTTCACCGGTGTAGTGCGCGGTCGGTGCCACGATGCCGTGCTCGACAACCGTGGTCCGGGTGCTGCCGGTGTCCCAGTACAGCGCGTTGAAGTGCGTGACGTGCGCGATAAGCAGGTCGTCCCGGTCGGCCAGCGGGTGCCGGCTGTTCGGCACGTCCCCCTGCTTCGGGGTGTTGTGTTCGACGAAGATCGCCGGCAGGTCCCGGCCGATCCGCCGGCCCAGCCACTGCGCGACCAGGTCGATCTCCTCCGGCCGTTGCAGGATCACCAGGTCGACGTCGGCGTTGGACAGTTCCTCCGGGGTCACCTCGTCGACCGTGTCCGGCCACTGGTAGGTGCGGGCCCGGCCCAGTCCGTACGGGCCGCGGTCCGGGGTGACCGGGACGAGATAGCGGTGCTTGCCGTGCACGAAGGCGGTGGTCCAGGAGCCGTGCACGTGCCAGAGCAGGATGTTCACGGCCGCACCTCCTCGGCTCCGCAGCGCACTGTGCCGGACGGCGCGAGATTGGAGCGTGCCGGAGCGGAGAGCGCCGGACCGGAGAGCGCCGGACCGGAGCGTGCCGGGTCGGATCTGGCCGGGTCGGATCTGGCCGGGTCGGATCTGGCCGGGTCGGATCTGGCCGGGTCGGATCTGGCCGGGTCGGATCTGGCCGGACCGGATCTGGCCGGACCGGACCACAGCGGGCCGGACCGGGCCGGACCGGCTGGGGCGGCCGGGGGTGCCGTCGGGGCGCCGAGCAGCCGGACCGCCTCGACCACCTCGCGCGGCTCGATGCCGGACAGGCACGGGTGGCCGGGTACCGGACAGGTGGTGGCCCGGGTGTGCCGGCAGTCGGCGACGGCGGCACCGAGCCGTACGGCCGGCACCCGGTAAGGCCCCCACTGTCCGAACGGAACGGTCGGGGCGAAGAGGCTCACCACCGGTACGCCGAGCGCGGCGGCCAGGTGCGCCGGTCCGGTGTTGCCGACGACCAGGCAACCCGCCCGGGCGATGATCGCCGCCAGCCCGGTCAGCGAGGTCTGCCCGCCCAGGTCGATCCCGGTACGCCCGGCGACCCGGGCGGTCAGCGTCCGCTCCCCGGGACCGCCGGTCACCACCACCCGGTGCCCGGCGCCGGTCAGCGCCGTGACGATCTCGGCACAGAGTTCGGGCGGACAGGCTCGGGCCTGCACCGACGACCCGGGGTGCAGCACGATGTACCCCGGGTCGGGCAGCACACCGTCGGCCGGCGCCGTACCCGCCTCGGCGCGCAGCCGCAGCACCGGCTCGTCCCCCGGTGGCAGTACGAATCCCGCCGCCGCCGCCAGCGACAGCGCCCGCTCGGCCTCGGGCATCCCCGGCGAGACGCGGTGCCGCACGTCGAGCAGCGAGCCCGGATAGTCCGGGCTGATCGCCGAGATCCGGTCCACCCCGGCCATCCGCAGCACCAGGGCGAGCGGCAGCGCGGACTGGTGGAACGAGGTGAACAGCACCGCCTCCTCGGCACCGGTGGCGGCGAGCCGGGCGGTCAGCCGGTCCACCTCGGCCCGGTCGACCGGGCCGGGTTCCGGGTCGATCCAGGGAAGCCGCCACTCGACCAGCTCGTCCACGCCGGGCAGCAGTTCGGCGGCGGCCCGGCCACGCGGCCCGCAGAGCAGCACCACCCGGTCGGCCCCGGCCGCGACGGCCCGGATCGCCGGGCCGGTCACCAGCACGTCCCCGGCCGAGTCCGGTCGGGCCACCAGGACGCAGCGGGGGCGCCGAGGTGGGACACCGGCAGCCGGGTTGCCCAGCGTGGACCGGTGCCGGCGCAGGATCAGGTCGACCGCGCCCCGCAGGTCACCGGCGACGGCCGGAGCCGCCGCGACCTCGTCCGGGCGGGTGACCGGCGTCGGTACCAGTACCGCGCTCGCCCCGGCCGCGCCGGCCGCGATCATGTCGGCGCCGATGTCGCCGACGAGTACGCAGCGGGTCGGCTCGGTGCCGAGCGCCCGGGCCGCGTCCCAGAGCATCCCGGGCGCGGGCTTACGGCAACGGCAGCCGTGTTCACCGGGGGCCGGTTCAGCGTGCGGGCAGACCTGCCAGGTGTCGAACGGGCCCAGAAGCTCGTCGACCCGGGCGTTGACCCGGGCCAGATCGGCGGAACTGAACCGGCCACGGGCCACCCCGGACTGGTTCGTCACCACCCCCAACCGCAGCCCTGCGGCGCGCAGCCGGTCGAGGGCCTCCCGGGCACCCGGCATCGGCCGGACCAACCTCGGATCCCCGTTGTACGGCACGTCGTGCACCAGCGTGCCGTCCCGGTCGAAGAGCACCGCGTCGAACAGACCGGCCGTGGCCCACACCCCGGCCGGGCCACCGTGCGGTGCCCCTGACCTGCACTGATGCGGGTCGACCTGGTCGTTGCGCACGGCCGGCGGGTTCCCTGGCGCAGGAGAAGTAAACATCAATTCCGCCGGCCGGACGGGCGCGCCGGACCCGTCCGACGTCACCCGTCGGGCCTGCGGTCCACCCCGGCCGTCGTCGTCAGTCCGCATACCCCGGCCGGGTCGCCGCTATCCAGAGCCCGAACCGTTACCCGGGCGCCGGCCCGGTTTTTCCGGCCGCCCCCATGGTGTTCACCGAGGTCCGGGCCGATTTGCCGGCTCCGGCCCGTGTGGTGGCCCGCGCGATGCGTCAAGTTAGGCTTTGCCCCTGACCGCTGTCGGCCAACCGAGGATGCCCCGATGATCGAACCCGTACAGCTGCCCTCTCCATGGCGGGACGCTCGCCTGACCGTCGTCGTCCCCACCTACAACGAGGCGGGGAACCTTCCTGTGCTGGTCGAGCGACTGCTCGCGCTGCCGCTACCTGGGCTGAACATCCTCGTCGCCGACGACAACTCCCCGGACGGCACCGGCGAGGTCGCGGACAAGCTCGCGATCGAGCACCCGGAGCGGATCCAGGTGCTGCACCGGGCGGGCAAGGAAGGGCTCGGGCGGGCGTACGTCGACGGGATGAGCCGGGCCCTGGAGGCCGGTGCGGATTATGTGGCGCAGATGGACGCCGACCTGTCCCACCCGCCGGAGGCGCTGCCCGGGATGCTCGGTTCGCTGCTCTCCACCCGGGCCGGTGTGGTGATCGGCTCCCGGTACGTCCCGGGCGGGCAGCTCGACGAGGCGTGGCCGCTCTACCGGCGCGCGCTCAGCGGTTGGGCCAACTTCTACGTGCACACCCTGCTCCAGGTGCGGATCCGGGACC
Organism: Plantactinospora sp. KLBMP9567; assembly: GCF_033446045.1. NCBI lineage: Bacteria > Bacillati > Actinomycetota > Actinomycetes > Micromonosporales > Micromonosporaceae > Plantactinospora > Plantactinospora sp. KLBMP9567. Next base: position 39,007 of record NZ_JAWQRR010000023.1, on the reverse strand, counting down.
TCACCGCCGGCTTCAAGATCTGGCGGGCGGACGCGCTGCGCGACATCGGCCTGCACCGGGTGCAGTCGAACGGATACAGCTTCCAGGTCGAAATGCACTACCTGGCCACCAAGCTCGGCCACACCATCCTGGAGGTGCCGATCCGGTTCCAGGAGCGCCTGGACGGCGACTCGAAGATGACCACCGCGACCAAGATCGAAAGCGCGTTGATGCCGTTCAAGCTGCGCGGCCGGCACCGCAACATCACCCGCTCGCCCCGGGCTCCCCGTGCCGACCAGATCCCGGCGCCGACCGAGGTTCCCGAATCGAACCTTGTCCCGGCGTACACCGGGATTCCGGAGTCGAACGACGTCCCGGCGTCGGTCGAGGTTCGGCGGCCGAACGACGTCCCGGCGTACACCGAGAGCCCGGAGTCGAACGACGTCCCGGCGTCGGTCGAGGTTCGGCGGCCGAACGACGTCCCGGCGTACACCGAGAGCCCGGAGTCGAACGACGTCCCGGCGTCGGTCGAGGTTCCGCGGCCGAACGACGTCCCGGCGTCGGTGAAGGTCCCCGCGTCGCTGGCGGTCACGGAGCCGCCGGATATCGACGAGCCCGCAGAGCTTCCGGAGCCGGCGGTCACGAAGCCGGTGAAGGCTACGAAGGCTACGAAGGCTGCGAAGGCCACGAAGGCTGCGAAGGCCACGAAGGCTGCGACGGCCACGAAGGCCACGAAGGCGACGACCGCGACGAAGGCCACCAAGGCTGCGACGGCCACCAAGCCGGCGAAGGCCACCAAGGCTGCCAAGGCCGTAAGGGCCACCAAGGCCACCAAAGCCACGAGATCCGCCGAGGTCACGGAGTCGGCCGAGGTCACGGAGTCGGCCGAGGTCATCGACTCGGTGAAGGTCACGGAGTCGGCCGAGGGCGCCGGGGCGGACGGGACCGCCCCTGCCGGCACGGTCCCCACGCCGACGACGCCGGCCAGGCGGAAACAGCGTGGGCCGGACGTGAGCGGCGCGGGTCAGGCGTAGACGGCGCGCTGCGCCCGGGCGAGCACGGCGGCGTACGCCCGGCCGGTCAGGGCGCGGTCCCGGGCCAGTGCCGCCCGGGCGGCGTTCGCCCCGGGGCCGCCGTGCACCCCGCCCCCGGGATGCGCCGACGCGCTGGCCAGGAACAGCCGGTCGACCGGGGTGTCCGCCCGGCCCAACCCGGGCACCGGGCGGAGGAAGAGCTGCTGGTAGGCGGCGGACGTGCCGCCGCCCACCGCGCCGCCGACCAGGCTCGGATTCCCGGCCGCCAACTCGGCCGGCCCGGCCACGTGCCGTGCCCTGACCAGCCGGCCGAAGCCGGGCGCGGCCCGCTCCAGCACCGCCTCGATCCGCTCGACGTGCGCGCCGACCTCCTCCGCCCGCCACTCCCGCCGGAACGGCAGGTGGGTGTAGGCCCAGAGCGACTCGGTACCGGCCGGCGAGCGGCTCGGGTCCGCCACCGTCATCTGCCCGGCCAGCACGAACGGGTCGGCCGGCAACTCGTCCCGATGCAGCGCGGCCGCGTACCGGCGCAGGTCGGCGAGGTCGCCGCCGAGGTGCACGGTGCCGGCACCGGCCACCGCCGGATCCCGCCACGGCACCGGCCCGGTCAGCGCCCAGTCCACTTTGACCGTGGAGCCGTCCCAGCGGAAGTGTGCCAGGTCGTCCACCAGCCGGGGCGGCAGCCGCCCGGCGCCGACCAGGTCGAGGAAGAGCGCCGGGGCCGGCACATCGGCCAGCACGGCACGCCGGGCCCGCCACAGCAGGCCGTCGGCCGAGCGCACCCCGACGGCCCGGTTCCGGGCCACCAGCACCCGGTCGACCGCACTGCCGGTGCGCAGCCGGCCGCCCCGGTCCCGCAGCCGGGCCACCAGCGCGTCGGTGATCCGCTGCGCCCCGCCGACCGGTACCGGCCAGCCGACCTGCTGTCCCAGCATGGCCAGCAGCCAGCCGTACACTCCGGAACCGGGGTCGTCCGGGGCGAGGTCGGTGTGCAGCGCGCAGCCGGTGAACAGCGCCGGGCCGCCCGGGCCGGCGAAGAGTTCCGCCCCGAGCCGGGCGCTGGGCAGCACCAGCCGGCGGGCCAGCCGCAGCATCCCGGCGGTACGCAGCCGGCGGGCGAGCGCCAGGCCGCCGCGCAGCGGTGGGAACGGGGTGAAGAGCGCGTCGAGCAGGGGCGCGGAGATCTGCCGCCACTGCGCGTACGCCTCGATCCACCGCTCGCCGTCCCCGGCGCCGAACCGCGCCACGGAGCCGGCGGTTACCTCGGGGTCGCGGTTGAGCAGCACGGCGCCGTCGTCCGGGAACAGGTGCGCCAACACGTCCGGCGCGTGCCGCCAGGACAGTCCGTAGCCGTCCAGCCGCAACCGGCGCAGCACCGGCGAGGCGTAGCCGAGCGGATAGAAGGCGCTGTAGAGGTCGCTCAGGTAACCCGGGGCCGTCAGCTCGGCCGACCGGACCGCCCCGCCCGGCCCGCCGGTCGCCTCCAGCACCAGCACGTCCCACCCGGCGTCCGCGAGCAGGTTCGCGGCGACCAGGCCGTTGTGCCCCGCTCCGACGACGACCGCGTCGGCGGTGTCCCCCAGGACCGTCACCCGAGCACCCTATCCCGGCCCGTCCGGCCGCCCCGCCGCCACCGGCCGGTTGCACCAGCTACCGGGGTACGGGTCGAACGGGGATAGTTTGGACCGCCCGGACCGGGGCAAACTGCGCTCCATGTATCAGGTGCAACAACTCATCGCCGGGGTGTGGGACGGCAGCGGCGACGCCGGGTGGTTGACCGTGGTCGATCCGGCCGACGGTACCCCGGTCAGCCGGGTGCCGGTGGCCACCGAGGCCGAGGTCGAGGCGGCGGTCAAGGCAGCCCGGGCGACGGCCCCCCGGTGGGCCCGGACCGCACCCGCCGACCGGGCCGCCGCGCTGCACCGCGCCGCCGACGCGATCGAGGCGTGCGCCGACCGGCTCGCCGAGGCGGAGACCGCCGAGATGGGCCGGCCGCTGGCCGCCGCCCGCGCCGGGGTCCAGGCGGGTGTGTCGACGCTGCGCCAGTACGCCGAACTCGCCCCCGTCCGCGGCGGCCGAACCCTCGGCGGCGACGCCGACGCGATCGACCTGATGGTGCCGCAGCCGCGCGGCGTGGTCGCCGTCGTCACGCCGTGGAACGACCCGGTCGCGGTCTCCTGCGGGCTGCTCGGCGCGGCCCTGGCCACCGGGAACACCGTCGTCTACAAGCCGAGCGAGCGGAGCACGGCCAGCGGCTGGCTGCTCGCCCGGCTGCTCGACGAGCACCTGCCGTCCGGGGTGCTGTCGCTGCTGACCGGCGACGCCCCGGTGGGTGCCGCGCTGGCCGGCCAGGAGGTCGACGTGGTCGCGCACGTCGGCTCGACCGCCACCGGCCGGTCGATCGCGGCCGCCTGCGCGCGGTCCGGCGCCAAGGCGCTGCTGGAGAACGGCGGCAGCGACCCGATGGTCGTCGACGGTGACGTCGACACACTCTGGGCGGCCGAACAGGCCGCCACGGGTGCCTTCGCCAACGCCGGGCAGCTCTGCGTCGCGGTGGAGCGGATCTACGTACTCCGGTCGGTGTCGACCCGGTTCCTGGCCGCCCTGGTGGAGCGGGCCGAGGCGCTGCGGTCGGGACCGGGCCGCGACCCGCTCACCCAACTCGGGCCGCTGGTCGACCGCCTGCACCGCGACCACGTGCACGGGCAGGTCCGGGCGGCGGTGGCGGACGGTGCCGACCTGCTGTCCGGCGGTACCGTCCCGGACGGGCCCGGTTCCTTCTACCCGCCGACGGTGCTCGCCGAGTGCACCGACCAGATGGCGGTGATGCGGGAGGAGACGTTCGGCCCGGTCGCCCCGGTGATGGTGGTCGAGTCGTTCGACGAGGCACTGTCGAGGGCGTCGCACTCGCCGTACGGGCTGGCGGCGACGGTGCTCACCGGGTCGATGAGCCACGCACAGCGGGCCTGGCGGGAGCTGCCGGTCGGGACCGTGAAGATCAATGCCGTCTTCGGCGGGGCACCGGGCGGCGCCGCCGAGCCCCGGGGCGGCAGCGGCCAGGGCTTCGGGTACGGCCCGGAGCTGCTGGACGAGCTGACCGCCACCAAGGTGGTGCACATCGAGGGGCCGGGTGGGGAGGGCGGCCGGTGGTGAGCCCGGCGGCCACTGCCCCACCCGTAACCAACTGACCCGCGCCCGCCCGGCTGACCCCACCCGTGACCGGCTGACCCGCGCGGGTCAGCGTCGGTTACGGCCCTTCTCCCGCCCACGGGAGGCGGTGGTCTTGCGGTTGTTCGCCTTCTGGATCGCGCCGACCAGCTCGGCCTTGGTCATCCGGGAGCGTCCCTTGATGTCGAGCCGCTTCGCCACGTCCATCAGGTGCTCCTTCGGGGCGTTGGCGTCCACGCCACCGGCGGTCGGTGCGCGCCGCGCCGGTCCACCACCGGCCGCCTGCTCGTCACTCGGGCCCTTGCGCCCCTTCGGCTCCCAGTGGTCACCGACCTTCTCGAACGAGTGCTTGAGCGAGGCGAACGCGGTCCGGTGCGACCGCTGCCCCTCGCCGTACGTCTCGACCGCCGAGTCGTGGGTCTTCGCCCAGGTCTCCTGGGCCTTCTGCGGCGAGCGCCGCAGGGTGCTCGGCAGAACCTCGCGTCCGGGCATGATCTTCCTCCTCCGGATCGTCTCCTGTCTCCTCGTTCGGTTTCCCGAGCCACCGTCGGCAAACCACGCCGCCGCGTGGCCGGGAGTTTGTCCAGTTCCCGCCCTGGGTACCGGGCAGCGCAACCCCAGCCGCGACGCGACCGCGCACCCGGCTGGCCCCACCGACGAGGGGGCGAGCATGGCGTCGACCACCGAACCGGTCCCGGCGGTACGCGGGCCGGACCGCCACCTCCCCGGGCGGCTGCGCCAGTTGCACTGGTCGACCTGGCGGGGCGTACTGGTCCGCAGTGTGCGGAACTTCGTGACGGACAACTGCGCCGACTGGGCCGCCGCGCTGACCTACTACGGCGTGCTGGCGCTCTTCCCGTCCGCGATCGTCATCGTCGCGCTGGTCGGCCTGGTCTCCAACGGGGAGCAGACCATCGACACGATCGCCGGGCTCGCCAGGGACGTCGGCGCCGGCTCGGTGGTGGCCAACGACGCCGTGCTGAAGGTCCTGGAGGACGTGGTCGACAACCAGGGGTCAGCGAAGGTACTGCTCGGTTTCGGTGTGCTGGCGGCGCTCTGGTCGGCCTCGGGCTACGTCGGCGCGTTCACCCGGGCCTCCAACGCCATCTACGGGGTCGCCGAGGGGCGGCCGTTCTACCTGCTGCGTCCGCTGCAGCTCGGGCTGACCGCGATCGCGCTGGTGCTGCTCGCGGTGGTGGCCGCCGGGCTGATCGTGAGCGGTCCGGTCACCGACGCGGTCGGCGACTGGCTGGGGCTCGGAAACGCGCCCCGGACCGCCTGGACGGTGGCGAAGTGGCCGGTGCTGGTGGCCATCATGATGCTGCTGCTCTCGCTGCTGTTCTGGATCGCCCCGAACGTCCGGCAGCCCCGGTTCCGCTGGCTCACCGTCGGTGGGGCGGTCGCTCTCGCCTCCTGGGCCGTCGTCTCGGCGGGCTTCGGCTTCTACGTCTCCCGGTTCGACTCCTACGACGTCACCTACGGCAGCCTGGGGGCGGTCATCGCCTTCCTGGTCTGGCTCTACCTCTCCAACTGCGCGGTGATGCTCGGCGTGGAGATCAACGCCGAGGTGCAGCGCGGCCGGGCCCGCCAGGGCGGCGCCGAGGAGCCGGTGGAGCCCGCGCTGCCGCCGAAATCACCGGCGGACGGAGCGCGGTGACGTCCCCGATGCCGTTTAGCGCGATTCCCCTCGGGTAGCGCATTAGACATGGAACGTGGGAACAGCAAGCACGGCCCCCGCCTGGACGAGCAGATGGACCGGGAGGTGCAGGGCACGGTGCAGGGCTCCATCGGCGGTCGCGCCGAGGAGTGGCGCGATCCCGAGCCGGCCGGGGAGGACCAACCCGGCGTGACCAGGGCGCCCGGCAACGACACCCGGGCCGGTGCGCCGCAGGGGATGACCTCGGAGGAGGTCGAGCAGCGGAGCCGGCTGGGCCGGTTCATCCCGCTCTCCGCCCTGCCCGGCGACCGGGAGGGCCTCCGACGCAGCGCGGAGCAGAACGAGGCGCCGGACGAGATCCTCGCCCAACTGGACCGGCTGCCCCCGGGCACCCAGTTCCAGACCGTCTCCGAGGTGTGGGCCGCGCTCGGACACCCGAACGAGACCCATCGCTGGTGACTGCTCCCGAACTCACCGGCACAGGGGCCGAACCCAGACCGACCGACAAGGAGGATGCCAGATGAGTGGCGTGACCAAGTCCGTCGACGTGGCGGTGCCGATCCGGACCGCGTACGACCAGTGGACCCAGTTCGAGGACTTTCCGCAGTTCATGGAGGGCGTCGAGGAGGTCCGGCAGATGTCGGACACGATGACGCACTGGAAGGTCGAGATCGGCGGGGTCAACCGGGAGTTCGACGCCAGGATCACCGAGCAGCTACCCGACGAACGGGTGGCCTGGACCTCGACCGACGGCACCCGGCAGGCCGGTGTGGTGACCTTCCACCGGATCGACGAGAACCACACCCGGGTCACCGCGCAGATGGAGTTCGAGCCGCAGGGGGTCACCGAGAAGGCCGGCGACAAGCTCGGCATGGTGGACCGGCGGGTCGCCGGTGACCTGGACAGGTTCAAGGAGTTCATCGAGCGGCGCGGCACCGAGACCGGTGCCTGGCGCGGCGCGGTCGCCCGGCCGCAGCCGTAACTGCGGTCCGGATACGACGCCCGGTGGCCGCCGGCAGGGGTCCGCCCCCTCCCGGTGGTCACCGTCGTATTGTCCCGCACCGCCGGGTACGGCCCGGGTCGGCGGTGTTTGCCCCTCGGCCGGGCCGGGTAGGGCGACAGGTATGACCGACAGGGACAGGCACGTCTGGCGCGACGAGGAGCGGCTGCCGCTGCGCGACCTGGAAGGGGCGATGGGTGCGTCGACGCCTGACGGGCAGGTCGACGACGTGACCGGCAACGACGCGGGCGCGGAGTCGGCGTTCGGCCACGGCGCGGAGGCGGACGATCCCGACCAGCCGTACGACGAGGAGCAGGCCGCGCAACGCAGCGACGAGCAGCGCCGGTACCGGCCGTCGACCACCGGGCGCACCGGCCCGCACTGATCCGGGTCAGCCGGCCGGCACGGGGTGCCGGCCCGCCCGGCGGCTGGACGCCCAGTAGAGCCCGATCATGGCCAGCGATAGCAGCAGCAGCGCCGGCCCCAGCACCTCGACCGAGGTACGCCCGATCAGCACACCGAGCGCACCCGGGATGATCGCCCCGCCCAACCCGGACGCCCCGATCTGCAACCCGATCGTCCGGTCCGCGTGCTGCTGCCCCACCCGTTCGGCGGTGGTGAGGGTCAGCAGCGGGAAGACCGCCGCCGCACCGAACCCGACGACGGCGAGGCCGGAGACCGCGAGCCAGCCCGGTCCGGGCACCGCGACGAGCGCGGAGCCGAGCGCCATCGCGTACATGCTGCCGAGCAGCACCGTGCGGGTGCCGAGCCGCTCGGCGACGAAGCCCTGCACCACCCGGCCGAGGAAGAGGCTGCCCCAGTAGAGCGAGACGCAGAGGCCGGCGACGGTCGCGCTGACCCCGCGGTCCTCGGTGAGCAGCAGGAAGGCCCAGAGTCCGGCGGCCACCTCGATCGCCACGTACACCGCGAAGGTCAGCACGCCGAACCAGACCGCAGGCAGGGCCAGGGTGGCACCGATCCGTACCGGCCCGGCCGGGGCGGCCGGCTCGCGGGCCGGATCGTCGACGTCGACGTCGACGGGGCGCCGACGCTCCCAGGTGCGGACGGTGAGCACGAAGGCCAGCGCCAGCCCGGCCTGGGCGGCGGCCACGATGCCGTACCCCCAGCGCCAGCCGAGCCCGACGCCGAGCACGGTGGTCATCACCAGCGGCCCGATGGCGACGCCGAGCCCGAAGCAGGCGTGCAGCCAGTTCATCTGGCGCGGCCCGAACGCACCGGCGGCGTACGCGTTCAGCCCCGCGTCGATCGCACCCGAGCCGAGGCCGAGCAACAGCGCGCAGCCGATCATGATCGGCAACTCGGGTGCACCGGCATAGCCAGCCAGCGCCAGGCTGGCCAGGGCGGTACTCCCGGCCAGCAGCCAGCCGACGCCGACCCGGGCGATGCTGAACCCGGCCACCACGCTGGAGACGAGATAGCCGACCGTACCCGAGGTGAGCAGCAGCCCGACCGCCTCGGTCGGCACCGTCAGCTCGGCGCTGATCGACGGCCAGCCGACCCCGAGCAGGCCGTCGGGGAGGCCGAGGCTGATGAAGGCCAGATAGGCCAGGACGAGTACGGCGAGACCCGTCCGGCGGCGGGAGGGAGTGGACACGCCCGCCGATCATGCCGGACGGCGGCACGACTGGCCACCGTGGCCACCGTCATAGGCAGTACGGGCAAGGCTGCCGTCGGTTTGGCGGGAGCGTCCGAGCCGGTGGTGCGGGCTGTCGGTACGCCCACCGACGGCGGGCGGGAGCGTGCAGAGCTGGATCAAGGGGACACCAGCCCCGAATTCGTCCGAACGGAGGACCGGCGACCGGCATTCGGCGGGGCAGAATTTCGGGATGCGTCAGGCTCCTGGTTTCCTCTCCGTCCGTCAGCGTCGCCTCGCGTGGCTCGCCTTCCTGCTCACCGCGGTGCAGGCCCCGGTCTCCGCCCGCCTGGTCGACGACGGCTCCTGGTTGTTCAGCCTCTGCGTCTCGCTGATGGTCGCCACCGTGATCCTGGCCGACGACGCCATGCGGCGCCGTCCGGTGGATGCCGGCTCGGTCGACTAGCCACCAACCGCGCCGGGGCATTCGAGCGGGCGCAGCGCAGCACAGGGATCCAGCAGACCGCGTCCGACGAGCGGATTCGGCGGCTCCGGTTAGGCTGCTGGCATGCCAGGCACGGTCGGGCGGACTCCCGCTCCCCCCTCCACCGTGGCCGGTGCGCCGCCGACTCCGGATCCCACCGTCGGGCCACCGGCCGACCTCCGCTGGCCGGACACTCCGCTGGGTCCGCCCGGCCGCTGGGATCCGGCGCTGCGGGCGGTCGTCGACCTGGTCCTCTCCGCCCCGGTGCCGATGGCCCTGGCGTACGGCGCGCAGTTCACGCTGGTCTACAACGACGGTTTCGCCGAGCTGATCTCCGGCAAGCATCCGGAGGCGTTCGGCCGGCCGGCGGCCGAGGTCTTCGCCGAGGTGTGGCACGTGCCGGGCGTCGGCGACGTGATCGAGCGGGTCTACCGGACCGGCGAGCCGTTCCTGGAGCGGGACGCCCCGCTGCCGCTGGTCCGCGACGAGGCCGGGATACCGGAGCAGGCCCTCTTCACCCGCGGCTACTCCCCGGTCCGGGACTCCACCGGGAAGATCATCGGAGTACTCACGGTGGCCGCCGAGGCCACCCAGGTCACCCAGCGCCTGCAGAACCTCAGCGAGCTGGCCTCGGCGCTGGCCGGGACGCTCACCCTCGACGACGTCGCTCGGGTCACGCTGCGTAACGCCGTCTCGACGTTCGCCGCCGACCAGGTCGAGTTCGGGGTGGACGACGGCAGCGGCTGGCGGCTGGTCCGGCGGATCCGGGGCGAGGTGCTGGACGAGGCCGACGAGCGCCTTCCCCCGCTGTGGCGCCGGCACACGGCCGACTCGCCCGCCCCGCTGGTGCTGACCGCCGACAGCGGTAAGCCGAGCTTCGCCAGCGACGGCCAGCCGATGCTGCACAGCGCGGTCGACCGGCACGACGAGAAGATCAGGGCGCTGGCCGCGCTGCCGCTGCGTACGCCCACGCTGCGCGGCGGGCTGACCGTCGGCTACCGGCAGCCGCACCGCTGGCCGCCGGCCGAGCGCGCCCTGCTGGCCGCCTCGGCGGAGTTGGTGGCCCAGGCCGCCGAGCGGGCCCGCCGGTTCGAGACCCAGCACGGCACGGCGCAACTGCTCCAGCGCAGCATGCTGCCGGAGCACCTGCCCGACCTGCCGCTGCTGCGGATCGCCGCCCGCTACGACGCCGGGGTCGACGGCAACGCGGCCGGTGGCGACTTCTACGACGCCTTCGCGCTGCCGGACGGGCGGCTGGCGGTGGTCCTCGGCGACGTGGCCGGGCACGACGTGCAGGCCGCCGCGCTGATGGGGCAGGTACGCGCCGCACTGCGGGCGCTGGCCCTGAGCGACCCCGATCCGGTCGGCGTACTCGCCGGGCTGGACCGGCTGGTGGCGAGCCTGAGTGCGGAGGCACACAGCGACGAGCTCTTCGTCACCGTGGTCTACGGGCTGATCGAGCCGGAGACCGCCCGGCTGACCATCGCCAGCGCCGGCCATCCCCCGCCGCTGATCCGGCGCGGCTCCCCCGGCCAGCCCGGCACCGCCCGGTACGTCGAGGTGCCCCCGGGGGTGCCGCTCGGGCTGCACGGGCGGCGGTCGGCGGTCACCGTGGAGTTTCCGCCCGGCGACACGCTGCTGCTCTTCAGCGACGGTGTGGTGGAGCGGCGGCGGCGGAGCCTGACCGACGGGTTCGAGGCGCTGGCCGGCACGATGGCCGGGGCGGCGACCGGCGACCCGCGTACGCTCTGCGCGCTGGCCAGTGGCGCGGTGCCGGGCAGTACCGAGGACGACGTCGCCGTCCTCGCCGTCGAGCACGCGAGCACACCCAGCCGGTCGGCGAGCATGGAGGTGCCGGCGGAGCCGACCGCCCCGGGCCGGGTACGGCACTGGATGACCGGTCAACTGCAGCTCTGGGGGGTGCCCGAGCAGGTGGTCGGCGCGGCCGTGCTCTGCACCAGCGAGTTGACCACCAACGCGCTGCTGCACGCCGGCACCGCTGCCCGGGTGGAGATCGACCTCAGCCCGGAGCGGTTGCTGGTCTCGGTCGCCGACAGCGGCACCCGGGGCGCCGTGACCCGGGCCCGGACCGAGAAACTGAGCAGCCGGGGCCGGGGTCTCGGGCTGATCGAGCAGCTCAGCGACGCCTGGGGGACCGATCCGACGGTACGCGGCTCGACGGTCTGGTTCGAGATGATGATTCCCGGGACGGCCGGCACCGGCGAGCGACCGGGCGGCTGACCGCTGCGCCCAGGCGTGCGGAGCATCCCGGCGGGGAAAGGGTCCCGGGGTGGATCTCTCGGCTACCTCGTACGCGTTGATCGGCCTGGGCGCGCTGCTGGCCGGCGTCCTGCCCCGGGTGCTGGAACGGCGCCCGCTCTCCATGCCGATCGCCTTCCTCGGCCTCGGCATGCTGGTGTTCCTGCTCCCGCTCGGGCTGCCCGAGCCGGATCCACTGACCCACGCCGGGATCACCACCCAGCTCACCGAGATCGGCGTGATAGTGGCGTTGATGGGCGCCGGGCTCAAGATCGACCGTCCGCTCGGCCGACGGCGCTGGTCGTCGACCTGGCGGCTGCTCGCGGTCGCGATGCCGCTCTGCATCGCCGCCGTGGCGCTGCTCGGCTGGTGGTGGCTGGGGCTGGCGCCGGCCGCCGCGCTGCTGCTGGCCGCCGCGCTGGCACCCACCGACCCGGTGCTCGCCTCCGACGTGCAGGTCGGCGAGCCGACCGACGTCGAGGACAACGAGGACGAGGTGCGGTTCGCGCTGACCGCCGAGGCCGGACTGAACGACGGTCTCGCCTTTCCGTTCGTCTACGCAGCGATCACGATCGCCACGGTCGGGCTGGCCCCCGGCGACTGGCTGGCGCGCTGGCTGACCGTGGACGTCGGCTACCGGATCCTGCTCGGGGTGGCCGGTGGGTTGCTGGTGGGGTGGCTGCTCGGCAAGCTGTTCTTCCGGGCCCGCTCCGAGCGGCTGCGGCTGGCCCGGCACTCGGAGGGCTTCCTCGCGCTGGCCGCCACCTTCCTGTCGTACGGGCTGGTCGAGCTGGTCGGCGGCTACGGATTCGTCGCGGTCTTCGCCACCGCCCGGGCGATCCGGGCAGCGGAGCGGTCGCACGAGTACCACCAGGTGTTGCACAACTTCGCCGAGCAGGTCGAGCGACTGCTCACCGTGCTGTTGCTGCTGCTCCTCGGTGGTGCGGTGGTCACCGGGCTGCTCGCTCCGCTGACCTGGCCGGCGGTGGCGGTGGCGCTGGCCCTGGTCTTCGTCGTCCGCCCGCTGACCGGCCGGCTGTCGCTGTTCGGCGCGCCGGGCCGGCCCGCCGAGCACTGGGTGATCGCGCTGTTCGGGATCCGTGGCGTCGGCACGTTCTACTACCTCGGGTACGCCACCACGCACGCGCACTTCCCGGACGCCGATCTGCTCTGGGCGACGGCCGGGCTGGTGGTGGTCGTGTCGGTGGTGGTGCACGGGGTGGCCGCCACCCCGGTCATGCAACTGCTGGACCGGCGGCTGGATCGCACCTCCGGGCCGGCTTCCGGGGACCCGTTGCGGGGCGACCGGCCGGTGGAAGTCCCGGCGCCACGCGGGCCCGCTCCCGCGGGTGAGAGCGCACCGGCCTCCCCCGGGCCGTCCGGCCCGACCCGGAACTGACCACCCCGCTCCTCAGGTGGGTCCGGCCCCGGTCGCCGGGGCGGGACCGGTCGCCGGCTCCACCCGGCGGTGCATGTGCAGCCGGATGGCGGTCGAGGTGCTGTCGGTGTGCACCTGGACCAGGTCGCAGAGGTAGTTGACCAGCAGCAGACCGCGCCCGGTGTCGCTGACCGGCGACGGCGGGAGGCGGCCGGCGAGCCGGTCGGTCAGCACGCTCGAGCCGGTGATCTCGCAGACCAGCCCGTCCTCGTCCAGCCAGACCCGGGCCACCGCCGGCCGCCCCGAGTGCACCACGGCGTTGGTGGCGATCTCGTTCGCCGCGACCCGCAGGTCTTCGACCTGGTCCGGGTCGAGCCCGGCCTCCCGGGCCAGCGCGGCGACCATGGCACGCATCCCGGAGAGGCCGGCGGCCTCGAAGAACAACATGGACGCCGTCGACGGCGGGGTCGGAAAGGGCAGGTTGAAGGAGTCGACCACGCTCTCCGGGCGGCCGTATCCGGCGCTGGCCTGCCGGTCACCGTCCCGGATCAGGAACGGGTGGGTACTCGCCGCGTCGGCGACGACGTCCACGTCCAGCCGCACCGCGTCGTAGGGGCAGAGCACACTGACCGGCCGGCCGGCGAGGGCGATGTTGATCAGGGCCTCGTGCTGCACGCACCGGGGATAGGCCAGCACCGCGCGGCCCGGCCAGATCGGCTCCCCGACGACGCGTACCCGGACCGGCGCGTGCTCCTCGACGAAGGCGTGCAGCACTCCCGGGATGATCCACCCCGGGTTGCGCCCCTCCCGGGCCATGTCGACGAAGCGCAGTTCGGTGCTGGCGCCGAGGGCCGTGCGCAGCAGGTCGAGCCGGCTGCCGGGCACCGCGACCAGCACCGGCTCCCCGGCGGCGACCCCGGCCTCCACGAAGGAGCGGATGCCAGTGACGTAGTCGTCGTCGCTACGGTAGAAGAGGGCGTCGTGCCGCAGCGTTCCGGCCTCCGGCCGGGCGGCTGGTTCGGATGTCATCGCCCGCCCGTCGTACGCGACGCGTTCACTGCCCACCTCCGCCAGCAGCGTACGCGGCATCGGCAACATCTGGCCACGCAGAGTCAGCGGCCCGGTTCGCCGAGGTGCGGTTGCCCTCCCGTACGGTGGGACGGTCGGCGGGCAGGGCCGCCGGAACGGCTCTGTCCATACGCCGGTGACCTGCGGCGATGACCGACGTCCGAAACCAGGGCTTCACACCGACGCAACATGGCCTTACCGTGGTCGATGTCTATGGGAGCGCTTCCAGCGATGCCCCTCGATCTCCCACCGCCCCGAAGGGAGTACCGCATGCACCTCAGACCCGCGCTCGCCGCGGTCGGTGTCGTCGCCGTCACGGCACTCGCCGCGACGACAGCGGTCGGTGTCGGCCTGCTGAACCCCACCCCGGCCAAGGCCGCCGACTCGGCGTTCTACGTCGACCCGGACACCAGCGCCGCACGCTGGGTCGCCGCCAACCCCAACGACTCCCGCGCCGCCGTCATCCGGGACCGGATCGCCAACGTCCCGCAGGGCCGGTGGTTCACCCAGAACAACCCCAGCACCGTACGCGGTCAGGTCGACGCCTTCGTCGGTGCCGCGGCCGCAGCCGGGAAGATCCCGATCCTGGTGGTCTACAACATCCCCAACCGGGACTGTAGCGGTGCCAGCAGCGGTGGCCTGCCCAACCACACCGCCTACCGGCAGTGGATCGACCAGGTGGCCGGCGGCCTGAACGGGCGACCGGCGAGCATCATCCTCGAACCCGACGTACTCGCGCTGATGTCGGACTGTATGAACTCCTCGCAGCAGGCCGAGACCCAGGCGTCGATGGCGTACGCCGGCAAGGCGTTCAAGACCGCCTCCAGCCAGGCCAGGGTCTACTTCGACGCGGCACACTCGGCCTGGCTCACCCCGTCGGCGATGGCCTCCCGGCTGGTCGCGGCGGACATCGCCAACAGCGCCGACGGGATCTCGGTCAACGTCTCCAACTACCGCACCACGGCGGAGTCGGTCAGCTACGCCAAGGCGGTGGTCGCGGCCACCGGCGCGCCAGACCTGAAGATCGTGGTGGACACCAGCCGGAACGGCAACGGCCCTGACCCCCGGGGCGAGTGGTGCGACCCGGCCGGTCGGGCGATCGGCACCGCGAGCACCACGGAGACCGGTGACCCGGCGGTCGACGCGCTGTTCTGGATCAAGCTGCCGGGTGAGGCGGACGGCTGCATCGCCGGTGCGGGCCAGTTCGTCCCGCAGCGTGCGTACGACCTGGCGATCGCCGCCCCCAACCCACCCACCGGGCCGCCGACCACCGGGCCGCCGACCACGGCACCGCCGACGACCCAGCCACCGACCACCCCGCCGCCGACCACCCCGCCGCCGGCCGGCACAAGCTGCCGGGTGACCTGGACCGCCAACTCCTGGACCGGCGGATTCACCGCCGAGATCCGGGTGACCAACAACGGGCCGGCGGTCAACGGCTGGACCCTGACCTTCAGCGTCGGTTCCAACGTCCGGTACAGCAACGGGTGGAACGGCGTCTGGAGCCAGTCCGGCAGCCAGCTCAGCGTCGGCAACGTCGCCTGGAACGGCTCGCTGCCGACCGGCGGCACCACCAGCGTCGGCTTCCAGGGCACCTACAGCGGGACCCTGGCCGCACCGACCGGCTACGCCCTGAACGGCAACGCCTGCACGAGCTGACCCCGTCCCCTCCGGCCGGGTCGCCGTCCGCCACGCGCGGGCGGCGACCCGGCCACCCCGGGCAGACCGCCCCTGACCTGGCCGGCCGGGCCGCAGCCCCCAGCGACCCGGTCGTACGATCGGAATGGTGATGACGAGATGACGGTCGCCGGACAGTGGCAGCGACCGGTCGGCCACCTGCTGCGCGAGTGGCGCGAGCGACGCCGGCTCAGCCAACTCGAACTCGCCATCCAGGCGGACATCTCCACCCGGCACCTCAGTTTCGTGGAGACCGGCCGGGCGATGCCGAGTCGCGACATGGTGCTCCGGCTCGCCGAGCAACTCGACGTGCCGCTGCGCGAGCGCAACCACCTGCTGCTGGCCGCCGGGTACGCACCGATCTATCCGCGTACCCCACTGGACTCCCCGGCGCTGGCCGCCGTACGCGCGGCGGTCCGCCAGGTGCTCACCGCCCACCAGCCCTATCCTGCCATCGCGGTGGACCGGGGCTGGTATCTGGTCGAGACGAACGCCAGCATCGGCCTGTTCACCCAGGGCGCGGCGGCCCCGCTGCTCACCCCGCCGGTCAACGCGCTCCGGCTGGCCCTGCATCCGGCCGGGCTGGCGCCCCGGATCGTCAACCTCGGCGAGTGGCGGGCGCACCTGCTCGGGCGGCTCCGCCGGCAGGTCGCGGTCAGCGGCGACGCCGAGCTGACCGACCTCTACGACGAACTGCGGGCGTACCCCTGCGACCAGCCGGAGCCCGAGGTCGAGATCCCGGGGCCGGGTGACGTCGTGGTGCCGCTGCGGATCCGGGACGGCGACCGGGAGCTCGCCCTCTTCAGCACCGTCTTCACCTTCGGCACCCCGCTGGACGTCACCGTCGCGGAGCTCTCCGTCGAGTCGTTCTTCCCGCTCGACGACTACACGGCGGCGGCGGTCCGCTCGGTCGCCGAGCAGGAGGAGCGCCGGGTGGGCAGCGCCCCGGCGCGCTGACCCTGCGACGCACTTCCCCGCGCCGACCCTGCGACGGTCTCCCCCACGCTGACCCTGCGACGGTCTTCGCGCGCGCTGGCCTGCACGGCCGGCGGTCCCGACCGACCGACGGCGGAACCGGACATCACGCCCGTCAGGGCCGTTCCGTTTACCGTCCGCCAGAGCGGGTTACCGAGTGGGGCAGGCGGGAAATCGAGCCGTGACGAAGGAGGCTGATTCATGATGTCCAGGAACCCGACGGCAGCCTGGCGGTCCGGTATGCCTGGTATGCCGGGTGTTGCCGGAGGCAACAACCTACCCGCCGGGCCGTCCGGCGACCAGTTCAGTGCGCCGAGCAGCGACGGCGGGACGGCGCCCGGGCAGCAGTCCACCGTGACGGTCGCCTCGTACCCGGACTACCCATCGGCGCAGTACACCGTGGACTTCCTCTCCGACAACGAGTTCCCGGTCGAAAGGGCCGCCATCGTCGGCACCGACCTCACCCTGGTCGAAACGGTACTGGGCCGGATGACGACCGCCCGGGCCGCGTTGGCCGGTGCCGCCACCGGTGCCTGGTTCGGGCTCTTCATCGGCCTGCTCTTCGGCATCTTCACGGTCGGCAACTGGTGGGCCGTCATCCTCGTGGGACTCGCCATCGGTGCTGTCTGGGGTGCGATCTTCGGTGCCATCGCGCACGCCATGACCGGTGGCCGACGCGACTTCACCTCGGCCAGCAGCCTGCGGGCCAACCAGTACGCGGTGACCGTCGACGCGACCTTTGCCGACCAGGCGCGACAGCTGATCGGCCGGATGAACTGGCAGGGCCAGCGGCCGGCCGGCGCCATCGGCTGACAGGACGCCGGCATCGTCGTGGAGCGTGCGACGCCGGCCGGGCCGGTCAGTGGTAGACGCGCTCGCCGGCCCGGACCGGTGCCGCGATCCGGTTCTCCTCCGGAGCGAGTGGGCAGGCCCACCTGTCGTCGTAGGCGCAGGAGGCGTTGTAGGCGTAGTTGAAGTCCAGCCGTAGCCGGCCACCCGGCAGCACGATCAGCCCTCGGCCGTAGGTGCCCTTGACGGTGTCGGTGAGATAGCGCCCGCCGCCGTACGTCTCCCGGCCTGCGGTACCGTCCCGGAACGGCAGGAAGAGCCCGCCGCCGTACGCCTCGATCCACCAGAGGGTCAGCGGCCCCCATGGAGTCTCGGCGATGCCCGAACGGCGGTAGTGCACCACGCCGTCCGGCCCGCCGGTGTCGATGCTCAACGTGCCGGCGGCCGGGCGTACCGGCACGTCGACCGCGGCCGACGGCTCGGGTGGGAAGTAGCGCAGGCCGGTGAAGCCGGCCCGCTCGGCCAGCGGGATCGGCGACTGCGGATGCCCGGCGAAGAGTGCGTCCCGGGCCGCCCGGAATCCGGCCAGGTCAAGGTCGGACAGGTAGAGCCCGGCCACCTGCTCACGCCAGTCCGCCAGTTCCAGTTCCTCCACTCCACCGAGCCTAGCGGCGGCGGTCTACCGCGGTGGCGGCGGTACTTGACCGACAGGCACAGCGGCGAAGCGGCCGGTTCGCGCCCGCGCCGGTAGCGCGCCGGGCCGGTGCCAGCCCGGCGCACTACCGACGGTGCTCACGAGCCGGGGTAGTAGTACCAGCCGCGCCAGCCGCCGTTGTAGTAGCTGTAGTAGACGTTGTCGGCAGCGGTCCATACCTCGACCTGACGCTGGCCGTCGCCGTTGCGGTAGCAGTCCCACATGTTGTCCGCGCGGCCGTTGTTGGGCATCTCCCTCCAGCCACCGCTACCCGGCCAGGCGTGCCAGATGGTGCGGCTGGGCGCGATGACGAATGCCTCGTCCCAGGAACAGACCAGGGCGATGGTGCCGCACATGGCCGTACCGGAGTAGCCGTAGGCGGAAACGGGACATCCTGCGGCCGCCGTAACCAGCTCGCCCTGCGGCTCGATCTCTATCCGTACCGCTTGGTCCTGCTGCTGACCCTGGACCGTTCCCGCGTGTGCCGCTGCCGGAGTGGCGCCCAAGGCGAACGCCGCGGCGCCCGCGACGACCAGCAACGATGCCCTCAGTTTTCTGCCCATACCTGGACCTCCTTGAAGAGGATGATCGATTAAGCGATCTGGGCATCGTGCCCGCCGGACTGCACAGAATCCGCACAGAAAACGCACAGGCGTTTCGCCGTTCCATCGCCGTCCCCCCTCGGCGGGCCACATCCGGCGGGACCTCTACGCCTCGCTCGGCTTCCGGGAGACCGACGAGACGGAAGACGACGGCGCGGAGGTCGCTGCCCGGTGGACCGTGAAACGATAAGTCACGTCAACGATGTGTTGACAAGCTGCTCGCCCGGCCGGGATCATGCCCGAATGCGCCCCGAGGACCGGCCCGGCGACGAGTTCCCCGACAGGATCCCGCCGCGACCCTCGACCATCGAACCCGACCCACGACCCTCGACCACCGGACCCGATCGCGGCGCTCCGTCGACGACCGGGCCGGCGGACGAGGTTGACCGGCGGCTCGCCGCGTACGCGGCCGTGCTGGCCGCCGCGTCCGGGGCCGGTGCCGGCCGGCCCGAGCCACTGGCCGCGTTACGGCGGCTCGGCGGGTTGCGGGCCGGGCTGGACGAGGCGGAACGGCGGCTCGTCGAGGCCGCCCGGGAGCAGCGGGCGAGCTGGGCCCAGATCGCCACCGCGCTGGGACTGGCCAGCCGACAGGCGGCCGAGCAGCGCTGGGTACGACTCTCGGGCGCGGCGACCCGCGACCCGGCCCGGGTACGTGTCGAACGGAAGCGTCAACAATCTGTTGACACCGCCTTCGGGGCAGAGATCAGCCGACTCCGGGCGGCAGTGGTAACCGCGCACCGCCAACTGGGCACGGAACCCGACCGGGACGACTGGCATCCGTTGGTCCGACTCGCGCATACCACGCTCGGACTGGCCGGCTCCGCCGATCCCGGCGGGCTGTACGCGCTGGCCACCCGAGCCGTCGACGACCTCGAACGGGTCCCGGCCGAGCAGTTCGGCGGGGCGCTGCCGGACGCACTGCACCGGCTCCGCCAGGCACTCGACCAGGCCAGCCCGGCGTCCGAAGCCGGGCGAGCCGGGGACACCGACGGCAAGTTGAGTCGGCCCGACTGAAGTTTTGGTTGACGCACCACGACTGATCAATCGAAGATGTGAGTCTCTGTGACTCAATCAGCGGAGGTCGAACCGTGCGTGCGGGACGATGGCGCAGCCCGAAGCGGCGCAACACTTTGCTCTTCGTCGGCATCTCGCTGACCTCCGGATTCGGCGGTACCGCGCTGAACGTGGCCGCCGGGGTGTGGGTTCTCGACCTCTCCGGATCCAGCAGCCTGGCCGCGCTCACCGGCCTCTGCCTCTTCGCGCCGACACTGCTCGGCCCTGTCCTCGGTGCACTCGTCGACCGGCTGCCCCGCAGGCGGCTGATCGTCTGGACCCACCTGCTCACCGCGCTCGCCGTACTCTCGCTGCTGGCGGTCCGCACCGACGCCCAGGTCTGGCTCGTCTACCTCGTGCTGCTCGGCTACGGCACCAGCCTCGTCCTGGTCGACGCCGCCGAGAACGCCCTGCTGCCCGCCGCTCTCCCACCGGCTGCCCTCGGCGGGGTCAACGGACTGCGGACGAGCGCACAGGAAGGCGTGAAACTGGTCGCCCCACTGGTCGGTGCGGGACTCTTCGCCTGGCAGGGCGGATATCCGGTGGCCGCGCTCACCGCCGGGGCGCTGGCCCTGGCCGCCGGCCTCTACACCCTGCTCCGGATCCGTCCCCGGCTCCCGTCGCCGCCGGACCGCTCCACCGGCAGCCGGTCGGGACCGGCCGATCCCGACCGGCCCCCGGCACCCCCGGAGCCGGCCGAGCGCGGCACGCGGCGGCCGGGCCGGAAACGGCGCGTCCCAACCGGTGTCGCCTTCCTGTGGCGGGATCCCGAACTGCGGACGTCCGTGCTGGTCGGATCGGTCACCATCGCGATGTCCGGGCTGACCACCGCCGCCGTCTACGCCGTCGTCACCGAGGACCTGCACCAGCCCGGCGCGTTCGTCGGAGTGCTCTCCTCGGGGCAGGGCGCCGGATCGCTGCTCGGCGGCCTGGTCGTCGGCCGGCTGCTGCGTACCCGGGGAAGCCTCGCGGTCGGCGTACTCGGCGCCGCCCTGTTCGCGCTCGGCACGCTCGGCCGGGCCGTTCCCTGGTCTCCGGCGGCCGTGGCGTGCTCGGTGGTGGTCGGGATCGGCCTGCCCTGGACCCTGGTGGCCGCCGTCACGGCGGTGCAGTCCCGGACTCCCGAGGCGCTGCTCGGGCGGGTCTCGGGCAGCGTCAACACCCTGCTCTTCGCACCGGTCGCGATCGCCACCCCGGTGGGGGCTGCCCTGGTCCTGCCGGACCACCGCCTGCCGCTGGTCGTCGCCGCCGTGCTATGCCTCGGCGTCGGTCCGGTCGCGCTCCGGTCGGCCCGACATGCCCGTCGAGCCGGTACCCGGGAAAGCCCGACTCCGCAGAGGCCGACGCCGGAAAGCCCCACTCCGAAGAGTCCGACGCCGCAGAGCCCGACCCTGGCGAGCCCGGCTCCGGACCAGCCGCCGCACGGTGCGGACCCGGGTGGGCGCAGCCGTCCGGACATCGGGTTCGGCACCGTGCCGGACGGAGACCCGGCGCTCCGCTCCTGATCGTCAGGGGAATGCCGGACCCGCCAGCGCGCCGGCCGGCGGGTCCCGTGCGTGGGAGATCGGACACCATCACGTGGAGACGGCGAAGATGCCGGCCACCCCGAGCACGACCATCACCAACACCGCGACGAGGGCTCCGCGCTCGCTCTCCACCGCCGCCTGGTCCGGTCGGTCCCGCTCGGCGTCCATGATCTCGCTGGACATGCTGTCCTCCCCTGGTCGTCACCTGCTCTGGACGGGCAGGACGACCACCGCCGTACCGGCTCTGCCGTTCTGCCGCCGACTGACCGGTTTCCCCGGCACCTCCCGCTGGTACGCGCCGGTCGTCCTCGCCTGGGCACCTCTGGGCGCCTGGGCTGCCCGGAGGCCGTCTTGAGCACAGCCCCCGACGTCACGCACGATCGGGGCAACCCGACATCGGAGTTGCCACTCTGGCCGATCGGAAACCCGGCAGCGCGGCCCGATTCCGAGGTAGCCTGCCCCACCCCGACCACCGGTACGCGCGGTGCCGCCGTGCCGGCAGTGCCGGTGTGGAACCGGACGTTACGAAACGGCGCGTCTTCGGGTACGGCCCAGGTTGCGGGGAGCGGCACGAACGCCCGGTCAGGGCATGCCGCCCGCCCTGGGTCATCTCGCCCCGAAGCTCCGGGTCGCACCCGGGACAGAAGCCGTTATGGGGCAGACCGAGGCCGAAGACCGGTCACCGCTTCGACCAGCGCGCGGCGTGCCCGAGGTTCAGCGTTGAATCCACCCGGTCGGCACCAGGATCGGCTGGTCGGGCTCGCCGGCCGGCACCAGCCGGGCGGTCCAGTCGGAGATCGTCGGCTCGCCCCGGACCATCCAGCGGTCCCGCAGGGTGAGCGCGTCGGCGGCGTACCGGGCGGCGGACGGTCCGGACGCCTGCACCGAGCCGTCGGCGAGCAGGCCCGCCCCGCCGTCGTGCACCTCGTCCAGCAGGGCGCAGCCGCCGGGGCCGCCCCAACCGCCGGCCGGCCCGGCGCAGAAGGTGGTCCGCCGGTCCCAGGCCCCGACCGCGAACCACAGGTCGTGGTAGCGGAAGACGTCCAGCGGCGGATGCCAGCGGCGCGGATGCCGCACGGTCGTCGGCGGCAGCGCACCGGTCCGCCGGGGCGCCGGATGCGCTCCCGGATGGCGGGCGGCCAGCGGCCCGGCCGCCGACATGAATCCGGCCCGCAACTCGCCGCGCGCCTCGCCCATCCCCGGCCCGCCCGGCCGGATCCGCAGCACCGGGTGGTTCCCGGCGTGTTCGACCGGGGCGAGCAGGTAACCGTCCGGCCCGAGCTGGTCCAGCCAGCGCGGAGAGACCCCGGTGACCCCGACCGTGACCACCACCCGGTCGTACCCGGCCTCCGCCGGCACGCCGAGGTAACCGTCACCGAGGCGTACGTCGACGGAGCCGGCCAGCCCGACCCGGCGCAGCGCGGCCCCGGCCCGCTCCACGACGTCCGGGGCGATGTCCATCGTGGTCACCCGGGCGCCCATGGTCGCCATCAGGGCGGCGTTGTAGCCGGTGCCGACGCCGATTTCCAGTACCCGGCTGCCGGGGCGCAGCTCCAGCGACTCGATCATCGCCGCCATCAGCGACGGCTGACTCGACGAACTGACCGGCACACCGTCGGCGACCTTGGTCACCAGCGGATGGTTCCGGTAGACGAGGGGCAGGAAGTCAGGGTCGGCCGGCCCGACCCAGCGCCCGTCGCCACCGTCGAAGCCGGTCGCCACGAACTCCTCCCGGGGCACCGCGCCGAACGCCCGGACCAGGTCCTCGCCGCCGAGCAGTCCGTCCCGGCGCAGCTCCTCGACGTACCGGGCGCGCAGCTCGGCCGCGGCCGTCATGGCCGGTCCGCCACGACGGCCGCCGCCGGCCCGGACGACCTCAGCACCCGACCCAGCCCTCGCTGCCCGGCAGCGCGAACGACGAGCGTGGCGAGTAGAACCCCCACAGCAACTCCAACGGGTTGGCCGGACGGAGCGCGAAGACGGGATGGTCCGGCGCGAGGAACTCCACCGACTCGATCTCGAACGGTGTGACCGGCTCGAAGACGTACGGGCAGGTGGCCCCGGTGAGCTGGCTGCCGAGTTGGCTGAGGTAGCGGACGTGTCCCCGGTAGACCCGGGTGACGTTGCGGCCGATCCGGGCGGTGGTGCGGATCAGCGCCATGCCGTCCGCCTCGGTCACCGCCACCAGTGCCTGTCCGGTGATCTCGATCGTGGTCCGGCCGGCGCCGGCCGGCACGCCGCGTACCGCCGCCTGGGCCCGGGCGAGCGGGCTCGAACTCAGGTGGTGGGCGTACCAGCGCGCCCGACCCGAGTCGGCCAGGTCGAGGTCCGGGCCGAGTCCGGCCGCCGAGTAACTGTCCAGCCCGGAGGTCTGGACCGCGTCGTCCACCACGTACTGCTGCAGGAAGACCTGCCGGTTGGCCGGCAGTGGCAGGCCCGGCGGCACCATCGCCGCCACCGCCTCGGGATCCGCCGGCACCCAGCCGAAGTGGAGCATCCGGCAGTGCACGACCAGTTGCGGCGGAACAGGCTGGCTCAACAGGGCTCCTGTCGCGTCGGGATAGCCGCGACGCTACGACCGGCCCCGGGTGCAGACAAGCGCAGACAAGACGGAAAGTCGACAGTCACCTCCGCCGGCTCAGACCGTTCGGGCCGCCCGGTCCAGATAGGCCGGCACGTCGGCGGCGTGGAACACCCGCTCGCTCGGCTCGATCCGGGACAGGAAGTCGGCACAGACCGCAGCCATCCACAGCGGAGCCACCGGGCGGAGCAGCTCGACCGCGCGGGCCGGATCGCTGCCCGGCACGCTCGACCGCCAGCGCCCCGACCAGGCCCGCAGCAGGTGACCGGCCGGCTCCGGGTCGAGCGCCTCGGTCAGCCGCAGGATGTCGAAGCCGGGATGCCCGACGAAGCCGTCGCCCCAGTCGATGATCACCCGGCGGTTGCCGGCGATCCGGACGTTGCCGGGGTGCAGGTCGCCGTGGACCAGCACGTCCGGCAGGCCGCAGCGGGCCACCTCGGCCATCCGGTCCGGGAGCCCGTCCAGCAGCGGGCGCACCGGCGCCAGCTCCGCACCGTGCGCGGTGAGCCGGTCCCGTACGGTCCGGGCCAGCGCCGCCCCGCGCCGATCCGGTACGCCACTGGCAACCAGCGTCTCGACCTGCGCCACCGAGGCGAGCTGGATCCGGTGCTGGTCGGCGGCGATCGCATCCCGGCCCGGCGGGTCGAGACCGTAGCCGTCCTCGCCCGGCACGTGCTCCAGCAGCATCCGTCCGCAGCCGTCGGTGGCCAGCAGCACCGGCGCCAGGTCGGGTACCGCCGTGCCGAGCCAGCGCAACAGCACCGCCTCGTGGGCGAAGAATCCCGGTACCTGCTTGAGCCAGACCGGCGCACCGGCACCGGCCGGACCGTCCGGCCCCGGCCCCGGCCCCGGCCCGTCGAGCCGCCAGATCGCCGACAGGTTCCAGGCCCGCTGCGGCACGGCGAGGTGCGCACCCCGACCGGCCCGGTGCAGTTCGGCGGCGGCCCAGCGCAGGCTCGCGGCCGGTCCACCGGGCACCGCCCAGGGCGCCCGGAGCGGCTCCGCCGACAGGTCCACCTCGGACGGTGCCAGCGGTACGCCGGGCGGCACCACCGCACCACCGTCGAGCTGGGCCAGATAGCCGACCGTACCGCCGTGCGGCGCGGGCCGGTCGGTGTGCAGCAGCCGCAGCACGGAGACGCCGATGCCGTACCGCGTCCGGGCCCCGGCCACCACGTCGGCGACCTCCTGCCACCAGGGCGCCGGCACGTCGTAGCGGGGCAGCACGCCGAGTGGCCGGCCGTCGCCGTCGAGCAGGTGCAGCAGCACGGTCCGGGTCACGGCCACCAGGCTCTCGCCGGTCGGGTCCCGGCCGTACCCACCTGACCGGCGTGCGCCGGGGGCAACGACTCCGACCAGCGGCGGCGCAGCCCGTCGAGGTCGGCCGGGGCGATCCGGCCGGGCAGTCGCAGCCGGGCCATGCCGCCGTCCGGGAAGACGTCCAGCCGGACCTCGGTGGCGGTCGGGACCGCGTCGACCGGAAACCGGTGCCGGGTGTCCGGCTGCAACCGGGTACGCGGCAGGATCTCGAACCAGGCCGCCTCGTCCGCCGGGTCGGCGACCCGGGTGTCGATCCCGCGTAGCGTCGCCGCCGCCGGTGCGTTGCCCTTGAAGTGGCTGGTGTCCAGCTCGACCTGGCGGATCTGGCCGGGGACGGCCAGCCGGACCCGTACCCAGTCGTTGCCGTCGTCGCGCCGGCGGGCGGTCTCCCAGCCCTCGCCCATGGTCCGGGCCAGGCCGGGTGCGATCAACTGCCGTGGCGCACCGTAGAACAGGTCGCTGCACCCGACCACCAGGCCGCCGTGCTCCAGCGCCGCGAGGTCGAGCTGCCCGTCGGGAAAGAGCGCCGGATCGGGTACGACCACACCGTGCACCCGCAGCCGGGCCACCCCGCCGTCGGGGTAGATCCGCAGCCGCACGTGCGTGTAGCGGTGCGGGTCGTCCACCTCGAACAGGTTACGACCGTCCCCGCGCAGCGCCGCCCTGGGCACCAGGGTGGTCCAGTCGGCACCGGCCAGGTCGGCCGGGCCGGGGTATCCAACCATCCCGCATGCCTCCACCGAGGCGTACGGCGGGTAGTTGCCGACGAAGTGCGAGGTGTCCACCACCACCCCGGTGACGACGCCGGGGGTGCCGAGCCGGAGGATCGCCCAGTCGTGCCCGGGCTCCCGGCGGCGGCGGGTCTCCCAGCCGTCGTACACCTGGCCCTTGGCCCCGAAGGTGCCGGCGGCGAAGCCCGGCGGCTCGTCCGTGACCAGGTTGTCCCGGGCGGCGAAGAACTCGTCGTTGGCCGCCACCACCCCGCCGCCGAGCGACCGCGACGCCAGGTCCGGCAGCTCGGTGAACGCACTCATCCCGGTCCCTCCCCGGCCCGCCGCCCCGCAGGCCCGCTCCCGTCCCCCGCCGGATCGCCGGGCCGCCGGTCCTGCCGGGACAGCAGACGTCCCCGGGGCGGGTCCGTCGCGGCAACCGGCGCGCCGCGCAGCCAGGTACCCCGGACCACCCCGGTCAGCCGACGCCCGGCGTACGGGGTGACCGGGTGCCGGTGCAGCAGTCGGGCCGGCTCCACGGTCCACTCCGCGTCCGGGTCCAGCGCCACCAGGTCGGCGTCGGCGCCGACCCGCAGCACCCCCTTGCCGGGCAGCCCGGCGATCTCGGCGGGCCGCCGTGCCATCCAGCGCACCAGGTCGGCGAGACCGTGCCCGCGCCGCCGCGCCTCGGTCCAGACCACCGGCAGCCCCAGCTGCACCGAGGCGATCCCGCCCCAGGCCGCGCCGAAGTCGCCGCCGAGCCGCTTCATGTCGGGCGGGCACGGGGAGTGGTCCGAGACCACGCAGTCGACCAGCCCGTCGGCCAGGCCGGCCCAGAGCGCCGCCCGGTTCGCCGCGTCCCGGATCGGCGGGCAGCACTTGAACTCGGTCGCCCCGTCCGGGATCTCGGCGGCGTCCAGGGTCAGGTAGTGCGGGCAGGTCTCCACGGTCACCCGTACCCCGTCGGAGCGGGCGGCGACGACCGCCGGCAGCGCGTCGGCGGCCGACAGGTGCAGGATGTGCACCCGCCGGCCGGTCCGCCGGGCCGCCTCCAGCACCACCTCGACCGCCCGCCGCTCGGCGACCGGCGGCCGGGAGCCGAGGAAGTCGGCGTACCGGGCCGAGGGCGGGGCGACGCCGATCCGGGTCGGGTCCTCGGCGTGCACCACGAAGAGCGCGTCGACGGCGGCCAGCGCCTCGTGCAACCCGGCCGGATCCAGCGGCGGGAACTCCGGCACCCCCGAGTCGACCAGGAACGCCTTGAACCCGAACACCCCGGCGGCGTGCAGCGCGGGCAGCTCGGCCAGGTGCTCCGGGACGGCACCGCCCCAGAACCCGACGTCGACATGGCACCGGCCCCGGGCCGCGTCCCGCTTGTCGCGCAGCGCCGGCACGGTGACGGTCGGTGGCACCGAGTTCAGCGGCATGTCGACGATCGTGGTGACCCCACCGGCCAGCGCGGCCCGGGTGGCCGAGGCGAAGCCCTCCCACTCGGTCCGGCCCGGCTCGTTGACGTGCACGTGCGTGTCCACCAGCCCGGGCAGCAGGGCCAGGTCGCCGAGGTCGGTGCCGGGCAGCGCGTCGTAGCCGGCCACCTGGGCGATCCTGCCGTCCCGTACGCAGATCGCCGCCGGCCGCTCGCCGTCGGGCAACACCACCCGCCGGGACCGCAGCACCAGGTCGTATCCGCCCATCCGCTCCCCTCCCCCCACAGTCGCCGACAGCGGTCACACCGCCGACAGCGCGGCCCGGTCGTAGCCGGTCTCCGCCTCGGTCAGCGCACCGCAGTCCAGCCCGCGCAGCAGGAATCCGGCCAGCGCCCGGGCCGTCGCCGGCTCGTCCAGGATCCCGGTGGACCGCCGGTCGAGGTACGCCCGCAGCCGCGCCACCGCCGCCGCCCGACCGTCCCGGAAGAACGCGTACGTGCCGGCGAACCGGGTCGGCAACTGGGCCGGATGCAGGTCCCAGCCCTGGTAGTAGCCGCGTTCCAGCCCGCGCCGCACCAGCGCGGCGTGCTCCGCCCAGCCGGCCTGTACCGCAGCGGTGTCGCCGACCGGGAGCAGGTTGGTCGAGCCGTCGGAGAGCCGTACCCCGGTTTCGGCGGCGGCCACCTGCATCACCGCCTTGGCGAAGTCGGCCACCGGGTGCGCCGAGCTCTGCTGCGCGGCGGCGATCCCGCAGGCGGCGCTGTAGTCGTAGGTGCCGTAGTGCAACCCGGTGCACCGGCCGGCGGCCGCCCCGATCAGCCGGCCCGGGGTGGCCAGCCCGTCCGCCCCGAGGATCGCCGCCGGCGTCTCGATCTGCACCTCGAAGCGCAGCCACCCGGCCGGCAACCCGTACGCCGCCTCCAGCCGGTCGCAGAGCAGCACCATCGCCTCGACCTGGGCCGGCACGCTCACCTTCGGCAGCGTCACCACCAACCGGCCGGCCGGGGGCAGCGCACCGCCGTCGCGCAGCGCGTCGAGGAAGAGATCCAGGGTGCGCACCGCCCTGCGCCGGAGCGCCCCGGTCAGGCTCTTGATCCGCAAGCCCAGAAAGGGCACCCCGAGCCCATTACCCGCCAGCCGCCCCGCCGCCCGGGCCGCCGCGTCCTCGGCCTCGTCCTCGCGTACCCCGTAGCCGTCCTCGAAGTCGATCCGCAGGTCCTCGATCGGCTCCCGGCGCAGCTTGTCGACCACCCGCCCGTGCAGCTCGGCCGGGTACGGCAGCGGCGGATGGTCCCGCAACGACGCCAGTGCCGCCGCACCCCACCGGGCCACCAGCTCCGGATGGCAGCGGTCGGCAGGCACGTAGACGGTGTGCACCGGCTGCCGCCCCGCCGCCTGGCCCGGATAGCGCCGCCGCAGCTCGGCGTCGACCGGCCCGAGCCGCGCGTCCAGCTCGGCGAGGACGTCGGGGGAGAGCCGTCCCATCAGCCGGTCCCGGTCAGGTGCTCGGGCCGGACCGGTACCCGGGCCAGCGGCAACCCGGTCGCCGCCCGGATCGCCGCGACGATCGCCGGAGTGGCCGAGATGGTCGGCGGCTCCCCCACTCCGCGCAGCCCGTACGGGGCGTGCGGGTCGGCCAACTCCAGCACGTCGACCGCCATCGGCGGCACATCCAGGACGGTCGGGATCAGATAGTCGGTGAAGGACGGGTTCCGGATCACCCCGTCGGCCACCTGGAGTTCCTCCATCAGTGCCAACCCGAGCCCCTGGGCCGTGCCGCCCTGGATCTGCCCCAGCACCGCCTGCGGGTTGATCGCCCGGCCCACGTCCTGGGCGGTGGCGATCTCCACCACCCGGACCAGCCCGAGTTCGGGGTCCACGTCCACGGTGGCCCGGTGCGCCGCAAAGGCGTACTGCACGTGCGCGTCGCCCTGCCCGGTAACCGGGTCGAGCGGCCGGGTCGGGCGGTGCCGCCAGCGGGCGGTCTCCTCGACCGGGCCGGCGCCGAGCAGGTCGACCAGGATGCCGAGCGTGCGGCCGGCGGCGTCCCGTACCACGCCACCGGCCAGCTCCAGCCCACCCCCGTCGATCTGCCCGGCACCATCGACCCGCCCGGCACCGTCGTCACCACCGGCACCGGGCCCGCCGGCCAGCCGCGCGACAAGCGCCGCCCGGACCGCCCGGCAGGCCGCCCGCACCGCACCGCCGGTCATGTACGTCTGCCGGGACGCCGACGACGACCCCGCACTCCCCACCGTGGTGTCGGCGGTCGCCACCACCACCCGCTCGACCCCCAGCTCGGTCCGGGCGATCTGCGCCTGCACGGTGACCAGGCCCTGCCCCACCTCGGCCGCTGCCGTGTGCACCAACGCCGTCGGCTCGCCACCAATCAGCTCCAGCCGGACCCGCGCCGTCGCGTAGTCGTCGAACCCCTCGGAGAAGCAGACGTTCTTGATTCCGATCGCGTACCCGACCCCCCGGACCACCTGTTCCGGCGTGGTCGTGTTCGCCACCCCGCCCGGCAACTGCCGCGGATCGTCCCCGACGGGGGGCGGCGCCGGCCGGTCCCGCACCAGCTCCAACAGCCGGGCCACCGGCGCCGGCCCCTCCACCACCTGCCCGGTCGGCATCACCCCGCCCTCGGCCAGGGCGTTGCGTACCCGCACCTGCACCGGATCCAGCCCCACCGCCTCGGCCAGCCGGTCCATCTGCGACTCGTACCCGAAGCACGCCTGCACCGCGCCGAACCCGCGCATCGCCCCGCACGGCGGGTTGTTGGTGTGCACCCCGTACGCGTCCACCGTCACGTTCGGCACCCGGTACGGTCCCACCCCGAGACTGGCCGCGTTCGCCACCACCGCCGGGGTCGTGGACGTGTACGCCCCACCGTCGAGCAGGATCCGGGCCCGTACGTAGACCAGCTCGCCGTCCCGGGTGGCGCCGTGCTCGTAGCGCAGGATCGCCGGATGCCGGTGCACGTGCCCGACGAACGACTCCTCCCGGCCGTAGACCATCTTCACCGGCCGCCCGGTACGCAACGCCAGCAGGCTGGCGTGCACCTGCATGGACAGGTCCTCCCGGGCACCGAACGCGCCACCGACCCCGGCCAGGCTCAGCCGGACCAGCTCGACCGGCAACCCGAGCGCGGCCGCCACCTGCCGCTGGTCGGCGTGCAGCCACTGGGTGGCGACGTACAGCTCGACCCCGCCGTCCGGCGCCGGCACCGCCAGCCCGGACTCCGGCCCGAGGAACGCCTGGTCCTGCATGCCGACCCGGTACTCCCCGGTCACCACCACCTCGGCGACCGCCGCCGGATCACCCCGGCGGATCGGCACGTGCCGCACCAGCCGCCCACCGGCCAGCGCCGCCTCCGGATCCGTCACCGGCTCCCGCACCCGGTAGTCGACCGCGATCCGCCGCACCGCCCGGCGCGCGGTCTCCGGATGGTCGGCGGCCACGATCGCCACCGGCTCGCCCCGGTAACAGACCTCGTCGACCGCCAGCACCGGCTGGTCGGCGACATCCAGCCCGTAGTACCGGTCCCCCGGCACGTCGTCACTGGTCAGCACCGCGTACACGCCCGGCACCGCCAGCGCCGGGCCGACGTCGACGCGCCGGATCGTGGCCGACGGGTGGGGACTGCGCAGCGTCGCACCCCAGAGCATGTCGTCGGCCCACAGATCCGACGAGAACGCGAACTCTCCGCGTACCTTCAGGGCACCGTCCGGCCGTACCGGACTGGCCCCGATCCCCCCGGCCGTCCCGGCCTCGCGGTCCCGCTCGGGCGCCACCCCACCCCGCACGCACCGCACGTCACCAGGCGGCCCGGAACCAGGAGAGGTCACCGCGCCCACCGACCACCCGGAACCTCCGGACTCCACGCCCGTCATCGTCGTGCCTTCCGGACCAACGTCCGATGCGCCCGCCGAACCCGCCGGGTCAACTCCCGTTCGTCCGCGGTCCGCAACTCACCGTTGTCCACCACCGGTTCACCCCCCACCAGCAACAGGTCCACCGCCGCCGGCGGCCCGAAGACCAGCGCCGCCACCGGGTCGTCGATCCCGACGTGCCCGAGCCCGTCCAGCCGCCACAGCACCACGTCGGCGAGCTTGTCGACCTCCAGCGAGCCGAGCTGGCCACCCCGGCCCAGACAGCGGGCCCCGCCGATGGTGCCGAGCGCCAGCGCCTCCCGGGCGGTCAGCGCCGCCGCGCCACCCCCCAGTCGGGCCGCATAGAGCGCCTGCCGCAGCTCCGCACCGAGCTGACCGGCCTCCTGCGACGCCGGCCCGTCCACACCGAGCCCGACTGCCATTCCCCGGTCCAGCATTTCCCGGATCCGCGCGACACCGGCCCCGAGCCGGGCGTTCGAGCTGGGACAGTGCGCGACCGAGGTGCCGGTGCGGGCCAGCGCGTCCAGCCCGGCGTCGTCCAGGTGTACGCCGTGCGCGAGCCAGACGTCCGGGCCGAGCCAGCCGAGCCGTTCGGCGTACTCGACCGGGGCGCAGCCGTGGGTCTGCTGGCAGTACTCCTCCTCGTCGGCGGTCTCGGCGAGATGGGTGTGCAGCCGTACGCCCCGGCGCCGGGCCAGCGCCGCCGCCTCGGCCATCAGCTTCGGCGTGACGCTGAACGGCGAGCAGGGCGCCACCGCCACCCGCAGCATCGCGTCGTCGGCCGGGTCGTGGTAGCGGTCGATCGCCTCCTCGGTGGCGGCCAGCGCCGCCTCGGTCTCCTCGACGATCCCGTCCGGCGGCAGCCCGCCCGAGGACACCCCGAGATCCATCGACCCCCGGCACGGATGGAACCG
The DNA here is from genome assembly GCF_033446045.1 of Plantactinospora sp. KLBMP9567. NCBI lineage: Bacteria > Bacillati > Actinomycetota > Actinomycetes > Micromonosporales > Micromonosporaceae > Plantactinospora > Plantactinospora sp. KLBMP9567. The sequence continues at coordinate 7,228 of NZ_JAWQRR010000023.1, read as the reverse complement.
CAGCCCCACCTCGCGGGCCGCCTCGACCTGGGCGGCCATCAGGTCACCCGCCCCGGCCGGATAGACGTAGTGGTGGTCGGTGCTGGTGGTGCAGCCGTGCAGCGCCAGCCAGCCGAGTCCGGCGGCGGTGGTCGCGGCCACCACCTCGGCGTCCAGCCCGGCCCAGACCGGATAGAGCGCCTTCAGCCAGCCGAACAGCTCCGCCTGCTGCGCCATCCCCCGGGTCGCCCACTGGTAGAGGTGGTGGTGGGTGTTGACCAGGCCGGGGGTGGCGAGGCAGCCGGTGCCGTCGATCCGGCGTACCGAGCGGTGGTAGCGGGGGGCGTGCCCGGGGCCGACCGCGACGATCCGGCCCTCGTCCAGCACCAGGTGCCCGTCGGAGTACTCGGTGCCGGCCGGGTCGACCGTGGCGACCGCGCAGTTCTCGATGATGATCACGACTCGTGCTCCCGCCCGGCGGCGAGACGTACCGCCGTCAGGATCTTCTCGTATCCGGTGCACCGGCACAGGTTCCCGGCCAGCGCCTCCCGGATCTCCGGGTCGGCCGGCGACGGCGTCCGGGCCAGCAGGTCGTGTACCGCGACGACCAGTCCCGGAGTGCAGAATCCGCACTGCACGGCGCCGGCGGCGACGAACGCCCGCTGCACCGGGTCGAGTTCGCCCGGCCCCGGGCCGAGCCCTTCCACGGTGACCACCTCGCGGCCCCGGGCCTGCCCGGCCGGCACCAGGCAGGCGCAGACCGGCTCCCCGTCGAGGTAGACCGTGCAGGAGCCGCACTCGCCCTGCTCGCAGGCGTTCTTGGCACCGGGCAGGCCGAGCCGCTCCCGCAGCACGTGCAGCAGGCTCTCCCCGGCCCACACGTCGTCGGCCCGGCGCGGCTCGCCGTTGACCACACACTCGATCCTCACCCGTCGCCCCCTCCCCGTCGGTGTTCCGCCCAGGCCCGCTGCACGGCCCGCCGGGCCAGTACGCCGAGCGCGTGCCGGCGGTAGGCGGCGGTGCCGCGCACGTCGTCGATCGGGCTGGCCGCCGCCGCGACCAGCTCGCCGAACCGGCGGACCAGCGGCTCCGGCAGTGCGGCCCGGTCCGCCCAGGGCAGCTCGGCGGCGAGCAGCTCCTCGGCCGCCGGTGCCCGGACCGGGGTCGGGGCCGCGGAACCGATCCCGGTGCCGACCGTCCGGCTCGCCGGGCGCAGCGCCAGCGCGAACGAACAGACCGCGATCACCATGGCGTTCCTGGTGCCGACCTTGGCGAACTGCTCCGGCCCACCGTCCGGCGGCAGCAGGACCGCCGCGATCAGCTCGTCCGGGGCCAGCACGCTACGCTTCGGCCCGGTGCAGAAACCGGCGACCGGCACCCGGCGGACGCCCCGGACCGAGGCCAGTTCCACCAGCGCCCCGGCGGCGAGCAGCGGCGGCAGCGCGTCTCCGGCCGGTGACGCCGAGCCGAGGTTGCCGCCGACGGTGCCCCGGTTGCGGATCTGCGCCGAACCGACCGTCCGGGCCGCCATCGCCAGCCCCGGCACCCGGCCGGCCAGTTCGGTGACGATCCGCCGGTACGGCAGCCCGGCGCCGAGCCGCAGCAGGCCGTCCTCGGTGCCCCAGTCGGCCAGCCCGGCGACCCGGCCCAGGTCGAGCAGGGCCGGCGGGCGGCGCCGGGCGAAGTTCAGCTCCACCATCACGTCGGTGCCGCCGGCCACCGGCAGCGCCTCCGGGTACGCCGCCCGGGTGGCCAGCGCCTCGGCCCAGCTCTCCGGCTGCAGGAACTCCATCTCCGGCTGTGCGACGACCATCAGTCCGGCCCGCCGTCCCCGGCCGCCGCCCCCGCCGGGCCGCCCCGCAGTGCGGCCGTCCCGTCCTCCGGTGACCCGCTTCCGTCCTCCGGTGGCCCAGTGCCGTCCTCCGGTGACCCGCTTCCGTCCTCCGGTGTGCGGGTCACCGTCCCCTCGATCAGCCCGTACGGCCGGTCGGTGGCCACGAACACCTCGCCCGGGTTGTCCAGCCCGAACGGCGCCAGGTCCACCAGCAGGTGGTGCCGGTTGGGCAGCGCCAACCGCACCTGCGCGACCTCCGGACGCTCCGCCAGCACCCGGTGCCCCATCGCGTACAGGGTCTGTTGCAGGGAGCGGCTGTAGGTTTCCACGAACGCGCCGACCAGCGCGGCCCGCACCCCGGCGTACGACTGCGCCCAGTCCCGCCCCCGGTCGGCCGGGCCGGCGTCGCGGTGCCGCCACCGCGCCTCGACGGCGGTGGCCAGGATCCGGTCGCCGGTCTCCGGCAGCGTCGTGTACCGGTCCTTCAGGTAACCCCTGAACTCCGAGTCGGTGCTGTTCAGCAGCACCAGCCCGGAGATCCCGGACTCCACGGTGCTGCCGTCGGTGCCCACCGTCACCGTGGCGGTACGGCTCTCCGCGCCGTCGCGCTGGAAGGAGTGCGGGCCGAGCCGCCGCCAGCCGTGCTCGGTCAGCTCCACCCGGGCCCGGGTGATCGCCGGCGCGCTCCGGACGAAGTGCCGGGCGAGCAGCAGGCCGAACTCCTCGGGCTGGTCGACGCCGTGTTCGCGGGCGAAGGCGTACACGGTGTTCTTCTGCGAGTCGGTGGGCAGCACGTGCGCGTTGTCCCCGCTGCGGTGCACCTCGGCGAGGTCACCGGCGAGCGCGATGCTGACGGTCAGGTCGCGCAGTTCGTGCCGGGGACCGTCCCGGCGTACCCGGACCAGCCGCACCTCGGCCTTGCCGTACTGGTTCGCGCCGAGCACGATCGCCACCGCCCCCGCCTCCTCAGCTTCCTCGATAGGTGGTGTAGCCGTACGGGCTGAGCAGCAGCGGTACGTGGTGGTGCCGGTCCGGCTCGGTGACCTGGAAGGCGACGACGATCTCCGGGAAGAACGCCGTGCCGGGCGGAAAGTGGCCCTCGACCTGGAACACCAGCCGGTAGCCGCCGGCCTGCCAGCCCCGCAGCGGCAGCCGGTCCAGCAGCGGCGTCCAGCCGGTCAGCCGGCCGTCGGAGTCGGTCCGGCCGTGTGCCACCGGCGTCCAGCCGCCGCTGTCCCGCCGGTCCAGCCGGACCGGGACGTCGGCGGCCGGCTCGCCGCGTACGGTGTCCAGCACGTGTGTGGAGATCCGGATCAGACCGTCCGGCGCACTCGTCCGGTCGTCGGTCACGAGAGCAGCCTCCTCAGCCGGAGCAGCGCGATCTGCCGCAGTTCGTCCCGCACCACCGCGCGTTCGGTACCGGGATCGTTGCCGAGCCGCCGCCGGGCCGCCGCGAGCAGTTCCGCGTCGGTCCGGCCGTCGGCGAATACCAGGAAGAGGTGCCCGAACCGCTGCTCGTACTCCCGGTTGACCCGGGCGAGCGCGGCCCGGGTGTCCCGGTCGGCACCGTCGAGGCCGGACTGTTCCCGGCGGGACCAGGCGGACTCCCGGCCGGTGCCGGTCGGCCGCTCGCCGATTCGCGGGTGCGCGCCCAGCGCCCCCGCCACCTCCGGCCAGTCCAGCCGCCGCAGCACGGCGTCGGCCGCCGCGACCACCGCTGCCACGTCCGGGTACGGCCGTCCGGCCGTCACCGCCCGGGCCCAGCCCGGTACGGCGCAGCAGGCGAGCAGCTCCGTCTCGGCCTCGGCGGCGGAGCGCCGGTTGAACTCGTCCAACATCGCGCTGACGGTGGCCACCCGGATCACCTCCTGCGGTCGGGAGAAGTACAACAGCCGGGTGGTGCCCGGGTGAACCGGCGCGAACACCGAAACCACGGCCGGCCGCCGTATCGTTTTCGTAGGTTCCTCCAACCGGCCTGTCGCCGGGATCGGACGGGTACGCGATGCTGCTGCGCGAGGCGCTGGACCGGCCCCAGTTGCGCCTGACCCTGCTCACCGGCGAGGCGGAACTGGACCGCACGGTCAGCCGGGTGTACGTCACCGACCTGCCCGATCCACGCCGCTACCTCTCCGGGGGCGAGATCGTACTGACCGGGCTGATGTGGCGCCGCCGGGCCGGTGACTCGGACGGGTTCGTGGCCGCCTGCGCCGCCGCCGGAGTCACCGCGATCGGGGCCGGCGACGCGGCGTACGGGTCCGTGCCGGTGGACCTGGTGACGGCGTGCCGGCGGTACGGGGTACCGCTGTTCGAGGTCCCGGTGGAGGTCTCCTTCCGGGACATCATCGACGAGGTCACCCCGACGCTGTGGGCCCGCCGGGCGAACGGGCTGGCGACGGTGCTCGGCCGGTACCGGGGTCTGGTCGCGGCGATGGCCGGCGGCGCCCGGCTGGCCGACCTGCTCCAGCCGGTCGCCGCCGATCTCGGCGTCGACTGCTGGGTGCTGACCTCGACCGGGCGGACCGTCGCCGGCACCGGGCCGCTTCCGTCCGACGCCAGCCGCCGGTTGGCGATCTTGTTCCTGGCCGCCGGCCGGTTGCCGGCCCTGGTCGACGTCGACGGCCGGCGGATCTGGCTGGTCGCCGTCTCCGGCCGCCCCGAGCACCGGCTCGCCGCCTGGATGCTGGCCTGCGCGGTCCGGCACACCGGACCGTCCGATGCCGACGATGCCGTCCGGCCCGCGACCGCCGGCTCCGCCCCGTCCACGATCGCCACCGCCCGATCCACGGTCGGCGATGCCGTTCCGCCGCCCGGGCTACCCGAGGCGGCGGCCGAGCTGGTCAGCCTGGTGGCGCTGGAACGGGCCCACGCCGACGAGGCGGGCCGGGTGGAACGGCGGCTCGCCGACCAGCTCGGTACGGCCCTGTCCACCACCGCCTCCCCGGCGGAGCTGCGCGCCGCGCTGTCCTCCGGTGGGCTGCCACCCCGGTCGACCCTGCTGGTGCTGGCCGTCCGGCTGACCGGGCTGACCACACCCCCCGAGCTGGCGATCGCGGTCACCGAGGAAATCGTCCGGTCGACGCCGCTGCCCGCCATGGTCACCGGCACCGCCCGCCCCGGGACGGTGCTCGCCGTGCTGGCGGGCGGGCGGACCGAACTGGCCGGGGTTCCCGACGCGGTCCGGGGCACGGTCGCGGGGCTGGTGCCGGGGCTCGGCGCCGGGCGGCTCGCGGTGGGGATCAGCGGGCCGGCCGCCGAACCGGATGCCCTGGCAGGCGCGGTGGAGCAGGCCGAGCACGCCCTAACGACGGCGCTGGCGGATCCCGACCCCGGCACCGTGGTCTCGGCCGGCGACCTCGCCTCGCACCTGCTGCTGCTCAGCGGCGTACCCCCGGAGGCGAGGCGGGCGTTCCGAGACCGGGTGCTCGGCCCGGTGCTGGCCTACGACCGTGCACACCACGCCGACCTGGTCAGTACGTTGGACGAGTTCCTGGCCTGTTCCGGTTCGTGGAGTCGGGCGGCCGAACGGCTGCACCTGCATGTCAATACCCTGCGCTACCGGATCGGCCGGATCGAGCAGCTCACCGGGCGTGACCTGTCCCGGTTCCCCGACCGGGTCGACTTCTATCTCGCGCTGCGCCTGCCGCGCTGACCCGCCGGTCTGCCCCGGTGCCACGCCGCCGCTCGGGACGCCGGTCGGGCGTCCCGGCACGGTCGCCGCCTTACCGCCATCACGTCACGGTCGCGCAGCACGACGCCGGTCGGGCGTCACGGCACGGTCGCCGGTGGCACGTCGAGGTCCGCGTCGTCCGCGACGTCGTCACAGGGTACGACCGACACCCGGGCCTCGTGCCGGCGCAGGTAGGGCCGGGCACCGACGTCGCCGACCGCCAGCTCGGCCACGCCGGGCCAGTGCGCCCGGCCGAGCAGTACCGGATGGCCGCGCCGGGTGCCGTAGCCGGCCATGCCGAGCGCGTCCGGTTCGGCGATCTCGACCAGCCGACGGACCGCCTCGGCGGTGATCCCCGGCATGTCGACCAGCAGGACCACCGCCGCGACGGCGCCGGAGTCCCGCAGCGTGGCCAGCCCGGCGCGCAGCGAGGAGCCCATCCCGGTCGCCCACTCCGGGTTCTCCACCGGTACGGCGTCGCCGAGTTCCGCCCGGGACCGCACGGTCGACGCGGCGGCACCGAGCACCGCGAGCACCGGCCCGCAGCCACCGGCGCGGGCGACCTGGACCGCCCGTTCGACCAGCAGTCGGCCGTCCAGCCGGACCAGCGCCTTGGGCCCGCCGTAGCGCCGCCCGGCACCGGCGGCGAGCACCAGCCCGGCGACCCGGTCGGCGGCGACCGGTCCGGGGATGGATGGTCCCGGCCGGTGCGCTCTGGGCTCGTCCGGGGCGAGATGGGTCACGGTCCGTGAGCCTAGTTCAGTCGCAAGATCTCGACGAAGTTCCTGCTATGGAATGCTTTGCACCTTTTATACATCAGCCGTTCGGCTAGCCTCAACCAATACCAACGGGCTAAGGTGATGCCTGAACAGCCACACCACCACCCACCAACCGACCACCCACCACCGGACAACCCCCGTCCCCGCCACCACTTCAGCGCAGGGAGGACCACCATGACCGCCACCACAACCACCACCCGGACCGACAACCACGCCCTCACCGACACCGCCACCGACCTACTCCACGCCATGACCGCCCTACCCGCACACCACCCCTCCCGACCCGCCCTCCGCGACAAAGCCATCGAAGCCTGGCTCCCCCTCGCCCACCACCTCGCCCACCGCTACAGCGGACGCGGCGAACCCACCGACGACCTCACCCAAACCGCCGCCGTCGGCCTCATCAAAGCCATCGACAAATGGGACCCCACCCGCGGCGTCGACTTCGCCGGCTACGCCATCCCCACCATCATCGGCGAACTCAAACGACACTTCCGCGACCGCACCTGGGACATCCGCGTCCCCCGCCGCCTCCAAGAACTCCGCCTCGCCATCAGCGAAGCCAACAGCACCCTCCTGCAAACCCTCGGCCGCTCCCCCACCATCACCGACATCGCCACCCACCTCCACCTCACCGAAGAAGAAATCCTCGAAGGACTCGAAGGCGCCCGCGCCTACAACGCCGTCTCCCTGTCCACCCCCACCGGCGACGGCGACCGCACCACCGAACTCGGCGACCTCCTCGGCACCGAAGACAACGAATACGAACTCGCCGAACTCCGCGTCGCCCTCGGCCCCGCCCTCGCCACCCTCGACCAACGCGAACAAAAAATCCTCACCCTCCGCTTCTACGGCAACCTCACCCAATCCCAGATCGCCGAACAAATCGGCGTCTCCCAAATGCACATCAGCCGCCTCCTCACCCGCGCCCTCACCAAACTCCGCAGCCAACTCGCCGACACGTACTGA